>NZ_KV795017.1:0-6007 GCF_001808865.1 Streptococcus sp. HMSC061D10 | reverse complement strand
GCAGGTTCAACAGTAGAAGTAACCCTTCCAAACGGAACAAAAGCAACAGCAACAGCTGATCAAGATGGCAACTTCAGTGTCCCAGTTAGCGGTTTGGAAGAAGGTAAAACAGTATCTGTAACAGCGACAGATGACGCAGGTAACACATCAGATGCGACAACTGCAACTGTAGCAAAAGCCGATGCTGACAGTATTAAAGCTCCATCAACTAAGACACCAGTTAAAGACACAGCAAACTTGACTGATGCAGAAAAAGCTAAAGTTAAAGAAGCTGTAGAAGCAGCGAACCCAGGCTCTAAAGCAGAAGTAGGTCAAGACGGAACAACGAAAGTAACGTTCCCAGATGGCTCAACAGCAACACTTACAGGTGATAAGACAGTTACTCAAGCTGATATCACAGCTCCAGCAGCACCAGTTGTGAACCCAGTTAAAGCTGGTGATACAGCAATCACAGGTACAGCCGAAGCAGGTTCAACAGTAGAAGTTACTCTACCAGATGGAACTAAAGTATCAGCGAAAGCAGATAAAGATGGTAAATTCAGTATTCCAGTTAATGGTTTGAATGCTGGAGATACAGTTTCTGTAACAACAACAGACGAAGCAGGAAATACATCAGTTACAACAACAGTAACAGTAAGTAAAGTTAATGTAGGTGGTAAAGATGCTGATAATGCTAAAGTACCAGTTCTTACTCCAGTAGTAGATCCAAGCAACTTGACAGACGCAGAAAAAGTTAAAGTAGCTGAAGAAGTTAAGAAAG
This sequence comes from Streptococcus sp. HMSC061D10, assembly GCF_001808865.1. NCBI lineage: Bacteria > Bacillati > Bacillota > Bacilli > Lactobacillales > Streptococcaceae > Streptococcus > Streptococcus sp. HMSC061D10. Next base: position 5,247 of record NZ_KV795017.1, on the reverse strand, counting down.
CTAACCCAACTGCGACAGATGTTAAGGTTAACAATGACGGATCAGTAGTTGTAACCTTTGCGGACGGATCAGTAGCAACAATTGCAGCTAATAAAGTTGTTAAGGAAGCAACTAAAGAGTCACCTGCTCAAGCACCAGCTAAGAAAGCAGGAGCGAAAGAATTGCCAAACACTGGTACTAAACAATCTAACGCTTCACTTGGACTAGCACTTCTTGCAGCAGTGACAGGAGGACTCCTTATCTCTAAAAAACGTAAGGAAGAAGAGTAAGCCATTACTCAAATAAAGCAAATCTAAGAATCTTGATTCTATGAGATTGCCAGAAAAACCGTAAGAAGAAATTCTTACGGTTTTTTTGATCTTTTGGAAGCTAGTCACTATAGGGCAGCAAAAAAGGGCTCTTTGTCAACTGTAGTGGGTGACAAAAATTTTAACAACGAGAAAGGATAATATTTGTTGATGTTAAGGGATATGAAAACACGCTTCTTAAAGTTTAAGAAGTTTCTAAAACCAAATCCTTGACGTTTAATGTCTTTGATCAGCTTGTCAGTTGCTTCAAGCTTTGCATTTGAATAAGGTTCTTCTAAAGCATTGTCAATGTAATTCTTATGTTTCATAAAAGTTCTAAATACAGTTTGAAAATAAGAATTAACAGTGTTCATGTTCTCCTCAATCAGTTCAAAAAACAGCCTTTTATTCTTTTCTTGAAAATGAAATAAGAGGAGTTGATAAAGATTGTAGTGATGTGAAAGTTCATGAGAATAGCAAAGTGTTTTCTCGACTATTTCTCTTGGTATTAGTGTTTGACGGAATGTCTTGGAATAGAAAGGTTGCAGAGAAAGTTTACGACTATCCTTCTGGAAGATACGCCAATGGTTCTTCAAAGAGCGATAAGGGAGCGACTTTTTATCAAATTGATTCATCCTATCAATGCGCGTTCTTAAAAAAGCTCTGCCGAGATGTTGGATAATATGGAATCGGTCAAGAACGATTTTAGCATTAGGAAAAAGTCTTCTAGCTAATGGAATATAAGCACCAGATATATCCATAGTAATATACCTCACTTGCTTGCGAACTTTAAGAGGGTACTTCAAGAAGTAATTCCGAATAGAAGTTTGTCGGCGATTATCTAGGATTGTAAGTAGTTCGTTTGTTTCATAATTTTGTACAATAAAGGTTAGTTGTCCATTTCTAAAACCCAACTCATCCCATGACATTACAGTGGGTAATTTATCAAAATTTTCCTCAAAGGTGAATTGATCCAATTTTCGGTAGACAGTTGAAGTAGAAATAGAAAGTCTTCTAGCGATATCTGTTAAGGAAATTTTTTCAGTAAGAAGTTGGGCCACTTTTTGTCTAACCAGGTTCGAAATTTGGCAATTTTTCTTTACAATAGGAGTCTCAGCCACAAGAACCTTATGACAATTTTTGCATTGGAAACGGCGTTTCTTGAGCCGAAGTAATGATGGGTATCCAGCATGTTCTAGTAAAGGAATTTTCGAAGTTTTTTGAAAGTCATATTTGATCATCTTGCCTTTACAATGAGGGCATAAAGGAACAGGATAATCGAGTTTAGCACGTATCTCTAAGTGAGTTATTGTTTTAAAAACAAAGAAAATCTTTATATTTGGGTCTTTTATTTCAAGTAATTCTGTGGTATTCTTAATAGGTCTCATAAGTAACTCCCTAATGTATTGTGTGGTGCTTTCATTATAGTTCTTATGAGGCTTTTTTTCTACAACAAAATAGGCTCCATAATTCCTACGGTGGTTTTACCCACTATAGAAATTATAGAGCCAAAATTGCTGTATGTAAATTAGTCAACAATTTATTAATACTAGTTGTATAGTTCTATCAGAAACAATCAAGAGCGCTAAATTAAATCTGAGTAAGAAATAGTACAGGGAAACTAATACTAAACCTCAGATAACCTCATGGAGGAATATGGTGTGCTATATGCTATAAATGTAAAATAATAAGTAAAAAAATAGAACTATTACACTTAAAATATCACTAGTTTGATTCGTATAGAGAGCCAGTGACGAAATCATCAATCATTAATCATCATTCCGTACCAGACTGGTAAAAACTTTAAATAAAAACTAAAATATGGTAAAATAACGATTGTATAACATTTTGAGGAGACAGTTATGAAGACAAAAACACTTGCACAAGTTGATGGAATTATTGGAATCATTGCAGGAGCAGTTTTAGCAATCTTACCAGTCGTTATAGTTATGATTGCTGCTATTTCTGACAATGAAGATTTTGCGGGATTTGTTTTGGGATTTGTTTTCCTTGTTTTTACTTTAGTAAAAATTGCAACTCTTATCCTAGGAATTCTCACTCTTGTCTATTATAAGGATGACAAACGTATCTCACTTGCGCCGTCTATCTTGTTTATCGTTGGATCGGGAGTATCATTGATTCCATTCTTGGGATGGATCGGTGGAATAATCCTCATCATTGGTGGAGCGCTATACTTGTCGAGCTTAAAACATTTCCAAATTGAAGGATAGTTCTATACATAAAGGGAAGAGTCAAGAAGTCTCTTCTCTTTTTAATCGATTTTGACTAGCTTTTTTGTGAAAAATTGTGTAAAATAGAATAGATAAACGAGGGAAACCTCGGAAAATAAAAGGAGTATCCATCAAATGGTAAAATTGGTTTTTGCTCGCCACGGTGAGTCTGAATGGAACAAAGCTAACCTTTTCACTGGTTGGGCTGATGTTGATTTGTCTGAAAAAGGAACACAACAAGCGATTGACGCTGGTAAATTGATCAAAGAAGCTGGTATCGAATTTGACCAAGCTTACACTTCAGTATTGAAACGTGCGATCAAAACGACTAACTTGGCTCTTGAAGCATCTGACCAATTGTGGGTTCCAGTTGAAAAATCATGGCGCTTGAACGAACGTCACTACGGTGGTTTGACTGGTAAAAACAAAGCTGAAGCTGCTGAACAATTTGGTGATGAACAAGTTCACATCTGGCGTCGTTCATACGATGTATTGCCTCCAGCAATGCCTCATGATGATGAGTACTCAGCTCATACTGACCGTCGTTATGCTTCACTTGATGACTCAGTAATTCCAGATGCTGAAAACTTGAAAGTGACGTTGGAACGTGCCCTTCCATTCTGGGAAGATAAAATCGCTCCAGCGCTTAAAGACGGTAAGAATGTATTCGTAGGAGCACACGGTAACTCAATCCGCGCCCTTGTAAAACACATCAAACGCTTGTCAGACGACGAAATCATGGATGTGGAAATCCCTAACTTCCCACCATTGGTATTCGAATTTGACGAAAAATTGAACGTAGTTTCTGAATACTACCTTGGTAAATAAGCATCATAAAGCCTAGGATGATTCCTAGGTTTTTGATTTTCGAAACATACAGTCTGAGGTAGAAGAAAACTTGAGCTGAGATTTTGGAAGGCTAAATTCCTAAACTAAGTTTTACCGTTAGTACAAGTAGAAGTTACTTTAAGAAATTACAGTTCAAGATTTAAGAATTCAAAAAAACAATTAAGCTTGTCAAAGCAGAGGATTCTTGTTATAATAGGTAAGATGGAGGCGTTATGGCACTTAAAAAAGCAAGTCTAGCCTGTGCGGTTTGTGGTTCTAGAAACTATTCGATTAAGATTAGTGGAAATCCAAAACCAACACGCTTAGAAGTAAATAAATTTTGTAAACACTGTGGCAAGTACACCACACACCGAGAAACGAGATAGGAGAAAACGATGCGTTTTATTAAGGACATTTTTAAACTTCTTAAAGAAACAACTTGGCCGACTCGCAAGGAAAGTTGGTTAGATTTTAAATCTATCATGGAATACACTGCTTTCTTTGTAGTGATGATTTATATTTTTGACCAATTGATTGTTAGCGGATTGATTCGTTTTATTAATATTTTTTAAAATAAGCTAAGAAAAAGATCTAGTCGCTGAAATTCTTCAGTTAGGAAAGGAAAAAACATGGATAGTTTTGATAAAGGATGGTTTGTGCTACAAACTTATTCTGGCTACGAAAATAAGGTAAAAGAAAATCTATTGCAGCGTGCACAAACATACAATATGTTAGAAAATATTCTGCGTGTTGAGATTCCTACACAAACAGTGCAAGTGGAAAAAAATGGAAAGAAAAAAGAAATCGAAGAAAATCGCTTTCCAGGTTATGTTCTTGTAGAAATGGTTATGACCGACGAAGCATGGTTTGTTGTACGTAACACACCAAACGTAACAGGATTCGTAGGTTCACACGGAAACAGATCAAAACCAACTCCACTTTTGGAACAAGAAATTCGCGATATTTTAGTTTCTATGGGTCAAACTGTCCAAGAATTTGATATTGATGTCCAAGTTGGTCAAACTGTTCGTATCATTGACGGTGCTTTTGCAGATTACACAGGTAAGATTACAGAAATTGATAACAACAAAGTTAAGATGATTATCTCTATGTTTGGTAATGATACAGTAGCAGAAGTAAATCTTAATCAGATTGCAGAACTTTAATCGGGCATTTCTTGGAAATTTCGTCAATTAAATCTAAAAAGCAAAGACAACTGTGGGGAAAACAGTTGTCTTTTTTCACCCTCACTTGTGAGTATTCACGATTTCCATAACATTAGAGAGCTAAAAAGAAACAAGATAGAAACTAGGGCCCTTCTTTCCCCCTTTCTCTGCTATACTACAAGCAGAGAAAGGAGGAAAGCAAATGCTTGAGAAATACTACGCAAAGGTAAAAGGGATTGTTCATAAATGCCGAAAAAATTATTATCTCCATCTATGGGAGAAGGAGGACTGGGATCAAGAAGGAATGATCTGCCTTTATGAACTCCTAGATTCCCATCCAGAACTAGTTGAAAAAGAAAAGAAACTCTACGTCTACTTCAAAACAAAATTCCGCAACCGAATCCTTGATACTGTAAGAAAACAAGAGAGCCAAAAGCGACGTCTAGATCGAATGGCTTATGAAGAAGTAGGAGAGATTAGCCATCGCCTACCAGAAGGAGGTTTATGGTTGGATGATTATTATGCCTTTCATGACTTGTTGGATACTTATAGAAGAAAGTTGCCCCAAAATAAGCAAGAAACCTACGAACGTCTCTGGGCAGATGAACGCTTCAAAGGCCGCAAGTCCCTTCTCAGGGAGTTAAAGGTGGTCTTCAAAGGTTGGTGAAAAAAAGTTTTAAAAAGGTGTTGACAAGTAGGAAAAACTCGGTATAATAGTAAGAGTTGAAAATAACA
>NZ_KV795016.1:0-401 GCF_001808865.1 Streptococcus sp. HMSC061D10 | reverse complement strand
CTCATGAGCTGGACAGGTCGTTTGAGCGATGTTTATACCTTGATTCATGAAATCGGGCATTCTGGTCAATTTATCTTTTCAGATAATCACCAAAGTTACTTCAATGCCCACATGTCGACCTACTATGTCGAAGCACCGTCAACCTTCAATGAATTGCTTCTCAGCGATTACTTGGAACACCAATCTGATGATCCACGTCAGAAACGCTTCGCTCTTGCCCACCGCTTGACAGATACCTATTTCCATAACTTTATTACCCACCTTTTGGAAGCAGCCTTCCAACGTAAGGTGTATACACTGATTGAAGAAGGAGAAACCTTTGGGGCAAGCAAACTCAACAGTATTATGCAGGAAGTTTTGACCGATTTCTGGGGAGATGCTATTGAGATTGATGATGATGC
>NZ_KV795015.1:0-911 GCF_001808865.1 Streptococcus sp. HMSC061D10 | reverse complement strand
GCTGAATCGGTATTTGGCAAACCAGCAGCTTTAGCAAGATACTCACCCATCTCAGCTGAAAGTTTAGCTAGTTTCTTACGATCTTCTTCGACCTTCTTAGCGGTTGCTTCTGTAGCTGCAGTTGTGGCTACAAGATCCGTTGCAGAAGCCGATAAGTTGGTAGTTGAATCTGCAACTTTCTCTACTTTAGATATTTGGTTAGCAAAGGTTACCTTGCCCTCTAAAGTTGTCGATGCTGTTTCTGATGATTCACCTGTTCTATCAGTTGGCGTGCTTGTATCGGTTACAGTTTCTTTCGCAGCTGTTTGTGATCCTACCACAGTAGATGAAGCAGAGATACTTGTTGAAGCCGATGTACTTGTACTCGCTGAGGCCGAAGCGCTCGTTGATGCTGACTCAGATGCAGAGGTACTTGCCGACTCTGAAGCTGAAGTGCTTGCTGATACAGACGCACTGGTTGAAGCTGACTCAGACGCACTTGTGCTTGCTGATACGGATGCAGATTCACTCGCTGAGACTGACTCACTCTCACTTAATGACTGAGAGGTCGTATCTGAAGTTGGTCTTTCTTGATCATCTTGCCCAACTGTTCCCAAGGTAGCTTGATCTGCATTAGCAAGAACTTCCTTACCTTCAACTACTTTTTCAACAGCAGTCTGTTCATTAGCATAGACATGAGATTGGGTTGCAATCCCTCCACCTATGACAGTTCCCGCAGCAGCTATCCCCTTGAGGATATCAAGCCCAGTTAGGGATGTTGAAACACGATCTTCAACAACTTCTGTTGTAACTTGAGCTGTATCAATACCACCACGAAGAACCTTGAACAAACCAAAAAGAGAGGTAGATGCTCGAAGCCAGTGTTTCCCTGACTTGATCAATTTATACCTCGTTACTCGGTCTGTTTCTCT
>NZ_KV795014.1:0-4225 GCF_001808865.1 Streptococcus sp. HMSC061D10 | reverse complement strand
AGCTGCTGGTTTGCCAAATACCGATTCAGCGATTCTCAAAGTTCAGAATGCGATTATTGAAATCGAAAATGCTTTGAAGGATCCAAATGCAGACCTAGGAGCAGTTGTCAAGTCTGCAACTTCAGCTCGTAACTCAATCGCCAATGCTGTTTTACGTGCAAATTCAGGTCAACGTGATAGCCGTAATGGACAGGCAATGTTCGAGGGGGTCGGTTTAAGAGGTTTTGTTAACCAACAGAATTTAGGACAAGTTACTGATTCTGCAATTGTATCTAGTAATTTTAATTCTAAGACACGTGAAGTTGTTTGGCATATTAATATGACTTCGCGTTCGCCCTTGAACTATGCAGGTATTATTGCTAAGGTTGATGCCAATACTACTATTACTAGAGTAACATTCAATGGCCAAGAGATGGAGAAACGCAAGGACTCCAATCATGAATATGCTTTTACTTATAGGCATGATCAAAATAGAAATCTTGAAGGTACAGTTCTTGTTTATGCCACAGTAAGTGATAGTTCTAAGACGGCTACAATTCAAGCTCAAGTTGGGACAAGTAGTCAACCGATTGATGGGGATTCTAGGTCTGGTAGTTACTCTAGAGCTAACAGCAGTAGAGTTACTACAGGTCCTATAGAAAATAAACCTGTAAACCCAGGGAATTCTCGGCAAACTGATAACCCTCCTACGATTGAAATGCCATCACGTATTGAAGTATTTAATGATGACGCAATAAACTACAATATCATTTTTCGTGATGACAAAGGTTTGCGAGATTTTTGGGAAAATAAAAAAGATAACGCCATTATTACAGGCTTGATGGGGAAAAATTTCCCAGGTGACTATGGTTTCGCCACGGTTAAAACAAATGATAAAGGTCAAGTAGTTGGATGGGTTTTTGATAATAAAACATGGACTACAAGAGTTTATGGAACTGTAGGTAGAACGGGTAACACTTGGAATCCTATGGTTCCTGGGGAGTACTATGTCGAATACGGTGCAAGTGATAATCCAAAGATTCAGTGGGATCGACAAACTACTACATTTGTAATCAGAGGATTTAACGAACGTCAAGATCCGGTAAGTGGCGATACTGTTACAGTTAACAACCCGTCATCTTTGAGCGATACTGAGAGGGCTCAAATTCTTGAAAACTTCAAGAGCAAAAATGCTGCTCTCCTTTCAAAAACTGACTACAAGAATGGTTCTGAAGGTGGTAAAGAAATTACAGTGTCTAACACTGGTGAAATCACGCTTACCTATCGGGATAATACTGTGGATGTCGTTCGAGCTAACGTGAGAGCGGAAACGGAAGTACCTGTGCCTGCTGTTACAGTGACGCGTGATGGCGAGGTCATTCGAGCGACACAAAGTCCATATGCAGACCGAGGTATGGAACACATCGTCTATGCTGGTGATAATGTTACCATTAAATTTACTGCGACTGATAATAGTGGTAAGTTGAAAGAGTTCAAGATTGTACCTAAAGCGGATGGAAGACAACCAGGTTTAAGAAGTAACTATTTTGAAGATTCTAAATACGGTACAGGCGCTGTGGATCTCTTGACAGGAGATATTACAGCTACACCAGAAAGTCCTGCGACTATCACAGTCAATGCTCATATGAATGATGATCTGGAGTGGAAGCCAGGAAATACATGGCAACGGAATGCAGTTGCAACTGACCAAGTAGGAAATGTCAACGGAACAGTTGGAACTGGTAATGTTCGTATCACTCAAGGACAACTGAAGGATCGTCTTAAAGTGACCGATCCTGACTTTACACCTGTAGTAAATAAAAGTAGCTTAACAGAGGACGAAAAGACAGCTGTCAAGAGTGCCATCTACGCTAAGAATGATAAGACAGTTCACCGCATCAAAGACATTGAAGTTGCAAACGATGGTACTGCGACGATTGTTTATAAGGATAATACTCGTAGCAATCCAATTTCACAGTCAGTGACAGTCAATGAACGACCAAAATTGGTGATTCCTTATGATAATGCTACGACTAAGGAAATTTATCTCTACCGCGGAGAAGAAGTTAATGTAACCTTTAGTGCAACTGATGATTCTGGAAAAATTTCGTCGTTGAAGTTTGAGTCGCAATATTATACTGCGGATAATGCAAACGGGAACAACTACGCAGGATATACTGGTATCAATCGTTCAAATCCAATCACAAGTTTGACAGACCAAGCAAATGCAAATATTACTATTACAGGAAGACTAGATAAAAGTTTCCCGGCGGGCAAATCATTTGAACGCTATTTGATGGCGACGGATGACCGTGGCGTTACAGATAGTGTTCATACGAAGAATGGTATTGCTGACAATGGTTATGTTAAATTTGTAATCAAAAATCAGACGGATAAATATACTGCTGTAGCGAAGGTTCCGACTGTCTATACATATGTCGGTGAGACTGCTAGCGATTTATCAAATGCTGCCAACTTTGTTCAGCTTGAAGATGGCAAACAATTACCGCTAGGTGCAACTGTTACTTGGAAGACGCCAATTGACACAACTAACTCTGGGGATAATAAAAAAGCTGTGGCGACAGTCACATACTCAGATGGTTCTACAGATGATGTTACTGTCACTTATAGTACCATGACTACAATCGCACCAAAAGCTCCAATCAATGATATCCAAGGAACGACTCCTCACAACGGAAATGGTTCAAACTGGCTTGACTATGTCTATAAATCGGGGAATGACTGGTTCCCAGGTGGTTCTCGACAAACATGGACAGATGAAAATGGAACTCGCTTGTCAGATGCTCCTATCACTACGACAGAAGCTGGACAACAGCGTTTCAAATTAACCTTTACATATCCTAAAGGTCGTCTTGGTGAGACAGATAGTTCGAAATTACTTAGCAAGACTGTAGATGTTATTCATAATGTATATAAGTTTGAGTCTAACCGTTCTTATATCTTCACTCAAAACAAAACAGATGATCCTAATTATCAACGTGTAGCTACAAATCCGAAAGATTCTATCACCAAGGTGACAGGAAGCCCTGATTATAATGTAGATAAAACTAATTTTACTTGGATTGATGGAGCACCAGATCTTTCTAGAGTTGGACGATTTACAAAGGATGTGGAAGTTGAATTGCCTGTAGATGGTACAGGTGTGCGTGTGAAACAACGTGTCCCAATCAAATACGCAGTAAATCCGCAAGCTCCTACTATCTCTGCAGATTCTATCAATGAAACAGGTGGATTGCCAAATCGTTCGATTGTCGTTACGAATGTAACGCCTGGAGCAGTTGTTACGCTCACATTGGCAGGTCATACATTTACCAAGACAGCAAAAGACAACGAATCAAGCGTTACCTTTGAACCTGCTGATCTGAAAAAAGCATACGACGGTAACAACGGTCTTCTTCCAACAGGTAATGTAACAGCTAAATCTACAGTAGATGATCTGAATTCAGAAGTAACGACAGGAACAATCACTCCAGAACGTGTAAAACCAACGATTACCTATACTGTTACAGTAAATGGTAAAGAACCTAAGAAAGATAGTAATGGTCGATACCTGTTCTATGCTGGGGACAATATCCAGATTACTTATACAGGTAAAGATAATAGTGGTAAATTGGTCACACTTAAGGTCTCTGGTAATAGAAAAGACTTGACGGACTTCTTCGAAAATAGACCTGAATGGGGAACTGGTCCAATCACGAACATTATCAATACCTTAACGAATGATGACCAAACCACTTTCACAATAAATGCAGTGCCAAATAAAGATCTTGCTTGGAGTTCAGGGAATCACTGGGGACGTTGGCTAACGGCTACAGATCCGAGTGGGAATACCGTTGATGTAGGAGAAATTAGCATTCAGCAAGATCAGTTGCAGAACTTGTTTAAGAAGCCTGCTATTGATGTGACTGAGGTCAAAGATAAAAATCACTTAACGGATACTGATAAGGAAAAAGTTCGCGAAGAAATCAGAAAAGCTCACGATAAGGTTGTTCCAAACGGTCGCGATCGTATTTCTAGCATTGACGTAAGTGAGGACGGTATTGCAACAGTCTACTATAAAGATAATGCTAAAGTGGCATCTGGTAGTCAACCATATCCACCAACTGTCTATAGTCAAGATGAAACTGTTTCAGATAAGAAATATCGTTCTGAATCTGCTTCGGATTCAACCAGTGCATCAGAGTCAGCGTCAACCAGTGCTAGTCAATCAGCAAGCACATCGGCT
>NZ_KV795013.1:19853-61240 GCF_001808865.1 Streptococcus sp. HMSC061D10 | reverse complement strand
TCAACTAGGATAACAACTATTTTTACTACTCTACCATTCACTCTACCTTTTATTATGTAGCATTCTAAAAACATTGATGTACCAACGTTTCTAACAGCTAAAATAGAAATTATTTAATCTTTTATAGAAGTGAAGTAAGCATTCAATACGAATCAATACATAGGAAAAACGCTGATTTCAAGCGTTTTTTCTTTTTGCCAATTTCAATAAAAATTAACTAAATAATTACATTTTTCGTGTAGTTTTTTAAAATCAAACATCAATTTTATTAAAGCATATATTCGTGAGCATATAATTTGTGTGCGCTCTCACATTATGATATACTATATTTAACCCAAATATTGGGGTTGTGAAAGGAGGGTGCATATTATGTTGTGGTCCATTATTGTAGGAGGTTTTATCGGTCTCGCTGCAGGAGCAATTACTAAAAAAGGTGGTTCAATGGGAATCATTGCAAATGTTTTTGCTGGTTTAATTGGGTCATCCGTCGGCCAATCGCTTTTTGGGACATGGGGACCTTCTCTAGCGGGAATGTCAATTATTCCATCGATTGCTGGTGCGGTGATTGTTGTCGCTGTAGTATCATTCCTTTTGGGTAAAAAAGGTTAACTTTTTACTCAATCATAAACTATAGATTTAAATTTAGTATTGACGGGTAAACCTATAGTTTAGTGCTTTAATTGAAAGGATTTTATATGTCAAAATCAAAGAAAATATTATTACTTATTTTCTGTATTTTAATCTTGACAATTTTCCTTCCTATTTTGATAGATTATCACCAGGTTAGTGATTTAGGAATTCAATTGACTAGCTGGCGACAGACATCATTAAAAAGTTGGCCAAGGTGTTGACAATGTTAAAGACGTTGCAGCCAAAGCAGAACCACGTGTTCAATAATTACTAATTTAGAAAAAAATAAAAGGAGGACATACTTATGTCTACAGAAGAAAAATTAAACCAAGCAGCAGGATCTGTTAAAGAAGGCGTTGGCAAATTGATAGGCGACAAAGAACTTGAAAGCGAAGGAGCTGCTGAAAAAGTTGCTTCTAAAGTGAAAGAAGTCGCTGAAGATGCAAAAGACGCTATTGAAGGCGCTGTTGAAGGTGTTAAAAACATCTTTAAAAAAGATGAAGAAAAATAATTAGATTATATCACCTTATTAATTCTCTTTACTGCACCCCGCATAAACGGGGTGTTTTTGTTATTCGTTTTTATCAATGCACGTTTTATAGAGAAAAAAAGAATACAGGATAAACAAATTCCTGTATTCTTAAAATAACTTAGAACAGATATGATTTAGAACAGATATGATAATGAAGCGACTAATAAGATTATAGCGCAAATTATTTTTCCGATTTTTACATATTGTTGTTTGAACAATTTATCAGAGAAAAGAGTCAATACAAGCGCAACACAAAACAAAGTAGTTCTTAAAGTCATGATTCATACTCCTTTCGTTATTTTGTTAATCCAGTAAATAAGTTGAATAGTAAGTATTTAATCTGCAAATATGTTTATCTTTTCCGAAAACTCCTTTGGTCATTAATCGGTATCTCTATCTATCTTTATTATAGCACAAATATCCTTATTAAACAATTATATTTATCCTTTATAAACTAACATTTGGCCATTTGACAAGGATGGATAGCTGCTCCGAACTTGCTTCTAAAAGGTAGCAAGTTCAACTCTCACTGCCTTTTCTCTCCTCCTATTTTTGAGAGCGCTTGAAATATGTTATAATAGTTCTAGATTATTTTTTTGGAGGCAAACCGTGGGAAATTTTATTGAGCTAGTCTTTCATCGTTTCTTTTTGGGGATGATTGCAACGGTTTATTTTTGGTTATTGACACTAGCAGGAGGTGTGGTTTTTGGTATAGCACCAGCTAGTGCGACTCTCATGAGTTTATTTGCAGAACACGGCTATTCTTACCGTGCTTATCGCTTCAAGGAAGCATGGGCTTTATTTAAGAGCAATTTTGTTAAAAGCAATCTCAGTTTCTACACCTTTATGGGACTTGACTTGCTCTTGATTTATGGTTTGTATCTCATGATCCAATTGCCGCATCAGACCATTATCCACTTGGCAGCAACATTTTTAAATATCTTTTTGGTAGCCTTGGTATTTTTGGCCTATACTGTGTCTTTAAAATTGCAAGTTTATTTTGACTTATCCTATCAAAACACCTTAAAGCTTGCCTTTATCGGAATTTTTATGAGCTTGTCAGCAGTGGCTAAGGTTCTTCTTGGTAGCGTCTTGTTAGCCATCATTGGCTTCTATATGCCAGCCCTTATCATTTTTGTAGGGATTGGAATGTGGCATTTCTTTATTAGTGATTTATTGGAGCCTGTTTATGAAAACATTCATGAAAAATTGGCGTCCAAATAGAATGAAACAATTTTGGCTTCATTCGCTCCTTAGAACCTATAGTTGGGTGATGATTGTTATCATTGCTAGTTTTGCTCTTTTGATTTCCTATGTAAACTGGGATAGTCGCGAAAAAGAAGCAAGACAGGTTTCCCAGCGGGTTTTGACTCGGACGGTGAGCGAGGTTGAGTATTATTATCGAGAATCAGCGCGTTCAGCCCAAAGTTTAGTAGATAATCAAGCGCGAATCGAGGGAATTTATAAGTATTTTAGCCTTAGTACACCAGATTATTTCTATTGGCAACTGGAGCGTAAGGCATCACCCTATATTTCTGTATCTATTTATGAAAATATCGATGACCTTTATGTGCGCAACGATTTTGTAACGGGTGTAGCCATTGTCTTGCAAGACTCAACAGAAGTTTATGTTTCGACTAGGGACAATCGTAGTGGTTACAAGGTTTCTGCAGACGCCTTTAAGCCAGATCCTAATAGTTTTGCCGTTCCCGTATCCGATCCAGTATCGGATCAAGCTCTTGGAGTTATTTATGTTTCTGTATCTTCCGATGTTTTTTATAAGGCTATTGACAATACCAGAGGAAATATCCCAATTGCTGTGAGCATAACCTCTCCTTTTGAAACGGATATGTTTCACCAAGGTGAAAAAAGTGATCGAGAGGAATGGTTGCAAGATGAGACTGCTCATGGTTATCAGGTTCAGGTTGCTGTTCCGCGAGGTTATGTCCTTAGTGGTAGTATCTCTAGTTCTGTCTTTATTCTTGCTTTGAGTCTCCTCTTTATCGTTATTTTATATGTAACCTTGAAAAAAACATTTTCGAAGTATCAAACACAGGTTGTTGACCTAGTGGAAACAATCCATGATATTGCGCAAGGGGAGCAGGGAAAAAGAATTGATCTCACGAAAAAAGACCAGGAATTGCTTTTAATCGCTGAGACGACAAATGATATGTTGGACCGATTGGAGAGAAATATCCATGATATTTACCAGCTTGAACTGAGTCAAAAAGATGCCCATATGCGCGCCCTACAAGCTCAGATAAATCCACATTTCATGTACAATACCCTCGAGTTTATACGGATGTACGCGGTCATGGAAAACCAAAATGAACTAGCGGATATTATCTACGAATTCAGTAGTCTCCTGCGCAACAACATCTCTGATGAGCGAGAAACAACATTAAAGCAAGAAGTGGAGTTTTGTCGGAAGTACAGTTATCTCTGTATGGTTCGCTATCCAAAATCCATTGCTTACGGATTTAAGATCGACCCTGGCTTGGAAGAAATGCGCATTCCAAAATTCACCCTCCAACCCTTGGTGGAGAATTATTTTGCTCATGGAGTTGATCATCGACGTACAGATAATGTGATCAGTATCAAGGCCTTGAAAAAAGAAGGTTATGTTGAAATTTTGGTAACCGATAATGGGCGTGGAATGCCTGCCGAAAAATTAGCAGAGATCCAGGACAAATTAGCTCAAAGAACCTTTGAACATACAGTGGATTATAGTGGGAAACGGCAGTCCATTGGGATTGTCAATGTGCATGAGCGCTTTGTGCTCTACTTTGGTGACCGGTATGATATCAGTGTAGAATCTGTTGAAAAAGAAGGTGTTCGCTATCGAATTACCATTAAAAATGAAGAGAAAGGATAAAGATGTATAAAGTACTTTTAGTGGACGACGAGTACATGATTACAGAAGGTCTCAAACGTTTGATTCCTTTTGATAAGTGGGATATGGAAGTCGTTGCAACAGCCAATCATGCTGACGATGCTCTGGACTACGTTCGAGAACATCCCGTCGATATTGTTATTTCAGATGTCAATATGCCTGACAAGACAGGGCTTGAAATGATTGGGGAGATGAAGGAGTTGTTGCCAAATGCTTACTATATCCTTCTTTCAGGCTACCAAGAATTTGACTATGTCAAAAAAGCCATGAATCTCAATGTCGTTGATTATCTGGTTAAACCGGTCGATAAGGTTGAACTGGAACGCTTGCTTGAAAAGATTGCCAGTCAGCTTGGTGAAAAATCTCATGAGCCCGAAATATTGAGTCAACAACTCGATGAAGAAGCCTTCAAGACTCATCTCAGCCAAAAAGAAAACTGGTGGATTGGACTTTCAAAAGAAAAACAAGGGAATTTTGTCATTCCTTACTACGTTCTAGGTCAAGACTGGCAGATTGTCCTTGCTGATCAGGAATTTGAGGGATTGTTGGTCATGCCTTTTGAAGCACCTTATCAATCCAACTTTGAAAAATGGAAGCGTGATATTGAAAAGACTCTCTTTTATGGATCGGTCAATTTAGATCAGTCTGAAAGTCTCTTTTCTTACTACGAACCCATCTATCGAGTGATTATCCAAGGAAATCTCCAGCAGATTATCGAGGAGTTGACCTTACTTGAGAAGATTGTTCTTGAAAATACACCGAGAGTCTCTATCACTAAGCAGCTCTTTACTCAGTTTGTTATGGATGTTTTCCATCTTTTTGAGCATTTGAAGGCTGACGACATGACAGATATCGTCAAGAACATCCATGCCATTACAACTTTTGAGGACTTAGTCGCTTATACCAAGGAGACCTTGACTTCCTTCTTTGGCCAATACCGCATGAATGAAAATGTCGTCAGCGTGCTCGAGGTCATTGGTAGAGATTACCAAAAAGAGCTTTCTCTAAAGGATATCAGCAAGGATCTCTTTATCAATCCCGTTTATTTGGGCCAGCTAATCAAGAAGGAAACCAATTCAACCTTTGCAGAGCTTCTCAATAAGCAACGCATCAAGGCTGCCCAGCAGCTCTTGCTATCTACAAATGATAGTATCGAGGATATTTGCTATACGGTTGGTTACAGTAATGTGGGTTATTTCTATAAGGTCTTTCGAAAACTATGTGGGAAGTCTCCCAAAGCCTACCGTAAACAGGTGGAAGCAAACTTGTAGGATTTGTTTTGCTTGTTAAAATATGCTATAATAAACTAAAAAACATAAGGGGGTTGCTTTGATGAAAAAGAAACCAATCTATCTATGGGTATTGCTGATTTTATCAGCCTTACTCTCAGCAATGTCACTATTTGGAATCATATCTCCAGTACCTACTGCGGAGAGTATGAGCAATCTAGAAACATCAGCATCAGGTGTTAATGCTACTTATGCTAAGGAGCTCGTTGATTACACCATTAAGGTATCGGAGCATGGTCATTCTGTCTTCAGCATTCTCTTGGTTGTCTTATCTGTTATTCTAGTTGTTGTGGCTTTGGTTTTCCTTATTCGTAAAAACATCCAATTGGCTAACTACACTTATCTTGCTTATGTCTTCGTTGCCATCGTTGGTTCTATCTACAACTTTATCGGCGTTCAGGATGCGGTTTCACTTTTTACAGACCCTAACATCCGTATGGGAGCGGAGCTTGGTGCCAAAGGTTCTGCTATTTTTGGGATCGTACTCAATGTTATCTTCCTAGCAATCGTCTTCTATAAGATGTGGCGTCAGCAAAAAGAATTAACAGAAGCTCAAGAAGAGGAAGAACTTGTCTAAGAGTTGACAAAGGATAACTATCAAGATACAATCTTGGTAGTTATTTTTTATGATTCAAAAAAGGAGGAGAAAATGAAAAAAATTTCCTTAGTCTATATCAGTCTGAGCGGAAATACGGAGAGTTTCGTAACACGATTGAAGGCTTACCTATTAGAACAGTATGAGAATATTGAAGTAGAAAAAATTCATATTAAAGATTTGGTCAAGGAAGGAGAAGATTTCTTTGAAATGACCAACCCATATGTGGCTTTTCTACCGACTTATTTAGAAGGTGGCAATGGTGTTGACAATGGAGATGTGGAGATTTTGACGACTCCAGTAGGTGATTTTATCGCCTATGGAGACAATGCCAGTAAGTGTTTTGGTGTCGTAGGATCAGGCAACCGTAACTTTAACAACCAATACTGTTTGACGGCTAAACAATACAGCCAGCGCTTTGGTTTCCCTGTTCTAGCAGACTTTGAGATGCGTGGTATGCTGGGAGATATCAAGAAGGTTGCAGGGATTATTGCGGAACTCTATGAATTAGAAGCTTTGTAAGAGGCTAGATTTTCTGAGGAAGAGCATTATTCTATGGATAAAGGATTTACTCCAAAAGGGAACAAACGAAATGAATAAACTACAGAGATCATTTTTAAAGTATATAAAACGCAAACCAAGCTTCAAGGATATTATGCTATGCAGTGCCTTGCTACTATTAGCGATTGCTCTGCTACGGTTCTCTGAGAAAATTTTTGATGAAAATGTAGAACCACTTGGAACCATGGTATCCTTAGGGATTGTTATCCTGGTAGAAATCTTAGCTGTCAGAAATAAATAAAAAGACTCGAGAAATGTCATCTCGAGTCTTTTTGTTAGTTGCGAATTTCGTCAACGATTTCTTTTGAAATGGGAATTCCTAAACGGTAACCTTTGTTGATGTAGTCAATGACATCGTTGATGTTTTCTATCGTTTGGATTTTTTCTTTGATAGTTGCACGAAAATCTTGATCTTTCAATAGTTGGTCCTGAAGCAGTCTTTGAAGTTTCTCTTTTTCATATTTGTTGACAAGAAAGAGAAAAAGAAGACTAATAACAACTAAGATATAAGCGTATTGGCTCATAAAAATTCTCCCTAAGTGATAAAGAAATGAATAGCAAGAGAAAAGCGAAGAGTCTCCGCTTTTCAAGTCATTCTAGTGAAGTAGTTAGCTAGTCCGCATAAAAGCGGCTAGCGTCCAACAATTAGGAACTTTAGTTCCAGTAACTTTAAGATTACGACGTCTTTCGGTAGAAATCGATAATATTTCTATCGAAAGACTAGTGAAGCACCTAGCCAAATCCCCTATAGGATTTAGCGTTAGTTACTTAGACTGTTTTACAATAAAGTGATTAAAAGCCTACGATATGAGCCTAACCAAATCGATATTATTTGGTTAGGTGAATTAGTGAAGCGTTTAGGTAAGTCACCTCATTTACGACGTAGTGGCCCTCTAAATCGATTATATTTAGTGGCCATGACTAGTGAAGCAGTTAGCTAGTCCGCATAAAATCGGCTAGCGTCTAACAATTAGGAACTTTAGTTCCAGTAACTTTAAGATTACGACGTCTTTCGGTAGAAATCGATAATATTTCTATCGAAAGACTAGTGAAGCGCCTAGCCAAATTCCTTATAGGATTTGGCGTTAGTTACTTAGATTGCTTCGCAATCAAGTAACTTTGGCGATTTACATCTTCTCTGGCGCCTCCACACCCAGCAGACGAAGTGCTTCTTTGAGAACAACCGCAGTTGCATAGCTGAGAGCTAGACGACTGTCACGTTCTGGACTTTCATCTAATATACGAGTGTGGGCGTAGTATTTGTTAAAGGCTTGAGCTAAGCTGATTGCAAATTTAGCGATGATAGAAGGTTCGTAATTATCAGCTGCACGTTTAATAATACGTGGGAAGTCTTGGATGAGCTTGATGATTTCCCAACTTTCAGCGTCGTTCAAGCTATAGTTGGCACCTGCTTCAGGTTTGAAATCAGCTTTACGCAAGATTGATTGGATACGAGCGTAGGCATATTGAACATAAGGGCCAGTCTCCCCTTCGAAGGATACCATAGCTTCAAGGTCGAAGTCATATCCATTTGTACGGTCAGTTTTAAGGTCATAGAATTTAATGGCTCCAACTCCAACAGCATGAGCCACCTGGTCTTTATTTTCAAGTTCCGGATTTTTGGCTTCAATTTGCGCTTTGGCACGGCTGATGGCTTCTGCGACAGTAGGCTCTAGCAAGATAACATTCCCTTTACGAGTAGAGAGTTTCTTCCCTTCTTTTGTTACCAATCCAAAAGGAACATGGACAATATCTTGACTCCAATCGTACCCCATCTCTTGCAAGACAGCCTTAAGTTGTTTAAAGTGGGCAGATTGTTCTTGACCAACGACATAGATAGATTTTGCAAATTGGTACTCGTTTTTACGGTAGAGGGCCGCAGCCAAGTCACGTGTGATGTAGAGAGTTGCACCGTCAGATTTCTTGATAAGAGCTGGGTGTTCAATTCCATATTTTTCAAGATTAACAACTTGGGCTCCTTCTGACTCAACAAGAAGTCCTTTTTCAGAAAGGATATCTACAACTGCATCCATCTTGTCATTGTAGAAGGCTTCCCCGTTGTAGCTGTCGAATTCAACCTTCAATTCATTGTAAAGGCGGTTAAATTCCACCAAACTTTCATCACGGAACCATTGCCAAAGTGCGAGAGCTTCCTCGTCTCCATTCTCAAGTTTACGGAACCATTCGCGTGCTTCTTCATCCAAGCTAGGGTCATTTTCAGCTTCAGCATTGATGCGAACGTAGAGTTTAAGAAGTTCATCAATCGGATGAGCTTTTACAGCTTCTTCGTCGCCCCATTTTTTGTAGGCAACAATTAGCATTCCAAACTGTTTACCCCAGTCTCCCAAATGGTTGACCTTGACTGTTTGATAACCGATTTTTTGGAAAATATGTGACAAGCTATCTCCGATAACAGTTGAGCGCAGGTGACCAATAGAGAATGGTTTAGCAATATTAGGACTAGACATGTCGATAACAACATTTTCTTGTTTACCAATATTTTGGTCAGCATAGTGTTCTTTTTCAGTGATAACAGCATGTAATACTTGAGCAGAAATAGCATTTTTATCAAGGAAGAAGTTAACATAAGGTCCAGTAGCGACGACTTTTTCAAAGGCTTGGCTATTGATTTTTTCAGCGATATCTGCTGCAATCATTTGTGGAGCTTTTCTCTCAACTTTTGCTAGAGTAAAGGCAGGGAAGGCGATGTCTCCCATGTCAGAGTTTTTGGGTTGTTCTAGTAAATTTAAAATAGCCTCTTGAGCCAGGCTGTCAATGACGCTAGCCAATTCGCTAGCAATCAATTGTTTTGTATTCATTATAAACTCCTTTGGACTTTTCTTCTATTTTATCATAATTTTGAGGAATGATAAGAATTTTTTTGAAATATTCAGTTTTTTTGGTATAATGTTCTTATTAAATAGTTGTAAAATGTTATAAATATTCACTCGAGAGGATGTTATGAGAAAAAGAGAACGTCATCAGTTGATCAAGCAGATGATCACTGAGGAAAAATTAGGGACTCAAAAAGAGATCCAGGATCGGTTGGAAGCACGCAATGTTTTTGTGACGCAAACGACCTTGTCGCGTGACCTTCGCGAACTGGGCTTGACCAAGGTTAAGAAAAATGATAAGGTCTACTATGTACTAGCAAATGAGACAGAGAAGATTGACCTGGTTGAGTTCTTGTCCCATCATTTGGAAGGTGTAGCAAGAGCTGAGTTTACCTTAGTTTTGCACACTAAATTGGGTGAAGCCGCAGTTTTAGCCAATGTTGTCGATGCCAACAAGGATGAATGGATTTTAGGAACAGTTGCGGGTGCCAATACTCTCTTGGTGATCTGTCGAGATCAGCATGTTGCTAAACTCATGGAAGATCGTTTGTTAGATTTGATGAAGGATAGATAAGGAGGTTGGGACAAAAGTCCTAGCCTCTCAATTGTCTTTGGATTGTCGAGCAAGACGCAGTGGTTGAGTGGGCTCTACTACGCTGATTTCATCAGCTTTTACAGCCCTACTCAACTGTGCGGAGGTGGGACGACGAAATCGAATTCTAACGAATTACCGATTTCTGTCCCACACTCTATTTTTAACAAGGAGAGAATGGATGACGACAGAAAAATTATCACCTGGCATGCAACAGTATGTGGATATTAAAAAACAATATCCAGATGCTTTTTTGCTCTTTCGTATGGGTGATTTTTATGAGTTATTTTACGAAGATGCAGTCAATGCTGCTCAGATACTAGAAATTTCACTAACCAGTCGCAATAAAAATGCTGACAATCCTATTCCCATGGCTGGAGTTCCCTATCATTCAGCGCAACAGTATATTGATGTCCTAGTGGAGCGTGGCTACAAGATTGCCATTGCTGAGCAGATGGAGGATCCTAAGCAGGCAGTAGGGGTTGTTAAGCGTGAGGTTGTGCAGGTGATTACACCAGGTACAGTCGTTGATAGTAGTAAACCAGATAGCCAAAACAACTTTTTGGTGGCCATCGACCGTGACGGTCAGCAATTTGGTTTGGCCTATATGGATCTAGTGACGGGTGATTTCTATGTGACAGGTTTATTGGATTTTACCCTGGTCTGTGGTGAAATTCGAAATCTTAAGGCAAGAGAAGTCGTCATCGGCTATGCCTTAACTGAAGAGGAAGAACAGATTCTCGGCCGTCAAATGAATTTGGTGCTTTCCTATGAGCAAGAATCATTTGAAGACATCCATCTGCTGGATCCACGATTGGCACCCGTTGAACAAGCTGCCAGCAGTAAGCTCCTCCAGTATGTTCATCGGACTCAGATGAGAGAACTCAACCACTTGAAGCCAGTTGTTCGCTATGAAATAAAGGATTTCTTGCAGATGGATTATGCGACCAAGGCTAGTTTAGATCTAGTAGAAAATGCTCGTTCTGGCAAGAAACAAGGGAGTCTTTTCTGGTTATTAGATGAAACCAAGACCGCCATGGGAATGCGTCTTTTGCGCTCATGGATTCATCGTCCCTTGATTGACAAGGATCGTATCCTTGAACGTCAGGAGATTGTACAGGTCTTTCTGGATTATTTCTTTGAACGTAGTGATTTGACAGAAAGCCTCAAGGGAGTCTACGATATCGAGCGTCTGGCAAGTCGAGTCTCTTTTGGGAAAAGCAATCCTAAAGATCTCTTGCAATTAGCGACTACTCTAGCTAGTGTTCCTCGAATTCGGGCAATTTTAGAAGGAATGGAGCAACCAGCCCTCACCTATCTGATTGAACAACTGGATGCGATTCCTGAATTGGAAAGTCTTATTAGCGCAGCCATTGCCCCAGAGGCTCCACATGTGATTACCGAAGGTGGCATTATTCGGACGGGCTTTGATGAGACCTTGGACAAGTATCGTCGGGTACTAAGAGAAGGAACCAGCTGGATTGCTGAGATTGAAGCTAAGGAAAGAGAAAGCTCTGGCATCAGTACGCTCAAGATCGATTACAATAAAAAGGATGGCTACTATTTCCATGTAACCAACTCGCAGCTAGGTAATGTTCCAGCCCACTTTTTCCGTAAGGCTACGCTGAAAAATTCAGAGCGTTTTGGGACAGAGGAGTTGGCGCGTATCGAGGGAGAAATGCTAGAGGCGCGTGAGAAGTCAGCCAGCCTTGAATATGAAATCTTTATGCGTATCCGTGAGGAGGTTGGTAAGTATATCCAGCGTCTACAAGCCCTGGCCCAAGGAATCGCTACTGTCGATGTCTTACAAGGACTAGCGGTGGTAGCAGAAAATCAGCACTTGATCCGTCCAGAGTTTGGTCAGGATTCGCGAATTGACATTCAAAAAGGTCGTCACGCTGTCGTTGAGAAGGTTATGGGAGCCCAAACCTATATCCCTAATAGTATCCAAATGGGTGAAGATACTAGCATCCAGCTGATTACAGGACCTAATATGAGCGGGAAGTCAACCTATATGCGTCAGCTAGCTATGACAGCTGTCATGGCCCAGATAGGGTCTTATGTTCCAGCAGAAAGTGCTCACTTGCCAATTTTTGATGCAATTTTTACCCGTATCGGGGCGGCAGATGACTTGGTTTCAGGACAATCTACCTTTATGGTAGAGATGATGGAAGCTAATAATGCCATTTCTCATGCGACTGAGCATTCTCTCATCCTTTTTGATGAGCTAGGCCGTGGAACCGCAACTTATGATGGTATGGCTCTAGCTCAGTCTATTATCGAGTACATCCATGAGCATATCGGAGCCAAGACTCTTTTTGCGACTCACTACCATGAATTAACCAGCCTAGAAGCTAGTCTTGAACATCTAGTAAATGTTCACGTGGCTACGCTTGAGCAAAATGGTCAGGTCACTTTCCTTCATAAGATTGAACCAGGTCCAGCAGACAAATCGTACGGTATTCACGTTGCTAAGATTGCAGGTTTGCCAGCAGACTTGCTAAAAAGAGCGGATGCGATTTTAACTCAACTAGAAAGTCAAGGTCAGGAAAGTCCTGCTCCAATGAGGCAAACGAATGCAGTCTCTGAACAAATTTCCCTATTTGACTCGACGGAAGAAAATCCTATTCTAGCAGAATTAGCTAAAGTAGATGTGTACAATATGACACCGATGCAGGCTATGAATCTCTTGTTAGAGCTGAAGCAAAAATTATAAGTCAAAACCCACTCAAAAGACTGAGTGGGTTTCTGTTGTATTATTTTTTCTGAGCCAATAGTTGATTGATGTGGGCAACCTTCTTTGATTCTCTTTTATAGAGAATCGCCCAAATGATGAGATAGACGATGGCAAACTCTGGGATGAGTTGAAGGATGAAAGTCCAGCGAAGTGGAAACCAACCTGCCAGAATTGCTAGAGGAACAAAACCTAATAGCATGAGGAAGAAGTGAGTGACAGTAGCACGAAGAAGGCTCCAGTCTTTGGCAAAGAGACGGCTACCAAAACTAAAGAGGACTCCGATAGCTGCCCAGATGATAGAACAGTAGAGCAAAACTAGAGCGCCATGTACCTGTTGTTGGATCATGAATTGGCCAATCAAAGAGTTGGGGCTAAGTGGTGCATAGTTTCTTGGTGAATAGATAAAAGAAAAGATAACAGATAGGATGAGGCCGATGAGGACACCAGTTGTGGCATCGTGGAAAATTTGTTTTTTCATAGTTCTAATTTCTCCTTAATAGCTTTGAGGTAACGGCGAGATGAGTAGGTGAAACTGTCATTTTTTAGATAGATTTCAATCAAGCCGTTAGAGGTTAGTTTTAGATGACTAATAGCATCGATGTTGACAATTTCCGATTGGGAAATTTGGATAAAGGAAGCAGGTAGAATTTCACTTGCTTGGTAAAGACGAATGTCGAGCGCATAGGTTTGGCTATCCGTTTCAGCTAAGACTTTGCGATTTTCAATATATATACGTTGAATCTTACTAATCTGAATCAAGTAGACCTGGTCTTGGAATTTTCCTTTAAGAGTTTCGTTTTGATCCAGTGATTGAACAAAATCTTGAACTTTTTGAACTCTAGGGGACAAAGATGGTGCTTCTATGATGATTTGTTCTTCGGAGTATTGTTGATCAATGTCAAGTCTAACTTTCATATTTTCTCCTTTGTAAAAGTTGTAATAGAGATCTCTTACTTACAAATCTATTAAACACCATTTTGTTGACAATTACAAGAAGCTTTGTCTATGTGGTCGGTTGAAGAGTCTATCTGGCAGGTGATCGTTTTCATAGAATTTTTAGAGCAAAGAAGTCAAAAAATAAGAAGAAATATATTGACAAAAATAGAAAAAACGTGGTACAATAATAGACGGTACTTTTTACTTTTGGTCTCTCAAGAGTGTACAGGGACGTGCTGACAAATGTTGCAAAAGTACACACAGATGATAGCTGTCACCAAGTGTATCATCACCAAAAATAAAAAAAACACAGGAGAATGTAGATGCCTACAATTAACCAATTGGTTCGCAAACCGCGTAAATCAAAAGTAGAAAAATCTAAATCACCAGCTTTGAACGTTGGTTACAACAGTCATAAAAAAGTTCAAACAAACGTTTCTTCACCACAAAAACGTGGTGTTGCAACTCGTGTTGGAACTATGACACCTAAAAAACCTAACTCTGCCCTTCGTAAATTTGCTCGTGTACGTTTGAGCAACCTTATCGAAGTTACTGCCTACATCCCAGGTATCGGACACAACTTGCAAGAGCACAGTGTGGTGCTTCTTCGCGGTGGACGTGTAAAAGACCTTCCAGGGGTACGTTACCATATCGTCCGTGGTGCACTTGATACTGCAGGTGTTAACGATCGTAAACAAGGCCGTTCTAAATACGGTACTAAACGTCCGAAAAAAGCATAAGGAAAGGGGATAAAGAGAAATGAGTCGTAAAAATAGAGCTCCAAAACGTGACGTATTGCCAGATCCGCTTTACAATTCACAATTAGTTACTCGTCTTATCAACCGCGTTATGCTTGACGGTAAACGTGGTACAGCTGCTTCAATCGTTTACGGTGCTTTTGAACAAATCAAAGAAGTTACTGGTAACGATGCACTTGAAGTATTTGAAACAGCTATGGAAAACATCATGCCTGTACTTGAAGTACGTGCACGTCGTGTTGGTGGTTCTAACTACCAAGTCCCAGTTGAAGTTCGTCCAGAACGTCGTACAACACTTGGACTTCGTTGGTTGGTAACAATCGCTCGCCTTCGTGGTGAACACACAATGCAAGACCGTCTTGCAAAAGAAATCTTGGATGCTGCTAACAATACTGGTGCAGCAGTTAAGAAACGTGAAGACACTCACCGTATGGCTGAAGCTAACCGTGCCTTCGCACACTTCCGTTGGTAATAAAATGATACTAAGAGCGGCAAAGGCACAAGGCAAAAATAGGAAACTGATGCAGTGTTCCGTGAACACAAAGCGGTTTATCTTTTTTGCACCGGGCCTCGCTCGGGTTCAAATCAGTTAACTTGAGCTTTTAGCCCGGGTTCAATTTAGCTCGGTCAGCTCTTAGCTATAACTCAACTTACCATTTCGTAAGTTGAAACCAACAATAACAAGATAAACATTGAGAACGGGTAGGTCCTGCCTATCCGTTTTTATTAAATCGTGTTATAATAGAATAGAAATAAAAAATATAGGAGAAACAAACCTCATGGCACGCGAATTTTCACTTGAAAAAACTCGTAATATCGGTATCATGGCTCACGTCGATGCTGGTAAAACAACTACTACTGAGCGTATCCTTTACTACACTGGTAAAATCCACAAAATCGGTGAAACTCACGAAGGTGCGTCACAAATGGACTGGATGGAGCAAGAGCAAGAACGTGGTATCACTATCACATCTGCTGCGACAACAGCTCAATGGAACAACCACCGTGTAAACATCATCGACACACCAGGACACGTGGACTTCACAATCGAAGTACAACGTTCTCTTCGTGTATTGGACGGTGCGGTTACAGTTCTTGACTCACAATCAGGTGTTGAGCCTCAAACTGAAACAGTTTGGCGTCAAGCAACTGAGTACGGAGTTCCACGTATCGTATTTGCCAACAAAATGGACAAAATTGGTGCTGACTTCCTTTACTCAGTAAGCACACTTCACGATCGTCTTCAAGCAAACGCACACCCAATTCAATTGCCAATCGGTGCTGAAGATGACTTCCGTGGTATCATCGACTTGATCAAGATGAAAGCTGAAATCTATACTAACGACCTTGGTACAGATATCCTTGAAGAAGATATTCCAGCTGAATACCTTGAGCAAGCTCAAGAATACCGTGAAAAATTGATCGAAGCAGTTGCTGAAACTGATGAAGAATTGATGATGAAATACCTCGAAGGTGAAGAAATCACTAACGAAGAATTGAAAGCTGGTATCCGTAAAGCGACTATCAACGTTGAATTCTTCCCAGTATTGTGTGGTTCTGCCTTCAAGAACAAAGGTGTTCAATTGATGCTTGATGCGGTTATCGACTACCTTCCAAGCCCACTTGACATCCCAGCGATTAAAGGTATCAACCCAGATACAGATGAAGAAGAAACTCGTCCTGCATCTGATGAAGAGCCATTTGCAGCTCTTGCCTTCAAGATCATGACTGACCCATTCGTAGGTCGTTTGACATTCTTCCGTGTTTACTCAGGTGTTCTTCAATCAGGTTCTTACGTATTGAACACTTCTAAAGGTAAACGTGAACGTATCGGACGTATCCTTCAAATGCACGCTAACAGCCGTCAAGAAATCGACACTGTTTACTCAGGTGATATCGCTGCTGCCGTTGGTTTGAAAGACACTACAACTGGTGACTCATTGACAGATGAAAAAGCTAAAATCATCCTTGAGTCAATCAACGTTCCAGAACCAGTTATCCAATTGATGGTTGAGCCTAAATCTAAAGCAGACCAAGATAAGATGGGTATCGCCCTTCAAAAATTGGCTGAAGAAGATCCAACATTCCGCGTTGAAACTAACGTTGAAACTGGTGAAACAGTTATCTCTGGTATGGGTGAGCTTCACCTTGATGTCCTTGTTGACCGTATGCGTCGTGAGTTCAAAGTTGAAGCGAACGTAGGTGCTCCTCAAGTATCTTACCGTGAAACATTCCGCGCTTCTACTCAAGCACGTGGATTCTTCAAACGTCAGTCTGGTGGTAAAGGTCAGTTCGGTGATGTATGGATTGAATTTACTCCAAACGAAGAAGGAAAAGGATTCGAATTCGAAAACGCAATCGTCGGTGGTGTGGTTCCTCGTGAATTTATCCCAGCGGTTGAAAAAGGTTTGGTAGAATCTATGGCTAACGGTGTTCTTGCTGGTTACCCAATGGTTGACGTTAAAGCTAAGCTTTACGATGGTTCATACCACGATGTCGACTCATCTGAAACTGCCTTCAAGATCGCTGCATCTCTTGCACTTAAAGAAGCTGCTAAGACTGCACAACCAGCTATCCTTGAACCAATGATGCTTGTAACAATCACTGTTCCAGAAGAAAACCTTGGTGATGTTATGGGTCACGTAACTGCTCGTCGTGGACGTGTAGATGGTATGGAAGCACACGGTAACAGCCAAATCGTTCGTGCTTACGTTCCACTTGCTGAAATGTTCGGTTATGCAACAGTTCTTCGTTCTGCATCACAAGGACGTGGTACATTTATGATGGTATTCGACCACTACGAAGATGTACCTAAGTCAGTACAAGAAGAAATCATTAAGAAAAACAAAGGTGAAGAATAATTCACCGTCACTTTAAAAGAAGTCACTTTGTGGCTTCTTTTTCTGTTTGGTAGAAATAGGTAAAAGTGCCTCAAATATGGTAAAATAGAAGGAGTATATTGTGAGGAAAATGGATGTCAACCACTTTTGAAATTTTAATGAATCAGTTGGGAATACCCGCTGAAATGAGTAATCATGAGGCCTTCTCTCAGGCTGAAATAGAACAAGTTATTGTTCATAAACGAAGTAAAGTTTGGGAGTTTCGTTTTGTTTTTGAAAATATCTTGCCTTTTGAACTTTTTCTAGAGTTGAAAAGGGGCTTAAAAGAAGAATTCTCAAAAACAGGAAATCAGGCTAGTTTTGAGATAAAAACGAGAAATCAGGAATTTTCTAGAGAACTTTTACAAGCCTACTATCGAGAGGCTTTTTCGGAAGGTCCTTGTGCTAGTCAAGGTTTTCGTTCTATTTATCAGAATTTTCAGGTTCGCTTTGAAAATGACCAGTTAATCATTGAAGCTTCAGAAGCGGCAGATACAGAGCATTTTAGAAAAAATCATCTGCCGAATCTTAGCAAACAGCTGGAACTTTTTGGTTTTCCTAAACTTTCTTGCATCTTAGAAAAAAATGAAGATCTCACGAGGGAAGAGCAAGAAGCCTTTCAGACGGAAAATCAAATGATTATTCAAGCAGCCAATGAAGAAACTCTTCGCGCTATGGAACAGTTAGAACAGATGGCCCCGCCTCCTCCAGTTGAGGACAAACCTGTCTTTGATTTTCAAGCCAAGAAGGCAGCTGCTAAGCCTAAACTTGATAAGGCAGAGATTACTCCTATGATCGAGGTCAATACCGAAGAAAATAGATTGGTTTTTGAAGGAGTTGTCTTTGATGTTGAGCATAAGGTGACGAGAACAGGTCGTGTCTTGATTAACTTTAAGATGACGGACTATACTTCCAGTTTCTCTATGCAAAAATGGGTCAAAAATGAAGAAGAAGCTCAGAAGTTTGACATGATCAAGAAAAATTCTTGGCTCCGTGTTCGAGGAAATGTCGAGGTCAATAATTTCACGCGAGACCTGACCATGAATGTGCAAGATGTGCAGGAAGTTGTTCACTATGAGCGTAAGGACTTGATGCCAGAAGGTGAGTATCGCGTTGAGTTTCATGCCCATACCAACATGTCGACCATGGATGCTCTTCCTGAGGTCGAGGAAATCGTTGCGACAGCTGCCAAATGGGGTCATAAAGCAGTAGCAATCACAGATCACGGCAATGTTCAGTCTTTCCCTCATGGTTATAAGGCGGCCAAGAAAGCTGGTATTCAGCTCATTTATGGAATGGAAGCTAATATCGTAGAAGACCGTGTTCCTATCGTCTATAACGAAGTGGAGATGGATCTTTCTGAAGCTACCTATGTAGTCTTTGACGTGGAAACGACAGGCCTATCAGCTATCTATAATGACTTGATTCAGGTGGCGGCTTCCAAGATGTATAAGGGCAATATCATTGCTGAGTTTGATGAATTTATCAATCCTGGACACCCCTTATCAGCTTTTACTACTGAGTTGACTGGAATTACTGACGATCATGTAAAAAATGCCAAACCCTTGATTCAAGTTCTGAAAGAATTCCAAGAATTCTGTAAAGATACCGTTCTTGTAGCCCACAATGCAACCTTTGACGTTGGCTTTATGAATGCTAACTACGAGCGTCATGGACTTCCAAAAATTAGCCAACCTGTCATCGATACGCTAGAGTTCGCAAGAAATCTCTATCCTGAGTACAAACGCCACGGTTTGGGTCCCTTAACCAAACGTTTTGGCGTAGCTCTAGAACACCACCATATGGCCAACTATGATGCGGAAGCAACTGGCCGTCTGCTCTTTATCTTTATCAAGGAAGTGGCAGAAAAACATGGTGTGACAGATTTGGCACGATTAAACCTTGATTTAATCAGCCCAGATTCCTATAAAAAAGCTCGCGTCAAGCATGCGACCATCTATGTGAAAAATCAAGTGGGCTTAAAAAATATCTTTAAGCTGGTTTCTCTCTCAAATACCCAGTATTTTGAAGGAGTTCCACGAATTCCACGTACGGTTCTGGATGCCCATCGAGAAGGTTTAATCTTGGGTTCTGCTTGTACAGAAGGAGAAGTCTTTGATGCAGTCGTATCACAAGGTGTAGATGCGGCAGTCGAAGTAGCTAAATACTATGACTTTATCGAGGTGATGCCTCCAGCTATCTATGCACCTCTGATTGCCAAAGAGCAGGTTAAGGACATGGAGGAGCTTCAGACCATTATCAAGAGCTTGATTGAGGTCGGAGACCGTCTCGGTAAGCCAGTTCTTGCGACAGGAAATGTCCACTACATCGAACCAGAGGATGAGATTTATCGTGAGATTATCGTGCGAAGTCTAGGTCAGGGTGCCATGATTAACCGAACTATCGGCCATGGAGAAGCTGCCCAACCAGCTCCGCTACCCAAGGCACACTTTAGAACAACCAATGAAATGTTGGATGAGTTTGCCTTTCTAGGAGAAGATTTGGCTCGTAAGATTGTCATTGAAAATACTAATGCCTTGGCAGAAATCTTTGAGCCTGTCGAGGTTGTTAAAGGCGACTTATATACACCGTTCATTGACCAAGCTGAAGAAACGGTCGCCGAGTTAACCTATAAAAAAGCTTTTGAAATCTATGGAAATCCACTACCTGATATCGTTGATCTACGGATTGAAAAGGAATTGACCTCTATCTTGGGGAATGGTTTCGCCGTAATTTATCTGGCTTCACAGATGCTAGTGCATCGTTCCAACGAACGAGGTTATTTGGTTGGTTCCCGTGGGTCTGTTGGATCTAGTTTCGTTGCGACCATGATTGGAATTACCGAGGTCAATCCGCTCTCTCCTCACTATGTCTGTGGTCAGTGT
Source organism: Streptococcus sp. HMSC061D10 (assembly GCF_001808865.1). Lineage (NCBI taxonomy): Bacteria > Bacillati > Bacillota > Bacilli > Lactobacillales > Streptococcaceae > Streptococcus > Streptococcus sp. HMSC061D10. Next base: position 41,119 of record NZ_KV795013.1, on the reverse strand, counting down.
CAGTACAGTGAGTTTATCACAGATGGTTCTTACGGTTCAGGTTTTGATATGCCCAATAAGGACTGTCCAAACTGTGGCTACAAACTCAGCAAAAATGGCCAGGATATTCCTTTCGAGACCTTCCTTGGTTTTGATGGGGATAAAGTACCTGATATCGATTTGAACTTCTCAGGTGAAGACCAACCGAGCGCACATTTGGATGTTCGTGATATCTTCGGGGAAGAATATGCCTTCCGTGCAGGAACGGTTGGTACGGTGGCTGCTAAGACAGCCTATGGATTTGTCAAGGGTTACGAGCGTGACTATGGCAAATTCTACCGAGAAGCCGAAGTTGAGCGCCTAGCCCAAGGAGCTGCTGGTGTTAAACGTACGACCGGTCAACACCCAGGAGGAATCGTTGTTATCCCTAATTATATGGATGTCTATGACTTTACTCCAGTGCAGTATCCTGCAGATGATGTAACTGCTGAATGGCAGACCACTCACTTTAACTTCCACGATATCGATGAGAACGTCCTCAAGCTCGATGTCCTTGGACATGATGATCCGACAATGATTCGCAAGCTCCAGGACTTGTCAGGCATTGATCCAAATGATATCCCTATGGATGATCCTGGTGTCATGGCCCTCTTCTCGGGTACAGATATCCTGGGAGTGACACCTGAACAAATCGGCACTTCGACCGGTATGCTTGGAATTCCAGAGTTTGGGACCAACTTTGTTCGCGGAATGGTGGATGAAACTCATCCGACGACCTTTGCGGAGTTACTTCAGCTTTCTGGTCTGTCTCATGGTACCGACGTTTGGTTGGGAAATGCCCAAGACTTGATTAAGGCTGGAATTGCGGACCTATCAACCGTTATCGGATGTCGGGATGACATCATGGTTTACCTCATGCACGCTGGCCTGGATCCAAAGATGGCCTTTACCATCATGGAGCGTGTACGTAAGGGATTGTGGCTTAAAATCTCAGAAGAAGAGCGCAATGGTTATATCGAAGCTATGAAGGCTAACAATGTACCTGAGTGGTATATCGAATCTTGTGGGAAAATTAAGTACATGTTCCCTAAAGCCCATGCGGCAGCCTACGTTATGATGGCCCTTCGCGTGGCCTACTTCAAGGTTCACCATCCGATTTATTATTACTGTGCTTACTTCTCCATCCGTGCCAAGGCCTTTGATATCAAGACCATGGGTGCAGGCTTGGAAGCTATCAAACGCAAGATGCAAGAAATTGCTGAGAAGCGCAAGAACAATGAAGCTTCCAACGTGGAAATCGACCTCTATACAACGCTTGAAATCGTCAACGAGATGTGGGAACGTGGCTTCAAATTTGGCAAGTTGGACCTCTATCGCAGTGATGCGACTGAATTTATCATTGATGGAGACACCCTCATCCCACCATTTGTCGCTATGGATGGTCTAGGAGAGAACGTTGCCAAGCAATTGGTTCGTGCTCGTCAAGAGGGAGAATTCCTCTCTAAAACCGAACTACGCAAGCGTGGTGGACTCTCATCAACCTTGGTTGAAAAGATGGACGAAATGGGAATTCTCGGTAATATGCCAGAGGACAACCAGTTGAGTCTGTTTGATGATTTGTTTTAATAGTTTGAAATGTCTTGTGTAGGTTTGAGGTTGTATCATGATGGAAAAGAAAAAAAGAGCAACACCCTGGAAACCAGGGAAAGTCATTTCTATACGTTTGCGAAATGGCGTTTACGTATTAGCACAAATGGTGCGTGATCCCTATCTGGTATTTTTCAACCATTTTAACGAAGAAAATACCTGGAAGGGAGTGACCTTGAAAGAGGAGGATATCCTTTTTTGTAAAGCAGTTACTCGTCAGTTTCTACGCTATAGTCCTGTAGCGATTGTCAAAGAAATTAACCCCCTGTTAGATTATGGACTACCCAAAGAATGGATCTATAGCCATATTGGAGGGCATCCTATTACTGTTTCGGTAAAGGGACGGGAGCGCCAAGTAGCTGGTTTTGGTCGACGCTGTTCTTTAGTTCTAGCGGATAAGGACAGTGGTCAACCGGAGGATAATCCACTTATGGGCCTCTTCCAAGCTTATATCATACCAGATATCAAAGAACAGGATTGGGAACGAGTAGGTCAGGCTGAACACATGTCCATTGAAGTATTTCCAACACTCAATGAGCGTCTCTACCTTTGCTATCTTTATGGGAAAAATATAAATCCAGAACAAGATATCTCTTTGGGAAAGCCCCTGCTTGATGACTATGAAACTTATGTAGATATCCTCACTAACAGCCCAGAGGCTCAACGTCTCTATCTAGGAGAGTACGAAGAATAAGAAAGGACATTTGATGAAACTTAGAATTTTTGCGGAAAACAAGCCAGCTCAAAAAGTTTTTGAATATCAGTTAGAACTTGTTGATCAGACAATTCTTCTATCGACAGCACTCTTGTCAGGTGCTATTGCTTTGGCAGGATTATTTTCTGCTTTGAAAGAAAAATAAAAATAGAAAAGAGAAAACAAGAATGGTTTTACCAAATTTTAAAGAAAATCTAGAAAAATATGCTAAGTTGTTGGTTGCAAACGGTGTGAATGTGCAACCTGGTCATACCTTGGCTCTCTCAATCGATGTGGAGCAACGTGAGTTGGCTCACTTAATCGTTAAAGAGGCTTATGCACTTGGTGCACACGAAGTTATCGTTCAATGGGCAGATGACTTTGTGAATCGTGAGAAATTCCTTCACGCGCCACTAGAGCGTTTGGACAATGTACCAGAATACAAGATTGCTGAGATGAATTACCTTCTTGAAAACAAAGCAAGTCGTCTCGGTGTTCGTTCTTCTGACCCAGGTGCCTTGAACGGAGTTGATGCAGAAAAACTTTCAGCTTCCGCCAAAGCTATGGGAATTGCCATGAAACCAATGCGTATCGCAACTCAATCCAACAAGGTTAGTTGGACTGTTGCTGCTGCAGCTGGACTCGAGTGGGCTAAGAAGGTCTTTCCAAATGCAGCGAGCGACGAAGAAGCAGTGGATCTCCTTTGGGACCAAATCTTCAAGACTTGCCGTATCTACGAAGAAGACCCAGTTAAGGCTTGGGAAGAACATGCAGCTATCTTGAAGAGCAAGGCAGAGATGCTCAACAAAGAACAATTCTCAGCCCTTCACTACACAGCACCTGGAACTGATTTGACACTTGGCTTGCCGAAGAACCACGTTTGGGAATCAGCCGGTGCTATCAATGCTCAAGGCGAAGGTTTCTTGCCAAACATGCCAACAGAAGAAGTCTTTACAGCTCCTGACTTCCGTCGCGCAGATGGTTATGTCAGTTCTACAAAACCATTGAGCTACAATGGAAATATCATCGAAGGCATCAAGGTGACCTTTGAAAATGGTCAAATCGTTGATATCACAGCTGAAAAGGGTGATCAAGTAATGAAGGACCTCGTCTTTAAGAATGCTGGTGCGCGTGCCTTGGGTGAATGTGCCTTGGTACCAGATCCAAGTCCAATTTCTCAGTCAGGGATTACCTTCTTTAACACCCTTTTCGATGAAAATGCTTCTAACCACTTGGCTATTGGTGCAGCTTACGCAACTAGCGTTGTTGGTGGAGCAGAGATGAGTGAAGAAGAGCTTGAATCTGCAGGACTTAACCGTTCTGATGTTCACGTTGACTTTATGATTGGTTCGAGTCAAATGGATATCGATGGTATCCGTGAGGATGGAACACGCGTACCACTCTTCCGCAATGGAGATTGGGCAATTTAAGGAGAAACTATGATTGGAAGTATGTTTGTCGGGCTTTTAATCGGACTACTAGCAGGAGCTATCACCAATCGTGGCGAACGAATGGGCTGCTTCGGGAAAATGTTTCTTGGTTGGATTGGTGCCTTTTTAGGACAATTAATCTTTGGTTCTTGGGGACCAAGCCTAAGCGGTACAGCCATTATTCCATCAGTTCTCGGGGCTATGATTTTGCTAGCCATTTTCTGGGAAAGAGGAAGCTAAGTTTCGATTAAAAAGCTTGTATAATAATAAAGATTAAAGGAGGTTGGAATTGTTTCAACCTCTTTTTAAAGTGCTAGATAAAGTCATTTGAAAGCACTCATCTAAGCTTAGCCACAGAGCTTTCAGTGACTGGTTCTTTTTATATTGCCTCAAGTATGGTACAATAAAAGCATGAGAATTCAACAATTACACTATATTATCAAAATTGTAGAGACTGGTTCGATGAATGAAGCTGCCAAGCAACTTTTCATTACTCAGCCTAGTCTGTCAAATGCAGTTCGTGACCTAGAAAATGAGATGGGAATTGAGATTTTTATCCGAAATCCCAAGGGAATTACCCTCACGCGTGATGGGATGGAGTTTCTATCCTATGCCCGTCAGGTTGTCGAGCAAACGCAACTTCTAGAAGAACGCTATAAGAACCCAATCGCTCATCGCGAGCTTTTTAGTGTGTCTTCGCAACACTATGCCTTCGTGGTCAATGCCTTTGTTTCCTTGCTCAAGAAGAGCGATATGGAAAAGTATGAGCTTTTTTTGCGTGAAACCAGAACCTGGGAGATTATCGATGATGTCAAGAACTTCCGCAGTGAAGTGGGAGTTCTCTTTTTAAATAGCTATAACCGAGATGTTCTTTCGAAGATGTTGGATGACAATCATCTAGTGGCCCACCATCTCTTTACAGCGCAGCCCCATATCTTTGTCAGCAAGTCTAACCCACTTGCCAAAAAAGACAAGGTGCAGTTGGCAGACCTAGAAGACTTCCCTTACTTGAGCTATGACCAAGGAACCCATAATTCCTTCTATTTCTCAGAAGAGATTTTGTCACAAGAACACCACAAGAAATCCATCGTGGTTAGTGACCGTGCGACCTTGTTCAATCTCTTGATTGGTTTGGACGGCTATACTATCGCAACTGGTATCCTCAATAGTAATCTCAATGGAGACAATATCGTTTCGATTCCACTTGATATTGATGATCCGATTGAACTGGTTTATATCCAGCATGAGAAAACTAGCTTATCTAAGATGGGTGAACGCTTCATCGAGTATTTGCTTGAAGAAGTTCGTTTTGATAGCTAATCGTAACTACATTAGAAAAGAAAAGGAAATATGACTACAATGAATACCAATGATTTTGATTTTCACTTGCCAGAGGAGCTGATTGCTCAGACTCCTCTGGAAAAGCGCGATGCCTCTAAACTTTTGATGGTCAATCGCCAGACTGGAGAATTTCAAGATCGCCACTTTCACTCCATTATCGAAATGTTAGAGCCAGGTGATGCGCTGGTTATGAATGATACCCGCGTATTACCAGCTCGACTTCATGGCCAAAAGGAAGAAACAGGGGGCCATGTTGAACTCTTGCTCCTGAAAAACACAGCAGGAGACGAATGGGAAGTGTTGGCTAAACCAGCCAAGCGTCTCAAGGTCGGTGCCCGCGTTGTCTTTGGTGATGGCCGACTAAGCGCAGTTGTGACTGAGGAATTAACCCATGGTGGCCGTATTGTCCGTTTTGAGTATGAAGGAATTTTCCTAGAAGTACTTGAAAGTCTTGGAGAAATGCCTTTGCCTCCTTATATCCATGAAAAATTGGATGACCGTGAACGTTACCAGACAGTCTATGCCAAGGAGAGTGGATCAGCAGCAGCCCCAACTGCAGGGCTACATTTTACCAAAGAATTACTAGAAGAAATCCAGCAAAAAGGCGTTCACCTAGTCTACCTGACCTTGCATGTTGGACTTGGGACCTTTAGACCTGTTTCAGTAGATAATTTGGATGAGCATGAGATGCACTCAGAGTTTTACCAATTGTCTGAGGAAGCTGCAGCGACCTTGCGACAGGTCAAAGAAAATGGTGGCCGTGTCATTGCTGTGGGGACAACCTCTATCCGTACACTAGAGACTATCGGAAGCAAGTTTGATGGGCAAATCCAAGCAGACTCTGGCTGGACTAATATCTTTATCAAGCCTGGCTATGACTGGAAGGTTGTGGATGCTTTTTCTACTAATTTCCATTTGCCGAAGTCTACCTTGGTCATGCTCGTTTCTGCCTTTGCAGGCCGTGAACTGGTCCTCGAAGCCTATCAGCATGCTATCGATGAAAAATACCGTTTCTTTAGCTTTGGCGATGCCATGTTTATCTACTAAAAATAGAAGAGCTAATTCCTGATTGGATTAGCCTTTTTTGATGTCAAATAGCTATTGAATTATATGGAAATAAATGATACACTGAAAACTACAGGTTAGCCGTCAAAAATATATGTAATTTCAGGCTAGCTATTTTAGATGCAGATGAAACTGTATCATCATTTTAAAAGGAGATTATCATGAAAAAGACATTGCGCTACACCAGTCTTTCAGCTCTTGCCTTGTTGGCTGCCTTGACACTTGCTGCTTGTGGAGGAAATGCTGAAAAAACTACAGCATCTTCAAGCAAAGAGGCTTCTTCTAAAGTAACTAAGGAGTCATCAAGTAAAACGGAAGCTAGTCAAAAAGAAGAGCAGAAATCTGAGACGAGCCCGTCAAGTTCCGCAAGCACTCAAACGGATAAGAAGGAAGAGAAGAAAAAGTCGCCAGAAGCTTACGCAAAATTCCTTGGAACGTGGGAAAACTATGCTGGAACAACTGCTACAGTCACAGCGGATGGAATCGTGACCATTCAAAGTTCAAAAGGAACCTTCCAGTATGAAATGGGCCAAGTAGAGGAAAAAGATGGCTACTACTCAACAGGAATCCATCTTGTCGGTGGTGGACAAGGGGCACGACTGATCTTTACCCCAGCTGGTGTCCAAAACGAAGTGACAGGTACAGATGGCAGTCAAGATGTCTTGTCTATCGGTCAATCTGTAAGCGACAAAGATAACCAGTTTTACCGTAACTAAGAACATCAATCAGAAGTAAGGGTGGAGAAATGTCCTTGCTTTTCTATGTTCTCAAAGCATAAATTTTTTATCATTCAACTATACACGACGTTTAAGTTGGACGATAAACCTGCCCACTTTGAAGCGCAAGTACTAAATCGCTAACAACACAAAAGCCCTGATGTAGGGCTTTTTTTACTTGCTAGTATAAGAAATCAATGCCGTAGTTTTCTTTTAGATAGGTTGCCAACTCGGCTTTTTCTTCCTCTCTAAATCGACAGAGGCTAAGAGCGAGTCGCAATATCAGGGCACTTGTATTGATGATAACATTTGACTTAGAAATATCTTCTAGCTGGGTGACCTCTCTCAGATCAAAATCTAAATAGTAAGCTTTGCTGTTGGTATGGTCAGGGTCACTGACATCCACTTCAACATAAGATGCTCGCAACAATTCTTCTTTTGGGATGAAAATTTCCTTGGAAAAGAAGAGCCCAGGATAGACATAAATACCTTCAAAGGTGAATTCAAAGGAGAGTCTGCGACTAGAAAGTCTTTTGATGCCTGCAATCGTTGCATAGATAGCAGTGAAAAAGAGGATGGTTGGTACCACAGTGAGAAGACTGAGCTGAGAAAAGTCGATCAATCCATGCGCGAGAAAAAAGAAAAATTGAAAGAATATACCTACCGCAAAAACTAGATAGCCGACACCGACAAATTTTGAATAATAGATTTTCATAGAAACCTCCAGATATAGAATTGAACTCTCCAACGCTTTTTCAGTAGAAGTCGTAAAGATCATGCAGAGTTAAAATTTTAGGTATTCCCATCATATCCTATGGAGCGAAGTTCTGTCAACCTTTTAGCAAGATGTGGCTCTTAGCTATCTTATGACCTAGCAAGTTGGTTTATGGTATACTAGGATAATAAAATTCCAAAATTTGAAGACTTGTTTTCATAAATAGAAAGAGGTCAATATGTTTTTTCTCGGACGCCGTCGTGTCTTTATCGGCGAATGCAATGGTCAGGCTGTTTATTATGACCAAAAGACAGGAGAGGCTTTAGCTGCTCCAAAGAGTAAGTTGCTCAATACTGAAAAAGCTGGTGAAACGAATTCTTTTATTCCTGAATTGGTAATTCTCTTACTAGTAGGTGGACCTGCAATTTCGGGCTTCTTTTCCCTCAAGTTTATTGGTGTCTATAACTGGTTCAGTCTAGCCTGTATTCTTCTATTTTGGTTGATGCAGTTTTCCTTGTTGGTTGCTATACTTGAACGAGCACTTTATAAAAATGTTCGAAAGGCCCAGCCAACGACAGAGAAAGTCTTTTTCTTTGCAGCATCTCATAATTTGTTTGTAAAAAACCAGTTTGATCCTAGACAACTGTCTGCTTTACCTTATCGATTTGCCCGCTTTGTAGTAAATATAGTGTCTATCTATTACTTTTTGTATTTCTTGATTCTTCCTCTAAAATTTGGCCAACCGATTGGTGATGAAGGCTATGGTTTGTGGTTTGCTGGCTTGTTATTCTTTTCAGTATTTCTTTTGTATAACCAAAACAATCCAGTTCGCTTTGTGAAGATTATGAGATTATACAGCCAAGGAAAAGTACGATTTAAGGAAGAAGTGGAACATTGAGAAACTATCTTGGGATTCTGCTAAATATCTAGAGAAAATCTTTTAGAAAAACAAAAAAGCCTTGTAAATCAAGGCTTTTTCCTGTTGTTTAGATGCCCCCTGCAGGCTCTTTGAAAGAAACTTAGAAAAATCTAAAATGAAATTATTTCAAAATGGGGTAAAAGCAAAATTTCCCTCCCTACTTTCTCAATTATTCCTAATTTTAGTTCCAAAAAGCTTCAATTCATAATCTAATTATAATATGGGTAATGGGTACTATCTTATTACATTCAGATTTTTGTTCTCTTCAAAGAGTTATGTAGGCTTTATGGTTTTAAATAGGTAAAAAGTTGAACTATAGTGAGTATTGTGTCATAATAGATAGTATATAAATCATTAATAGAATAGAAATAATATTTTCTTACCTTTACAAGTAGTATTGGTTAGACATTTTTTCGTCTCAATTGTACTTATCTCTCAAGTTTAGCTAGTTTTTATAAGCTCTGTTTTCGAATCAATAAAACAAATTTCAGAAGTGCAAAAGACAAGATGGTGACATTGCTACAGTCAGTCGCCATGTCTTGCTGGCACAGGCTGTTTGTGCCGTCAGCTATTTACCAGTCAATTTGATCAAAGGGCTTAATTATTATTTTTGAAAGGTCTTTTATGGAAAAAATTCTTTCTTTAGGTCTGACAGGTAAGAAATTACTTGTTCAGGGTTTCTTGTTTGTTCTGCTAGGTCTTATCTTGATGGTCACGGGAACTTGGTTGCCAGTGACGGTTATTCGACTGGTTCTGTTTTTAGCTTGGATAGCAACGGTCTTAGATTTAGTATTACGTATTTTCAAAAAAAGTCAGTCAACGGACACCTTGGGAGTTGCACTGGTTAAATTGTTAGTGATGGGATATTTGCTAGGCTCGAATCTTGCTACTGATGTGCCAATTTATATTTTGGCTCTTGTGATTGGAATTTATCAGATTTTTCATGCTAGTATCAACCTTGTCACCTATGTTCTCTACCGCAAAAACAAAATTCGACCTCGTTTTCGTTTCTTACTAGATGGTCTCGTACTAGTTTTTCTTGGTGGGACTAGTCTTTTGTCCTCTACGGGAAATTCTGTCTTTCAACTCTTTGTTTTAGGGGCTTATTTTTGCCTTTATGGTGTGTCCAATATCCGTGACGGTTTCTTATTTGAAAAGGAAATTGGGAAAAACCATCTCAAACGTCGTGTCAGAATGAGCTTACCTATTGCCCTAGCCGCTCTCATCCCTGCAAGTACTTTAGCAAAAATCAACAAATTCATGCAGGAAAATGCTGATGAGAGAGAGGATATCCATCTTGGAATGGTGAAGTCTGGTAAGACAGCGGAGCTTGAAATTTTTATTCATACAGCTGAGACCTCTCTATTTTCAGCTATTGGTCATGTGGACCTTTGTTATCAAGGACGTGTGATTTCTTATGGAAACTATGATCCGTCATCTGAGACCTTATTTGGTATGGTTGGAGATGGTGTTTTATATTTTTGCGACCGTGATAAGTACATTGACTTATGTAAACGGGAGAGTCAAAAAACGCTATTTGGTTACGGAATAGATTTGACACCGGAAATGGAAGAAGCGGTTCAGGAAAAATTAGCTGAATTAAAACAACTAACGATTCCTTGGGAGCCAAGCGCAGATAAAATTAAAACGGAAGATGGTAAGGAAGACTACACCTACGCTTATAAAATCAGACATGAGACGGATGGGGAACTTTATAAATTTATCAAATCTAAGTTTAAATCCTACTTTGTCTTATCTACAAACTGTGTGCTCTTGGCTGATACCATAGTCGGTCAGGCTGGCACCGATATCCTCTCACCCAAAGGATTTATCGCTCCAGGAACTTACCAAGCCTACCTTAATCGAGAGTTTGAAAAACCAAATAGTATAGTCGTATCTAAACATGTTTATTAAGGAGAATTTATGAACTTAGTAAAAAAATACACCCCGTTAATACTTTTTATAGGGCTGGTTGCTCTTGTAATTCTGAATGCATCGAGCTTTATATCAGGAGCAATCTCTCTCTTTGATGTAATATCAACCTTGATTTATGGTGCTGTTATTGCTTTTGTGCTCAATGTTCCCATGAAAAAAATTGAACAGTACTTAGTTAAATTGAAGGTAAAGGCAGAGTTGCGTCGTCCGATTGCCATGGTACTTGTTTTCCTAGCTCTTATCTTAATCGTGATTGCTCTTTTGGTTTTGGTGCTGCCAACCCTAGCCCAGACTATTAGTCAGCTGGGAACAGTCCTTTCAACAGTCCTTACTCAACTTGGGAAATTGCTAGGCAGCTCGGAATTTGTAACCAAAGACATGTTGTCAACTATCGTATCAGGAATTCAGGGACAGTCTAGCTCTATTAGCCAAGCTTTGATAGGTTTTTTATCAGGTCTGACTAGTAATATCGGCAATATTTTTTCAAGTTTGATGAATGCCTTTTTGATTATAGTCTTCACCTTTTTATTTTTATCCAGTAAGGAACATTTGGCAGCGATGACGAGTCGACTTCTAAAAGTTTTTCTTCCAGAGAAGGTGGTGATAAAGTTGACTTACATTGGACAAGTAGCACTAGAGACTTATGACCAATTTTTGATGAGTCAGCTGATTGAAGCAGTTATCATAGGAGTTATGATAGCGGTTGGTTACAGCGTGTTTGGGATACCCTATGGAGTAATGACAGGTATCTTTGCAGGAGTGCTATCGTTCATTCCTTATGTAGGGCCTATGATTGCTTGTGTTGTGGGAGCGATTTTTATCTTCACAGTGAGTCCTACTCAAGCCTTACTTTCTCTTCTTCTATATCAAGTTATACAGCTGATTGAAGGAAACCTTATTTATCCTAGAGTTGTAGGTCAGTCTATTGGTTTGCCAGCCCTTTTCACGCTTGCGGCTGCTAGTATTGGAGGCAATCTCTTTGGCTTACTTGGGATGATATTCTTTACACCCATATTTGCTGTTATCTATCGATTGGTTAAAGAATTTGTCGTTGCAAAGGAAAATCAGGTAGATTGAGAAAGACTGAATCTAATAAGACAAACTAAGAAGAGAGTGAAAGATTCTCTTCTCTTTTATTTCTAAATGACTTGCTCTTGTTCTGTTGCGAAAATTTATGAATTCATAATAGCCCATTTTAATCTCTATGCGGATTGGCCATGTAATATGGGCACAAATTAGTATAGTTTAGTTAATTATAGACTAGCTCTGTACTGTAAAAAACAGTTGGTCTTATCAAATATTGCTAGCAATTGATTGAGAATAAATGATAAGTTTGATAAGGTTGGAAAACCTTTATAATGATTTGCTACAAAAAGTTATTTGACATCAAAAAAGCCTTGAAATCAAGGCTTTTTCCTGTTGATTTAGATGCCCCCTACATGAATTTGTAAGAACTTTTCATATTGAAAATAAACAAAAATGTTGAAATATAGCTGATTTTAGGGAAATACTTTTAGGTATTTTCAATGTCAGGATTTAAAAATGGGGCAAAAGTGGGGCAAAAACGAATGACTCGTATTTTGTTTGAAAACCTATAATACCTAATGATTATGCTATTCTAGATATATAGTTTTGTTATAAATAAATGTCAGTGCGAGATCAAATTGGAGAATAAAATGGAAAAACAAATTTCTACGCAGAATGGAATGCGAAAAAGTGATAATTAAAGAGACAAAAAAGCTGAGAATATGATTTCCCAGCTTTTTTGAATGCGATAGAAATAGCAACTAGACTATTTACGAAAGGCCTCAATAATGTAGGTGAAGCCAGTAACTAAAACTGAAAAGGCAATGACATAAACGACAAAGACACCTGTAGCCACTGGATTGAACAGAATCACTAGACCTAGTAAAAATTCAAGCAAGGCTACCCACGTGATATTGCTACCAATAATAGGGAAAATCAATCTTAGACGATTGCCTTTAAAGAAAGCAATAATGGCTTCTACAATTAACCAAATTCCTACAATGGTCGGAATGACGACCGGCAGGGTCACAAAGCCATAAGCAACGAGGTAAAGAGCTAAGAGAAGACTAACAAATCCTTGGAAAAGATAAACAGGTGAGCGAAGCTCTTTTGGTGCAGAGAAATAGCCTAAAATAGCTGCTATAGAAGAAACCAGTAAACCAAATGAAATCCACCAGCTGTAAGCAACAAGATTAGCTACTGGGTTTGTAAATAGGAAAAGTCCTAAAAGGACAAAAACAACTCCTGCAAGGAATAGCAGTAAACGATTAGAAAATTTCATTTCAATACCCCCTATATAGTATAGTATAGTTTGTTAATAAAACTATTGTACTTATTTTTATAGAAAATGTCAATAAAATAAATAAACAATTTGGAAGTTTCAGTCTGACTTACAAAAAGAAAAGGAGTTTTCACTCCTTTTCACAGATTTAAGACAAAGTCCTTATAAAAGTGTCTTCTAAAGATTTTAACTTCAATCTGAAGCGAGGTTATCCTCGCTTTTTCTATTTATCAAACAATTCCTTATTTTCAATCAAGAGTTCTAGTGGAGATTTTTCTCTTGCTACAATAAAACCAGGTTCATATTGGGTATGAAGTGTTCTTTTCTGAGAAGTTGGATCAATATACAACTCTTTTCCATCTTCTGTGTATAGTTGGTTGCCTCTTGTTAGGTAAAGTAAATCCTCTAAGTACTGTCCATCAGTATGTAGGAAATGCTCGATGTATTTGACAGCTTTTAAGATTTCACTTACTTTATCAGAGTATTCATTAGATTCAAGAACACTCTTTTCTAACTCAATCTCTTTACTCGTTCCAAAGAGTTGGGTTGGAGTTGCATTAAAATATTCCGCTATCTTATCCAAATTTGCAAAGGTAGGATAGCTTTTTTGTTTTTCATAATCAGAGATGTCTGGAAAGATTGCTCATAAAAAAAATGTGGGGCAAATGATGGGGCAAATCAGTTATAGACAAGCAAAAAAGCCTTATAAATAAAGGCTTTTTCCTGTTGATTTAGATGCCCCCTACAGGGCTCGAACCTGTGACCCATAGATTAAGAGTCTACTGCTCTACCAACTGAGCTAAGGAGGCAAATAAAAAGCTGTATTGGTGCCGAAACTTCACGGTTTGTATTGAACCCGCGCAATTAAGCAGGTGGGCAACTCGCTCTAACTGAAGCTGTTTCCGTGTGAGACGGCCTACATGCTGTTAGAAGACTTTTGTTTCCCTAATAATACAAAAAATAGTCGGTCAACACTTAAATGTGAAGTCGTACACCACAGCGTTTCTATGATTATATGATACCACTTTTTCAAAAAAAATCAAGGGAAAATTAAAAATTTTGAAAAGGATTTCATAAGTTTCGTAATTTATCAATGGTTTCCTTGCGTTGAGCCAGGGCACGTTCGTATTTTCCACTATCTTCTGGTGAGAAGTAGCTATGGTTGCGAATTTTTTCTGGCAAGTACTCTTGTTTGACCCAGTGACCTGGGTAGTTATGTGGATAGAGGTAGTTTTGGGCATTGCCTAATTCCTTGCTACCACTATAGTGGCCATCTCGCAGGTGACGTGGGATTGGTAGGTGACCTGAGGTTTTAAGGTCAGACAGAGCCTTGTCCATAGCTACATAGGCTGAGTTGGATTTTGGAGAAAGGGCCAAATCAATCACAACATTGGCAATGAGGATGCGGGCTTCGGGGAAACCGATCCTCTGTGCTGCATCCAGAGCAGTCACGGTATGAATCTGGGCTTCGGGATTGGCCAAACCGATATCTTCATAAGCAATCACAGTCAAACGACGAGCTAGGCTAGGAAGGTCACCGGCCTCTATCAAGCGAGCAGCATAGTGGAGACTAGCGTCCACATCTGATCCGCGAATAGACTTTTGAAGGGCAGATAGAACATCATAGTGCCCGTCTCCATCCTTGTCCATAGTGATATAGCTTCTCTGGAGACTATTTTCCATGATATTCAGCGTGATATGACGGATACCGTCATTATTTTCTGGAGTGGAGAGAACTGCCAAGTCCAGTGAGTTAAAGGCAGAACGGAGGTCTCCGTTGGTAGATGTTGCGATAAAATCAAGGGCATCATCATCTAACTCGACAGGGAAATCAAAACCACGTTCAGGATCTGTCAGGGCTATTTGAATGGCCTTTTTGACGTCTTGATTGGATAAGGGTTCTAATTCAAAAATCTGAACACGGCTACGGATGGCTGGAGTGACAGAAAAGAAAGGATTTTCAGTTGTCGCACCAATCATGATGACCAGGCCACTTTCCAAAAGTGGCAGGAGAAAGTCTTGCTTGGTCTTGTCTAAGCGGTGGATCTCGTCTAGGAGTAGTACAAGACCACCTGAAAACTTGGCTTCTTCGGCGATTTCTTGGAGACGTTTTTTACTATCAACTGTCGCATTAAAGGTCCGAAAGGCATACTTGGTCGTTCCAGCGATGGCTGAGGCGATACTGGTTTTTCCGATACCCGGAGGTCCATAGAGAATCATAGACGATAGGCGGTTAGCCTCCACCATGCGACGGATGATTTTTCCTGGGCCGACCAGATGCTCCTGACCGATAACCTGGTCGATGGTTTTGGGGCGCATACGAAGTGCGAGATTGTCTGGCATAGCAGTCCTTTCTAACATGGATTTTCTGATGTATATGTGGTAATATGGTAGTATCTATTTTAGCATATTTCCGAGTATTCGGGGCGATTAAAGAATCGTATAGAAAGAGGACAAAATGGCAACATACGGATTTTTAGATGTTTTACAAGAAGAGTTGGACAAGAACTTTCCTTTTGATTATGAGATTAGCTGGGACAAGCGCAATCATGCGGTTGAAGTGAGTTTTCTATTAGAGGCACAAAATGCTGCAGGGGTGGAGATGCTAGATGAAGACGGAGAGGTTTCGTCAGATGATATCCTTTTTGAAGAAGCGGTGCTTTTTTACAATCCTGCCAAGTCAACAGTCAATGCAGAAGACTATTTGACGGTCATCCCTTACCTGCCTAAGAAAGGTTTTTCTCGTGAATTTTTAGCTTATTTTGCACTATTCCTTAAAGATACTGCAGAGGTTGGACTAGATGCCCTCATGGACTTTTTGGAAGACCCAGAAGCAGAAGAATTCGTCATGGAATGGAACCAAGAAGTCTTTGAAGAAGGAAAAGCAGGCTTGGAAGAGGGAGAATTTTATCCTTATCCGAGGTATTAGGAGTTGGTTGGAGATTTTATGAAGAAAATTGGGACGTATTTGGTTTATGTGCTAGCTTTTGTCTTTATTATGCTAGCTTTTGCTTGTGGAACAATCGCATTTGCAGAGTTGGGGTATTCCGCAGTTTTAGTCTTTACTTTTGGTTATTCCTTCGCTCTTTTAAGTATGTATTTAATCTTTATTCTTCATGAGTTGGGTCATGCTTTTTGTGGCTACTTGACAGGCTATCGGCTGGTGGCTTTTGGGTTAGGACATTTTCTTTTGACCAAAAAGTCAGACAGATTTCATCTTAGTCGAACAGCAGTTTTGAAAAATGTTGGTGCTCAGTATATTGGTTTAAAAGAGAATGAAAGTGATCAAAGAATCATCTTGATGCTTTCAGGAGGCTTGATAGTTCACCTTTGCTTGATATTATTGGCAACACTTTTTGGTTTTTTGACAACAAACTGGTATTTTGCAGGGACTTGGATTTTTCTTAATTTATCTCTTCTTCTTTTCAATGCTCTGCCAGTTGGGATTACCGATGGAGCAAAAATTTGGGAATTACTACAACACCCTGAAAATACGAAATACGCCTACCTGATGTTGAGGCATTCTGCCCAGACCTTGCTAGCTCCTCAAGAATATGATTTAAAAGACTTTATCATTTCTGTTGATGAGGATGTGAGAGGGGGGCTTGCAGAAAGTGTTCAGGCTCTTCAGGGATTGGTATTCATATTGGATGATAATATAGAGCTTGCAAAGCAACAGTTTCAGTCTGTGTTAGAGAAAACAGATAATCCAATGTCTAAATCTATTTCTCAATTATACCTTCTTCAAATTGCTCTGATAGAAGGAGATAATAAGAAGGCGGAAGAATATGCAAGTATTCGAGGGGTCAAATCCTTTTTATCTCTAAAAACAGCAGATATGCAGGTCATTCAAGCTTGGTATCAATTTAAGGCAAAGAAAGATGTAGTTCAAACTCACAAGGCTATGAAGATTGCTAGACAAAAAATGAATAGCAGCCGGATGTTACGGGATGAGAAATCCTACTACCAGCAGTGGTTAGATGAGTTGGAACAAGCCATACAGGAAGAAGAGACTCAGTGAGCTGAGAAATAGAAAAGGGAGCTGTCCGATGCTTCAGAAATTTAAGCGGTTATTTAGTAAAAAATCCCAAGAACGTGAGTCGTTCCTTCCCCGCAATCGCTTTGCGGATCTAGATTTCGAGAGAGTATTGAAGTCAGGAGCTCGTCGCCTTGTTAATGAGGAAGGACGCTATGCTGAGGATGGGAAAATCACAGAACTTGAATTTCCTGAAGATTTTGCGGAATTTGAATTTCTAGTTGGTTTTAAGACGGAGGAAGAAGAGCAGTTTCAGCAACTATTAGCTCGTTTAAATAGTATTGATAATGCCATTCAGTCCCATTTGGAAAGCGAGTTGCAACAACCCATCCCTCAGTATGCTAAGGATCTAGGCTATACTCAGAAGAGGTGGGAGAAAACCTTTTACTTCCATCCTTGGATATTAAGTTTTGAGGAAAACCCGCCTAATCTTCGCTATGTTGCAGATTATGTAAATGATGAGTTTACGGTTTATTTTGCTAAAAAACATGGCAGATGGCAAGCATACTGGGATGCAGAGTGCCAAAAAGTAATCGAAGAAAGCTAGCTCGTATTTTCCTAGAGAGTAATTGTTATCATAGAAAAGAGTAAATATCATGGAATTATTGGATAGCAGAATGGATTTCCAAGGTTGCAAGATTGCCTTGATTTGTGGGGATAAGGTCTTGACTATCTTACGTGATGACAAGGACGATATCCCTTGTCCCAACATGTGGGAGTTGCCAGGTGGTGGTCGTGAAGGAAACGAAAGTCCTTTCGAGTGCGCAGCGCGTGAAGTTTATGAGGAACTGGGAATTCATTTAGATGAAGACTGTCTGCTTTGGAGCAAGATTTATCCTAGCGTAATCTTTAAAGACAAGCAATCGGTCTTTATGGTTGGTCAGCTAAGACAAGAACAATTTGACAATATCACCTTTGGAGATGAAGGGCAGGCCTATAAACTGATGAATATTGAGGAATTTTTGAAGTCTAAACAGGCAGTACCTCAGTTACAGGGGAGATTGAGGGATTATTTGGAGGAAAGTCTATGATAAGACTTGAACAAGCAGGAGCAGAGGATTTGGAGACCATCATTGCGATTCAAAGAGCTAGCTTTAAGGCTGTCTATGACAAATACCAGGATGAATACGATCCCTATCTAGAAGATCGCGAGCGAATCAAATGGAAATTAGTCGAGCGTCCCAATAGCTATTACTACTTTGTAAAAGAAGATGAAGAAAACATCGGATTTCTTCGAATTCAGACCAATGACGAGTTAACGAAAGCTTGGTTAGGAACGGCAGCGATTTTGCCCCAGTATCAAGGAAAAGGTTATGGCTCTGAGGGATTGCGCTTGCTAGAAGAGGAATTTCCAACCGTTAGACAATGGGATTTGTGTACGGTGTTACAGGATGAAGGCATGGTCGCGTTCTACGAGAAGAATGGCTACCATCAAACTCATATTGAGCCTGAAAAAGAAGGCATGGATATGGTCTACATGAAAAAATTGATTGACAAATAGAAAGGATGGTTCGGTTAGATTTCTAAACTGAACCCGCCCTAAATACTGTGCCAAAAAGATAAACTTCTCTTAGACACAAACGTCTTCAGAGAGTTTCCTATTTTGGCTTTGTGTTTTACGGGCTTGGTATCTTAATGATGGAAACATGGCAAGAGTTAAAAGTTACAGTGAAGCGTGAGGGAGAGGAGTTGGTTTCCAACCTCTTGATTGAGTTAGGTGCCCAAGGGGTAGCAATTGAAGATAGCATGGACTATGTTGGAAATGTGGACCGCTTCGGTGAGATTTTCCCTGAGGTCGAGCAACAAGAAGAAATTGTGGTGACCGCCTACTATCCGGAAACGGTTGATGTAGCGGCAGTTGAAGCAGATTTGAAGGCTCGCTTAGCAGAATTAACTGACTTTATGGACTTAGGAGAAGTCAAAATGGGGACGACTGCTTTGGCTGAGGAAGACTGGGCGGACAACTGGAAGAAGTATTATGAACCGGCACGCATCACCCATGACCTAACCATCGTACCGTCATGGACGGACTATGAGGCAACAGCGGGAGAAAAAATTATCAAGCTGGACCCTGGTATGGCCTTTGGGACAGGGACCCACCCAACAACCAAGATGAGCCTCTTTGCCTTGGAACAAGTTCTTCGTGGTGGTGAAACAGTGCTAGATGTAGGGACTGGTTCAGGGGTTCTTTCTATTGCTAGCTCCCTTCTAGGTGCCAAGGAAATTTTTGCCTATGACCTGGACGATGTGGCGGTTCGTGTCGCTCAGGAAAATATTGAGCTCAATCCTGGTATGGAAAACATCCATGTAGCCCCAGGCGATTTGCTTAAAGGAGTGGAAATTGAGGCAGATGTTATCGTGGCCAATATCTTAGCGGATATCCTTATTCATCTGACGGAGGATGCTTATCGCTTGGTCAAGGATGAAGGCTACCTCATCATGAGTGGCATTATCAAGGACAAGTGGGACATGGTCCGTGAGTCAGCAGAAGCGGCTGGATTTTTCCTTGAAACCCACATGATCCAAGGAGAGTGGAATGCTTGTGTCTTCAAGAAGACCAAGGATATCTCCGGTGTAATTGGAGGCTAGTATGCAACAGTATTTTGTCAAGGGCAGTGCAGTCTCACCTGTCACCATCGAGGACAAGGAGACCAGCAAGCACATGTTTCAGGTTATGCGCTTGAAAGAAGATGATGAGGTCGCTTTAGTATTTGATGATGGCATCAAGCGTTTGGCGCGCGTGGTCAATGTGGAGGCGCGTCAGTTTGAGCTGGTTGAGGAATTGGATGACAATGTGGAACTGCCAGTCCAGGTGACTATCGCATCTGGTTTTCCCAAGGGAGATAAGTTGGAGTTTATCACCCAGAAAGTAACTGAACTTGGCGCTAACCAGATTTGGGGCTTCCCCGCGGACTGGTCAGTTGCTAAATGGGACGGTAAAAAACTAGAGAAAAAAGTCGAGAAACTAGAAAAAATCGCCCTTGGAGCAGCCGAGCAAAGCAAGCGCAACTTTGTCCCAAGCATCACCCTTTTTGAGAAAAAGGCAGATTTTCTAGCACAACTGAGCCAATTTGACCGCATCGTGGTGGCTTATGAAGAGTCGGCTAAAGAAGGCGAATCAGCCGCACTTATACAAGCAGTTGCTGGACTGGAAAAAGGAGCTAAATTGCTCTTTATCTTTGGTCCAGAAGGTGGTCTCTCACCTGCAGAAATCGAGAGTTTTGAAGCTAAAGGAGCAGTCTTGGCAGGTCTTGGTCCTCGTATTTTGCGAGCAGAAACAGCACCGCTTTATGCCCTGTCAGCCCTTAGTGTTTTATTAGAATTAGAGAAATAAGAGGAAAAAGATGGAACAAAAACACCGTTCAGAATTTCCCGAAAAGGAACTTTGGGACTTAACAGCCCTATATCAAGACCGTGAGGACTTCTTGCGTGCGATAGAGAAGGCTCGAGAAGACATCAATCAATTTAGCCGTGATTACAAGGGTAATCTTCATACTTTTGAGGATTTTGAAAAGGCCTTTGCAGAATTGGAACAAATCTACATTCAGATGAGTCATATCGGCAATTACAGCTTTATGCCTCAGACGACAGACTATAGCAATGAAGATTTTGCCAATATCGCCCAAGCTGGAATGGACTTTGAGACAGATGCCAGTGTCGCCTTAACCTTCTTTGATGATGCCTTAGTGGCTGCAGATGAGGAAGTCTTGGACCGTTTGGGTAACTTACCACATTTGACGTCGGCTATTCGTCAGGCGAAAATCAAAAAAGCCCACTATCTTGGGGCTGATGTGGAAAAGGCCTTGACCAATCTGGGTGAAGTTTTCTATAGTCCACAGGATATCTATACTAAGATGCGAGCTGGCGACTTTGAAATGGCTGATTTTGAAGCCCATGGAAAAACCTACAAAAACAGCTTTGTGACCTATGAAAACTTCTACCAAAACCACGAGGACGCTGAGGTTCGTGAGAAATCCTTCCGTTCCTTTTCAGAAGGACTTCGTAAGCACCAAAATACAGCTGCGGCAGCCTATCTAGCCCAAGTCAAGTCTGAAAAACTATTGGCAGATATGAAGGGATACGGCTCAGTTTTTGATTATCTTCTGGCTGAACAAGAAGTAGACCGTGCCATGTTTGATCGTCAGATTGACCTCATCATGAAGGACTTTGCGCCAGTTGCTCAGCGATACCTCAAGCATGTTGCCAAAGTAAATGGTCTTGAAAAGATGACCTTTGCTGATTGGAAGCTAGACCTGGACAGCGCCCTTAATCCTGAAGTGACCATTGACGATGCCTACGATTTGGTCATGAAGTCGGTAGAACCTTTGGGACAAGAATATTGTCAGGAAGTTGCTCGCTATCAAGAAGAACGCTGGGTGGACTTTGCTGCCAATAGTGGCAAGGATTCTGGTGGCTATGCAGCTGATCCATACCGTGTGCATCCATATGTTCTCATGAGCTGGACAGGTCGTTTGAGCGAT
>NZ_KV795013.1:17150-19753 GCF_001808865.1 Streptococcus sp. HMSC061D10 | reverse complement strand
GACCTACTATGTCGAAGCACCGTCAACCTTTAATGAATTGCTTCTCAGTGATTATTTGGAGCATCAGTCTGATGATCCTCGTCAAAAACGCTTCGCTCTTGCTCACCGCTTGACAGATACCTACTTCCATAATTTCATCACCCACCTCTTGGAAGCAGCTTTTCAGCGTAAGGTTTATACACTAATTGAAGAAGGGGAAACCTTTGGAGCAAGCAAGCTCAACAGCATTATGAAGGAAGTTTTGACAGATTTCTGGGGAGATGCTATTGAGATTGATGATGATGCGGCTTTGACTTGGATGCGCCAAGCTCACTATTACATGGGCTTGTATAGTTACACTTACTCTGCCGGTCTTGTAATCTCGACAGCTGGCTATCTCCATTTGAAAAACTCAGAAACTGGAGCTGAAGACTGGCTCAATCTCCTCAAATCAGGAGGTAGCAAAACACCACTTGAGTCAGCAATGATTATTGGAGCCGATATCTCAACAGATAAACCACTCCGTGATACCATTCAATTCTTGTCTGACACAGTTGACCAAATTATTGCCTATAGTGCCCAGTTGGGAGAGTAATACTCTGAAAATCAAAGAGCAAACTAGGAAACTAGCCGCAGGCTGTACTTGAGTACGGAAAGGCGACGTTGACGCGGTTTGAATTTGATTTTCGAAGAGTATAAAATTAAAAAAGTGCAACAATAGAATTATATTGTTGAGATTTTAGAATGACATTTATTTAATAAAGTTTACTAAAGACTTTGTCTTCAGAATGTGCGATATTATAGATCTATCGGTTGGATTTTATATCTTGTCGTGGGCGATTAGACTAGGGAAAATACTTAGAAAAGGACAGAGATGCTAGTGCGTGTCAATAAAAAACTTAGCTTGCTTATCATTGGAATTGCTATGCCGATTTTGTTTATGATTTGGAAATTCAGTCAGCCTGTTCTTCCAAAAACTTATCAGGAAGCTGTTCAGTATACCAAAGCAATCAATATGAAAGAAATGCGCTCCAAACTTGCAAATGGCGACGAGTTTGTCGTCTACATTGGAAGAGAATCCTGTCCCTATTGTCAAAAGTTTGTGCCCAATTTGGCTCTAGCGATTCAAAAAAGTCACCAGACAGTCTATTATTTGGATAGTGCTTCTGATGAAAAGGATGAGATTACAGCCTTTGCAAAAGAAATGGATATCCAAACCGTTCCGAATCTTTCAGTCTATCAAAATGGTAGTAAATCACGCTATTTAGAGCAAGGAAGTTCCGCTAGTCTTGAAGAAATCCTTTCATTTCTGAAGCATGAATAGGACAGAAAGATTGTTTTAAATGACAAAAAACGACTCCGAAAATTGGAATCGTAGAGATGATAAAAGAGGTTGGATTTTTTCCAACCTCACTTTTTTTAATCTTAATGGAATTGCATACCACCATCAACGATAATGGTTTGACCTGTAATGTAGTTTGAATCTGGTCCAGCAAGGAAGCTAACTGCTGCAGCTACATCTTCTGGTTCAGATAGGCGTTTCAATGTAATATCTTTTGCGAATGTTTGCATACCCCACTCGTCATCTTTTCCTGCATTTTTTCCAACTTCATGAGCGATATCATACATCATTGGTGTTTTTACGATACCTGGAGCATAGGCGTTGACAGTGATACCTGACTCTGCTAAATCACGCGCCAATGTTTGAGTAATACCACGAACAGCGAATTTTGTACCGCCGTAAACAGTCAAGTTTGGATTTCCGACAACACCTGCTTGAGAAGTAGCATTGATGATTTTACCACCGTGACCAAGTGCTTTGAACTGAGCTTGAGCAGCTTGTGCTCCCCAAATCACCCCACCGACGTTAATAGCAAATGTGCGAGCGAATTGTTCCTCTGTAATTGTATCCAGAGGTGTAGTAGGAGCGACACCAGCATTGTTTACCACAACGTTCAAGTCTCCGAAATGATCGACAACTTTTTGGAAAGCTGCAGCAACTTCTGCTTGTTTAGATACATCAGCTACAACAGCAAAAGCTTTATCTGCTGACAATTCAGCAACTGCTTTCTCAGCTGTTTCAGCGTTGTAGTCTAAAACTCCAACCTTAAAACCATCTTGAACCAAGCGTTTTGCGATTGCAAAACCGATCCCTTGACCTGCACCTGTAACGATAGCTACTTTAGACATATGATTCCTCCTCGGTATCCGTGATACCATTCAAACGTTCATAAAAGAACAGCAAAAGGTTTATAAGTGAGTCGTGATAGGTTTCTAAAAGAAGTCCTATCACGTTTCAGTATACACCTTTGTGAAATTTGTGTCAAACAAATACTTAGCTTTTGGAAAAAATTAACCCTCTAAGAGTGAAAAAACGATCTGAGACTAACATGTTTATTTCTTATAATGAAGATAGCTAGAAAAGAATGTTGTATAATAGATGTGTATGATTGGGGGAAACAGATGATCCCTACCGTATACATCCATATGACCTCATGAGCTGGACAGGTCGTTTGAGCGATGTTTATACCTTGATTCATGAAATCGTGCATTCTGATCAATTCATCTTTTCTGACAATCACCAAAGCTATTTTAATGCCCACATGTCGACCTACTATGTCGAA
>NZ_KV795013.1:0-17050 GCF_001808865.1 Streptococcus sp. HMSC061D10 | reverse complement strand
GGGAGATGCTATTGAGATTGATGATGATGCAGCACTGACTTGGATGCGCCAAGCTCACTACTACATGGGCTTGTATAGCTACACTTACTCAGCAGGACTTGTCATCTCGACTGCTAGTTACCTTCATCTGAAACATTCAGAAACTGGAGCTGAAGATTGGCTCAATCTCCTCAAATCAGGTGGTAGCAAGACACCACTTGAGTCAGCTATGATTATCGAAGCCGATATTTCAACAGATAAACCACTCCGTGATACCATTCAGTTCTTGTCTGATACAGTTGATTAGATTATAGTTTAAATGCCCAGTTGTGAGAATAAAATAAAAGAGTCTGGGACAAAAGTCTAACCTTAAATATAAAAAGCGAACAAAACGAGTTATCTGACACTCAGAATACTGTCTTGTTCGCTTTTTTTCTAATCTATCGATTTTAAAAATTTATAATAAAGAATTCCTAAAATCAAAATTTTTGTCCTGGCCTCTTAAATTATCCCCAAAAGCTATCTTCTTCAGCTTGATCTGAAGAGAAGAGCCAAACTTCTTTGATTTTCCCGTCTTCAATACGGAAGAGGTCAATCCCGTTCATATTGAGTTCAGTACCATCAGCCCGTGTTCCAAGAAAAGTAACATTAGCTGCGATTAAATCCTTATTGTCAGAAACCCAATTTGTTATCACCTTAAAGGTTCCATTAGTTTTCTCAGCAAATGTAGCCAGGTGAGTTCCTAGCTTGTCCTTACCAACAACTGTACCAGATATACTATGAGTACCAGGTTGATGCCAGATAATATCGTCTGCCATCGTTTCAAAGACACCAGGAAAGTCACCAGCAATTAAAGCTTGGTTATAAGCATTGAAAATTTCTAAGTTTGTTGACATATCTATTCTCCATTTCTTTTTTATGATATAATTGTAACAGTTACAATCGAAAAAACAAGTAGACACTTTTTCGATAGCTAGTATCAAAAGTAGTACTATTGTTGATACTAAAAGATAAATTTTTTTAAAAAAATAGAAAGAAGATATTTTATGCCAAATAAAGTGAGTGAGTATGGTATTTGTCCATTTGCGACAACGCAGAGGGTTTTAACAGGGAAATGGGCACTGGTAATCATTTATCAGTTGAGTACGGGTACTAAACGATTTAAAGAATTGCAGAGATTATTGCCTGGGATTACTCAAACTATTTTGACCCGTCATCTCCGTCAATTAGAAAAGGATAAGATTATTCAACGAAAGGTCTATGCGGAAGTTCCCCCACGAGTTGAGTACAGCTTAACCGAAATGGGGCAGGAATTCAGAGTTGTTTTAGATGCTGTCGAAAAATGGGGTCTGGATTATATCAAGTTGCTAGAAATGTAGAGGTATTGACCATGTATCAAGAGTTACATAGAAAAATAACAGAAGAAAACCCAAGTTATAGTCAAAAAGAACTCCAGTGGTTGCTTGAGCACATAGGGGATCCGAGTCCAGAGATTCGCGATGAATTGGTTTTTACCAGTCTGGCTAGAGGGATTCAAGAAGAGTTATTTACCAAGGAGCAATTTCAGTTGATTGCTGCTATGATTGTTTCTGATGGTGGCCTAGATAAAGAGCTCGATAAGCTAGGAGCTTCAACGCTTGACCGTTCTTTTAGGGCACTTATTTATGCCAATCTCTTATCTGCCGATGGCAACCAACACTCTCTTTATTATCAAGTGCTTAAAATTGATATCAGAAATACGATGCTCGATCAAGGTCTGCACTACCTTGAAAAAGAAGAGGATACGACTGGTTTTTCAAGCCAGTATGGTTGGGTACATGCTTTTGCGCATGGAGCGGATCTCTTGACTGAAGTCGTTTGTCATCCAGACTTTTCTATAAACAGAGTTCATGAAGTATTTGACATACTTGGTCAACTGTTTAAAAGAATTTCGATTCGATTTATAGATGATGAGGAATGGCGCTTAGCCAGAGTGCTTTACGAACCTATTTTACAAGGCAAGGTGGATCAAGCGACACTAACCTCTTGGATAAAGTCACTTGATTTCCCGATAGAAGAGACGGAAGATTTTTATAAATTTTCCAATTTTAGATCCTGTCTCTTAGAAGTCTATGTCCAACTCGACCAGAGAAATAGTTTACAAGATGACTTGAAAGAAGCTATTCAGTCCTTCCAATATTAAATTTCGATTATCAAATGTGAAAGTTTGCACAAATTTTCCAAGCACTTTTCTTGAAACGCTTTCCTTCTTCTGATAGACTAATACATAGTTTGAAAAAAGGAGACTTAATATGAAAAAATTTGTTGCTGAATTAATCGGTACTTTTATGCTTGTGTTCATCGGAACAGGAGCTGTTGTTTTTGGAAATGGTGTTGAAGGACTTGGACACCTTGGGATTGCTCTTGCTTTTGGTTTGGCAATCGTAGTCGCAGCCTTCTCAATCGGAACTGTTTCAGGTGCTCACTTGAACCCAGCTGTTTCTATCGCTATGTTTGTTAACAAACGTTTGTCATCTTCAGAGCTTGTAAACTACATCCTCGGACAAGTAGTCGGTGCTTTCCTTGCATCTGGATCTGTATTCTTTCTCTTGGCAAATTCAGGTATGTCAACTGCAAGTCTTGGTGAAAATGCCTTGGCAAACGGTGTAACTGTCTTTGGTGGTTTCTTGTTTGAAACAATCGCAACATTCTTGTTTGTTTTGGTCATCATGACTGTAACTTCAGCAAGCAAAGGGAATGGCGCAATTGCTGGTTTGGTGATTGGTTTGTCATTGACAGCTTTGATTCTAGCTGGCTTGAACATCACTGGACTTTCAGTAAACCCAGCTCGTAGCTTGGCTCCTGCTGTATTGGTAGGTGGTGTAGCTCTTCAACAAGTTTGGATTTTCATCCTTGCACCAATCGTTGGTGGAGTTCTTGCAGCTCTAGTTGCTAAAAACTTCCTTGGAACTGAAGAATAATTGAAACTTAAAAAGCCTTGCTCCTCATGATGAGGAACAGGGCTTTTTCGTATCTTTTTATACTCAATGAAAATTAAAGAGCAAACTAGGAAGCTAGCCGCAGGTTGCTCAAAGCACTGCTTTGAGGTTGTGGATAAGACTGACGAAGTCAGTTACCTATATCTACGGCAAGGCGATGTTGACGCGGTTTGAAGAGATTTTCGAAGAGTATTAGCGGTTGTCAATTTTCTCTGGATAGAGGTCATGTTGGAAGAGACGTTGTTCTGCCAATCCTTCATACTTGGTTCCAGGTCTACCGTAGTTGTAGTAGGGGTCGATTGAAATGCCACCGCGAGGTGTAAATTTTCCCCAGACTTCTAAATAGCGAGGATCTAGCAAATTAACCAAGTCTTTCCCGATGGTGTTGATACAGTTTTCATGAAAATCTCCATGGTTTCGGTAGCTAAAGAGGTAGAGTTTGAGGGATTTTGACTCGACACAGAGCTTGTCAGGAATGTAGGAAATATAAATAGTTGCAAAGTCTGGCTGAGCAGTGATGGGACAAAGTGAGGTAAATTCAGGGCAGTTGAACTTGATGAAATAGTCATTTTCCACATGACGATTGTCAAAGGATTCGAGGACTTCGGGTTGATATTCGAAAATGTAGTTGGTTTCTTTGTTGCCCAGTAGGGTGAGGTTTTTCATTTCTTCTTGTTGTGACATGATTTTTTCTTTCTAATCTTAAACACCACGTTGGTTGTCGTAGAGGAGGGTATGGAGTTGAGGAAGGACGCGGACATTGCCCCAGCTATCGTCGGCAGCGACGCGTTCCCAGAGTTCTTTGAGGCGGTCCAGTTGGTCTTGGACAATATTGCCTGTAGCCTTGGGCTTAGGATTTCCTGCAGATAAGAAAAGAACATCTGGTTTATAGCGCTCTTGTATGCCTCTGGCAAAGGCCAAATCTGCATCATCAAAGACAGGGATTTTAAAGGTGACTTTGTCTGGATCTAGTTGGGAAACGATAAAGTCCAAGGTCTCAAAGTTGACTTCCATCTTGGAGGAAGGAGGCTTAGGACTCAGAGTGACTTGGTCGATATCTTTTAACCAATTTTGCCAGCGGGATCCCTGGGTCTCAACAGCTAGAGTGACCCCACGTTCCTTGAGTTTGGTGACCAGTTGAGCCATATTGGCTGCTAGGATAGCAGGATTTCCCCCAGACAGGGTTACATAGTCGTAGCTTCCTAGCTTGTCTAATTCAGCAATGACCTCGTCAGCTGTCATGCGAGTTGGTTTTTCAGAACCATCCCAAGTAAAGGCAGAATCGCACCAGTCGCAGTGGTAGTCGCAACCAGCAGTGCGGACAAACATGGTTTTCTGGCCAATAGCACGACCTTCACCTTGAAAGGTTGGGCCGAAAATTTCCAGAACTGGTAGTTTGAGGACACGTTCCTTAGTCATCTAACCACTCCCGTCTAAACTCTGCAAAGGCAGTCGGAGTTTCATAGAGGCGAACATATTCCAAACGGAGACCGCGCTCGTCTGGCAACTCTAGGCTCATGGTTTGGAAAATCCAGTAAACCATGTTTTCAGCAGTCGTATTCATGTAGGGAAGGGTTTCATTGAGATAGCGATGATCCAAGTGGGGCTCTAAGTAGTCCTTGTAGATTTGTTTGATATCCCCAAAATCATAGGTCATGCCACGTTCATCTAAAAATCCACTGACAGCGATTTGCAGATGATAGGTGTGACCGTGTAGGGATTTGCATTTTCCTTCATAGTGAAAGAGGTGGTGGGCAGCATCGAAGGTAAAGTCTTTTGAGACTAAAGTTCTGTGAGGATTGTAGACAAGAGATTCCCCAGTTTCTTGTTTGATTTCTTTGGGGGCAAAAAACATCAGGCCTCTCCTTTCTGAGAGAGATAAACCTCTAAACCATGTTGGCGTAGATGGCAGGCAGGACAATCTCCACAACCAGTACCGATAATCCCATTGTAGCAGGTCAAGGTCTTCTCACGAACGTAGTCAAAGACACCAAGTTGGTCAGCTAATTCCCAAGTTTCAGCCTTGTCTAGCCACATGAGAGGCGTTTGGATCACAAAGTCGTAATCCATAGCAAGGTTGAGCGTGACATTGAGTGATTTGACAAAGACATCCCGACAGTCAGGATAACCTGAGAAGTCTGTTTCGCACACTCCTGTCACGATATCCGTAATTCCACGCTGCTTGGCAAGGACTGCAGCAAAGGACAGAAAGAGATGATTGCGACCGTCAACGAAGGTATTAGGCACCTCTCCTTCTTTTTGCTCAATTTCTAGATCTGAAGTCAAGGCATTTTCAGTAATTTGTCCTAGCAGAGACATATCTAGGATATGATGACGAATTCCTTGTTCCTCAGCGATTTCTTTGGCCACTTGAATTTCGAGATGGTGGCGTTGGCCATAGGCAAAGGTGACGGCTTCTACCTTTTCATAGTGTTGCTTGGCCCAGAAAAGGCAGGTTGTTGAATCTTGACCGCCACTAAAGACGACCAAGGCTGATTGACGTTTCATAGTACTCCTTCCAAAATGGGAAATGTTCAGAGCACGCAAAAAGCTCCCTAGAGGGAGCTAAAAAATACCAAGTAGAGGTTTTTTTTAGCGATGGCATGTCCCAAACATCGTAATATTCTAGTTACAGTCTAGCATATTTTTTGAAAAATGGCAAAGGGCAAGCAAAAAGAGACCAAATGAATGCACTTGGTCTCTCCTTTGATTAGCTTAATTCAGCAACGATAGCTTTGATTTGTTCTGCTGTGTGAACACCAGCAACTTGTTTAACCACTTGTCCATCTTTTTTGAAAAGAAGAGTAGGAATAGACATGATTCCAAATGAACGAGCTGTGTTAGGATTTTCATCAACGTCCATTTTAACGATCTTCAAGACATCTTCTGAAAGTTCTTCAGACAGTTTATCCAAGATTGGACCTTGCATACGACATGGGCCACACCAAGTTGCCCAGAAGTCTACCAAGACCAATCCGTCTTTAGTTTCTTGTTCAAATGTTGCGTCTGTAATTGCTTTTGCCATAGTATTTCTCCTTTTTAGTTATATTGGCTTAAATCTTGTTTCATGAGATAGAAGAAAACATCTCCGTAAGTCCCATGGTAGTCCAAATCATGCCCCTTGTAGGTTACTTTTTGGACGGGGTAATAGTCTGCGACACCAATCAGGCAGGCATGCTGAGAACGTTCAAAGTCTTCATAAGACTCGAAGGTCATGGTTCTCTCTTGCTTGCTGGCGTCAAGATAGGTGATTTCAATCATAGGATTCTCCTTTGCTAAATCATGTTTTCATTTTACTCCTTGAAAAAAGGAATGTCAAGAAAAATGATTGCGCACGCAAGTTTTTTAAAAATATTTTAGGCTAACCAGTTTGATTTTCTTGCTAAGCTTTCTTCAACAGCTGTTTGTAGATAAGCCAAGGTAGTCTGCCCTTCACTAGTCAGGCAGATAAAACTAGCTCGTTTGTCCTGGTCGCAGCATCTCCGACTAAGTAAACCGCAGTTCTTTGCTTCTAAGCGAGCCACCATCCGTGAAACAGCACTAGGGCTCAGGTGGAGTTTATCTGGCAAGTCGATTTGTCTTAGGGATTTGCCTTCAGCCTGATTTAGAAAGTGCAAGAGGTAAAATTCCTTGAGTGTCAAGGTTTGTTCACTCTGCTCAGCGATGGTCTCTTCTAAAATAGCTTCTAGCTCTACTTGCCTACGGTTGAAGTCAAACCATTTTTCTAAGTAAGTCATGTCCATCTCCTTTCCATCTATAATAGTGTAATCATACTAGTGCATCTATGATGCTTGCGCACGCAATTAGTATACACCTTTTTGGCTTGGATAGCAAGAAGGATGTTTCTTATATATCTCCTTGATATTTTCTGAAAAAAGAGTAAACTGGTATGCAGAAAGTCTATTTGTGGAGTTTAGGATGAAATTATATGTTCAATTAATGATTCTCTTTGTGATTTCTCTAATCGGAGAGGGAATTTCCAGTTTCTTTCATCTGCCCATCCCAGGCAGTATTATCGGCTTGATTATTCTTTTTCTAGCCTTGCAGTTCAAGTGGCTGCGCACCCGCCATGTCAACATGGTTGGGAATTTTCTCTTGGCCAACATGACCATTCTCTTTCTACCTCCTGCGGTTGGAATTATGGAAAAATTTGATGTGATTGCTCCCTATCTTCTGCCGATTGTTTTGATTGTCTTTTTTGCAGCAGTGATTAATATCATCTTGATTGCGCTTGTGGTTCAATTTATCAAAAAACGCTATGAAGGTGACTACGAAGAAAGAGGTACCAAATGAGCGAATTTGTATCTAATCCCCTATTTGGGATTGCTTTATCAATCTTAGCCTATCTTGGGGGAATGATGATTTTCAGACGCTATCCTCATCCCTTAACGACTCCTTTGCTACTGTCAGCTATTTTTATTATCATATTTCTAAAGGTAACTGGCATTTCCTACCAAGATTACTACCAAGGTGGGGTTTATCTTAATAACTTGATTGTTCCTTCAACAGTGGCTCTAGGAATTCCCCTATATAAGAGCTTCCACTTGATGAAGCATCATGTTAGAAGTATTTTGCTGGGTAGTTTTCTAGCTGTCATCGTCAATACCTCTTTTACAGCCCTAGTCGCAAAAATCTTTGGTATGGACTTTTTCCTAGCTATTTCCCTCTTTCCTAAGTCAGTAACGACCGCCATGGCAGTAGGGATTACAGAAAAGTTGCAAGGCTTGACTACCGTGACCCTAGTAGTTGTCGTAGCGACGGGGATTTTGACCAGTGTAATCGGACCAACACTTTTGAAATGGCTCAAGATAGACGATCCAGTAGCAGCTGGACTAGCCCTGGGTGGAACAGGTCACGCCGTTGGAACTGGAACGGCCTTTCGCTATGGACCAGTTGCAGGTGCTATGGGAGGACTAGCCATCGGTGTTACAGGTATTCTCTATGTATTTATCAGTCCTATTGTAGCTAATTTGATTTTGAGTTAACGCAAAAACCCAGCTCTAGTAGCTGGGCATTTTTTATTGCAAATTAACTTTATTTTTCAAGATATAGTAGGTTCCGAGATAGAAGGCTGCGCTGAGGATGAGGTCTTTAACGATTTCAAAGGAGATCATCCAATTGTAGTCGAAATCTATGCGAAGGTTGAGACCGACAAAGCCGAGAATGGTTTGGATAACAATATAGGCTAAAACGGCAAGAGCTGTACGGTATTCATTAAAGAGTTGTCCGATAGAGATTGCCAAGTAGATGCAAAGGATTCCTGAAATTGTGCTGAGGATATATGAAATCACAGAAAGCCAGAAACTATCCATGTAAAATTTAAAGAGGTATTCGAGAGAAAAGATATCAAGGAAGTTTGCACCAGTCAGAACTAAAATGATATAAATACTCAAGATAAAGACTAATGAGCTCGCCAGAGACCAGATGAAAGCACCCAAAAGTTTGGATAAAATGATTTGGTGCTCAGATACGGGGAGTGTTAGAGTTAGGTATCCCTGACGATCGTAGACACTACCCTTGAAGCGACGAATGATCAAAATCAAGGTTGAAATACTTAAGGTAATGATTAGTCCACCAAAAACTAGAGCCAGAAAAACTAACATAATCATTTGTTGATCAGGTGTATCGATGGATTTTAGGGAACTAGCTTGAACCCCGATAAGAGCAGAAAGAGCCAACACAGCACCATAGAGGGCTAAATACCATTTGTTAACATTTTTAAATTCATAACGAACTAAATTCCAAAACATAATAATCTCCTTTAACTAGGCTTTGAATTCGTGGCGGAAGAGTTGGTCGATAGACTCTCCAGACTCATAGCGAATATCATCAACATTTCCTTGACGGACGACTTTTCCATCCTTGAGGAAGATAATCTCATCCAAGATTGGTTCAATATCTGAAATCAAGTGGGTTGAAATCAAGACAGTCGAAGTTGGAGAGTAGTTGTTGATGATGGTGTTCAAGATATAGTCACGAGCTGCTGGGTCTACACCCCCGATTGGTTCATCAAGCACGTATAGACGAGCATCACGACTCATGACAAGGATCAGCTGAACCTTTTCTTTGTTCCCTTTTGAGAGTTTCTTGAAACGGCTATTTTCATCTATGCCAAGGTCACGAAGAAGACCTTGAGCACGTTCCAGATTAAAATCTTGGTAGAAGGTCTTGAAATAAGTGAGAGCTTCCTTGACCTTCATCTGCTCGTTGAGGTAGGTCGTATCAGGGAGATAAGAAACAATTGCTTTAGTTGCTGGGCTTGGTTCCATGCCATTGATAAGGATACGCCCTTCCTCTGGCTGTAGCAAGCCGTTGATTAGTTTAATCAGGGTTGTTTTTCCGGAACCGTTTGGGCCAAGGAGACCCACAATCTTTCCTGCCGGGATTTCAAGGGAAACATTTGTAAGAGCAGGACTTGCTCCATAGGATTTTGACACATTTTCAAATGCTAACAAGGTCATAGTTTAAACTCCTTCAATATAATCTCTCAAAACAGTCGGTAGTTCTTCTTTTTCATAGCCAAATTCTACCATGCCTGTTACAAACTGTTGCAGCTGTTCTTCTGACAGTTGCTTACGGGATTGGAGGATCAAGTCCAAATCCTCTGTGACAAAGCGTCCAGATGTCCGCTTGGTATAAACGAAGCCTTCTCTTTCCAAGTCCGATAGGGCGCGCTGGATGGTGTTGGGATTGACACCTGCCTCGCTTGCTAATTCTCTAACGGTTGGAAGCTGTTGATTGGGCTCGAGTTTATGGGAAATAATCTGCAATTTGATTTTCTCCATAATCTGCAAATAAATGGGTTTATTGTTATCAAATGTCCAAGACATCACGATCTCCTTTCTAATTACCTTTGTGTTAATTCAATAATACAACAAAACAAAAAACTTGTCAAGCCAAAAGGAGAATTATTTTGGGAATCTCTTAAAAAATGGTATAATGAAAAGAAAACGACAAGGAGGGAAAGGCATGCGTTGTCCAAAATGTGGCGCTACAAAATCAAGTGTGATCGATAGTCGCCAGGCTGAAGAAGGAAATACAATCAGAAGAAGACGTGAGTGTGAAGAGTGCCAGCATCGTTTTACAACCTATGAACGTGTTGAAGAGAGAACGCTGGTTGTGGTCAAAAAAGATGGTACACGGGAACAATTTTCAAGAGATAAAATCTTTAACGGGATTATTCGCTCAGCCCAGAAACGTCCAGTGTCTAGTGATGAGATTGGCATGGTGGTCAATCGCATCGAACAAAAACTCCGTAGTCGCAATGAAAATGAAATTCAGAGTGAGGTTATTGGTTCCTTGGTTATGGAAGAGTTGGCAGAGCTAGATGAGATTACTTATGTCCGTTTTGCCAGTGTTTACCGTAGTTTTAAGGATGTGAGTGAGCTTGAAAGCCTACTCCAGCAGATTACACAATCCTCTAAAAAGAAAAAGGAAAAATAAATGAAGCCAAATGACCGTTTTTCTTTTGTAAAGAATAATCGGGTGTCGCAAGATACCTCATCAATGGTGCAGTGCTACCTCCCGATTATCGGTCAGGAGGCGCTGAGCCTCTATCTTTATGCTGTGATTTTTTGGGATGATGGTCAAAAGGAGCATCTCTTTGCAGCCATGCTCAATCATTTGAATTTTGGGATGGATAGTCTTTTAAAGGCTTTTAAAACTCTGACAGCCATGAAATTGGTGACCCTCTATCAACAGGGGGAGTCTTATAACTTGTTACTTCATTCTCCCCTATCGACTCAAGAATTTTTACAACATACAGTTTATCGGACCTTGTTAGAAAAAATGATTGGGGATAGTGCGGTTGCAGCCATGAGACAGGAAAGTGTTGAAGGGGAACCTATCTCGGTGGCCTTGAGTCAAATCTTCCCTCAGTTATCCGAGTCTGCTAGTCAAGAAACCTCTAGCAGTCAGCCAGTAGCAGATGATTTTGATTTGGAGCATTTTCGTCAGCTCATGGCCCGTGATGGTCTTCGTTTTCAAGATGAGACTTCGGATGTTTTGGCCTTGTTTGCAATAGCAGACGAGCAGAGGTGGACTTGGTTTGAAACTTATCAAGTAGCCAAAGCGACAGCAGTGTCGCAAGTGATTTCTGTCAAACGCATCCGTGAAAAGATAGCGCAAAAGCCTGTGACTTCTGACTTTAGTCCCAAGGAGGCAACCATTATCCGAGAGGCTAAGAGAAAGACAGCCTTGCAGTTCCTTGCTGAAATCAAGCAGACCCGCAAGGGAAGTATTACCCAGACTGAACGGGACCTGCTCCAGCAGATGGCGGCCTTGGGCTTGCTGGATGAAGTAATCAATGTTATCTTGCTCCTGACCTTTAATAAGGTGGATTCGGCCAATATCAATGAAAAATACGCCATGAAGGTGGCTAATGACTACGCCTATCAAAATATCCGTAGTGCAGAGGAGGCAGTTCTCCGTATTCGTGAACGTGGCCAAAAAGCAAAAACGCAAAAGCAGAATCAGACTGCCCCAGCAAAAACCAATGTGCCTAAATGGAGCAATCCTGAATATAAGAATGAAACTAGCGAAGAAACTCGTTTAGAACTAGAACGTAAGAAAAAAGAAATGTTAGCTCGATTAGAAAAAGGAGGAGACTAGATGGAAAGTGTCGGAGACGTGCTCAAGCGTCAACCAAGCCGATTTCAGTATCAGGATTTAGTCCAGCAAATTGTGAAAGACCCTGATGTTGCGGCCTTTATCCAGAAAGAATCTCTCAGTCAGGAGGAGTTAAACCGTAGTATTTCCAAGTTTAACCAATACATCACTGAGAGAGATAAGTTCCTCCGAGGAGATACAGACTATATCGCGCGTGGCTACAAGCCCATCCTAGTCATGAACCATGGCTATGCAGATGTCTCTTATGAAGAAACTCCAGAGCTCATCGCGGCAGAAAAAGAAGCGGCGATTAAAAACCGTCTCAAGCTAATCAATCTTCCAGCTAGTCTTAAAAAAGCTAGCTTAGCTCAAGTAGACTTGGATGATTTGGGGCGCTTGCCAGTTTTTGAAAAGCTTTTGAACTTTGTGGAGCAATATCCAGCTATTCGAAAAGGTCTCTACTTATATGGAGACTTTGGTGTGGGTAAAAGTTTTATGGTGGCTGCCCTAGCCCATGATTTGTCAGAAAAACGAGGCGTTTCGTCAACTCTCCTCCACTATCCGAGCTTTGTCATCGATGTCAAAAATGCCATCGGTGATGGCAATGTCAAGACCTTGGTGGACGAGATTAAGCTTGCTGAAGTCCTGATTTTGGATGATATTGGTGCCGAGCAATCAACAGCTTGGGTGCGTGACGAGATCCTGCAGGTTATTCTCCAATATCGTATGCAGGAAGATTTGCCAACCTTTTTCACCTCCAATTTCAACTTTGAAGATTTGGAGAAGCATTTCGCTAAAGGGAAAAACGGAAATGACGAAACCTGGGAAGCTAGACGCGTCATGGAACGCATTCGTTATTTAGCAGAGGAAACAAGACTTGAAGGAGAAAACCGCCGATGACAGAAACAATCAAAGTAATGAAGGCTCACACTTCAGTGCGCAGATTTAAAGAGCGAGAGATTCCCCAAGTAGACTTAAATGAGATCTTGACAGCTGCCCAAATGGCTTCTTCTTGGAAAAATTTCCAATCCTACTCTGTCATTCTTGTCAGAAGTCAAGAAAAGAAGGACGCCTTATTTGAGCTAGTTCCTCAGGAAGCGATTCGCCAGTCTGCAGTATTTTTACTTTTTGTTGGTGATCTAAACCGTGCAGAAAAAGGGGCTCGTCTCCATACGGATGTTTTCCAACCTCAAGGGGTGGAAGGACTCCTCATCACTTCTGTGGATGCGGCTTTGGCTGGACAAAATGCCTTGCTTGCGGCAGAAAGCTTGGGCTATGGTGGAGTGATTATCGGCTTAGTGCGTTACAAGTCTGTTGAGTTAGCAGAATTGTTCAAGCTTCCTGACTATACCTATCCAGTCTTTGGGATTGCACTCGGTGTGCCAAATCAACAGCATGCTGTAAAACCAAGACTGCCACTAGAGAATGTTGTCTTTGAGGAAGAATACCAAGAACAGTCAACTGAGGCAATCGAAGCCTATGACCGAGTACAGACTGAATATGCAGGTGCGCGTGCGACTACAACTTGGAGTCAACGTTTAGCGGAGCAATTCGGCAATCCAGAACCAAGCTCGACTCGAGAAAATCTTGAGCAGAAGAAGTTATTGTAGAAAGTGAGAAAACATGGCCTTACCAACTGTTGCCATTGTGGGACGTCCCAATGTTGGGAAATCAACCCTATTTAACCGTATCGCGGGAGAGCGCATCTCAATCGTAGAAGATGTTGAAGGTGTAACGCGAGATCGTATCTATGCCACGGGTGAGTGGCTTAACCGTTCTTTTAGTATGATTGATACTGGGGGGATCGATGATGTCGATGCTCCGTTCATGGAACAAATCAAGCACCAGGCAGAAATCGCCATGGAAGAAGCAGATGTTATCGTCTTTGTCGTGTCTGGTAAAGAAGGAATTACAGATGCGGACGAATATGTTGCCCGTAAACTTTATAAAACTCATAAACCAGTCATCCTAGCCGTTAATAAGGTTGACAATCCAGAGATGCGAAATGATATCTATGATTTCTATGCTCTTGGATTGGGTGAACCACTACCGATTTCATCTGTGCACGGTATTGGGACAGGGGATGTGCTGGATGCTATTGTGGAAAATCTCCCACATGAAGTTGAAGAAGAAAATCCAGATATCATTAAATTCAGCTTGATTGGACGTCCAAATGTCGGAAAATCTAGCTTGATCAATGCCATTTTGGGAGAAGACCGCGTCATTGCCAGCCCTGTCGCTGGTACCACTCGTGATGCCATTGACACTCATTTTACAGATGCTGACGGTCAAGAGTTTACCATGATTGATACTGCTGGTATGCGTAAGTCAGGTAAAGTCTATGAGAATACTGAGAAATACTCAGTCATGCGTGCCATGCGTGCTATTGACCGTTCAGATGTAGTCTTGATGGTCCTCAATGCCGAGGAAGGTATCCGTGAGTATGACAAGCGTATCGCAGGTTTTGCCCACGAAGCTGGTAAAGGGATGATCATCGTGGTCAATAAGTGGGATACTCTTGAAAAAGACAACCACACCATGAAAAACTGGGAAGAGGATATCCGTGAGCAGTTCCAATACCTGCCTTACGCACCGATTATCTTTGTTTCGGCTTTGACCAAGCAACGCCTCCACAAGTTGCCTGAGATGATCAAGCAAATCAGCGAGAGTCAAAATACCCGTATCCCATCAGCTGTCTTGAATGATGTGATTATGGATGCTATCGCCATCAATCCAACACCGACCGACAAAGGAAAACGCCTCAAGATTTTCTATGCGACTCAAGTGGCAACCAAACCACCAACCTTTGTTATCTTTGTCAACGAAGAAGAACTCATGCACTTCTCTTACTTGCGTTTCTTGGAAAATCAAATCCGCAAGGCCTTTGTCTTTGAAGGAACACCGATTCACCTCATCGCAAGAAAACGGAAGTAAAATGATAAAAAGAAGAAGGTTTTCAGACCTTCTTTTTTAGATAAAAATATAGTATATAATATTGAATAACATGTGATATAATAGGGTTGTAGTAAGTTAACTGATTAACAGACAGATGTAAAGTTGATTGAAAAAATGTTAGCTAATATGGAGGATTATTATGTTTGAACAAAATACAACAAAATTAATTATTGTTTGTGATGATAAAACTGTTGGATATGGCAATTATTTACGTCAACTTGTGAGCGCGAATGATGATGAAGATGATGTAATTGTAGGGACTAAAGATGGTTCAATAAAAGTAAGTGTTTGGTTGGAAAAACACTATCTTGATAATATGTCTACAATTTCTTCTAGCGAACATGTACTTTTTATTGGTGAAAACCAAGCAAGTAAGAATGAAATCTCTAGTATGGATGTGAAATTCGATAAATTCGGAATGAGATATGGCTGGTTAGGGAAACGTGGGATGATGCTAGTTTCAGAGGCTATTAGTCAACCAGAAATATATGATGAATTTGTTGAGTATTGTCGTGGATATAAGTCTGACTTTGAAAAAATAGAGTTTTCAAAGTCAATTCCTGAACAGGCTTTCGATGCAGTAAATGGGGTTGTAGGAGGGAATACAGCAGCTTTAATAGCCGGTGGCGCCCTTTTAGGTTTTTTGGCACCTGGGATTACATTGGCTACTGGTGCAGTGTTAGGTGTTACTCAATTTCTTACTGGAACGGATAAAGAAAAAGTCATGGATCAGCAGTACAGAGGATTGACAGCAATATTATATATGGATGGATTATCTGAATTCTTGGAGGGATAAAGAATGGATGGCTTTAAAGAGGGATATGAATTCTTTGAGAAGCACACAGGTAATTTTGCAGGACATGCTACCGGAGTACATTATGTAAACGCTGTAGAATCAGAGATAAAGAAGCTGGTGAATGAGCTAAATGACTTTGAAACAAGTGGTGCACGTATAGATACACTAAAGGGAGATGTTGCTGAGTTTTGGCATGCTGGGACTTTTAATATTAATGCAGCTATTAATTCTTCAAAAAACAGAGTACAAGTTGATCGTAGCCATGATTTTGGTTCTGCTGATATTACGGGAGCAAACTTCGATGCTAAGTTTGGTTTAAAATATTATAAAAACGGAGCATCCAGTGCAGAACAACAAGCTAAGAGTATTTTTCAACGTTTTAGCGAATATAAATCACAAGGTGGGAAAGAAAGTTTAGATTTATATTTGGAGAAGAGAGGATACTCAGCAGATACGATTTTGAGTGATCCAGTTTATACAGGGCAGTATAGAGTAATTCCATCAGATCAGCTAAAAGAAGCGACTATGTTTTTAGAGCGAAAAATAAGAGAAGAAGCTGTAAAGCGACCGGAGCAAGTTCATCGCTATGAAGAAACTCTAAAATTACTCAGTGATAAAGTTAAAGATAATAAGGGGAATGAATCGATTGCTTTGTCGGAACAGGAAGCACGTGAACTTGCAAGATTGTCTAAAGAGGGTGGAGTAAATCCTGAGGACTTACATTTAACAACCGAAGAATTGATAAAGTATACCAACATCTTAAGGCATGCGTACAAAGCTGGCTTAACTGCAGCAACAATATCAATGGTGTTAAGAGTTGCTCCTGAAGTATTGAATGCCATAGCTTATCTAATTAAAAATGGAGAAATTGAAGAAGGTCAATTTAAAAAGATAGGATTTGCAGCGATTACAGGTGCAGGTGAAGGATTTGTAAGAGGTACAGTTTCAGCAGCAATTACAGTAAGTTGTAAGGCAGGATTATGTGGTAGTGCAATGAAATCTATTGATCCGTCAATTGTTGGTGCAGTAACTGTATTAGTGATGAATTCCATGAAAAATTCATATCAAGTAACTACCGGAAACATGAGCAGAGCTGAGATGGTTAATGAATTAATCAAAGAAATGTTTGTAACAACATGTGCTTTATCTATGGGTTCTGTGAGTCAATCTCTAATTGAAATTCCTGTGCTAGGATACATGATTGGTAGTTTTGTGGGGTCGGTAGCCGGTTCTGTAATTTACTCTTCAATATACAATCCAGTATTGTCATTTTGTGTTGACTCAGGATTTACTCTATTTGGCCTAGTAGATCAAGATTACGAGTTGCCAGAAGAAGTATTAAAAGAAATAGGAATTGAAGTTTTCGAATATGAAAAGTTTGAATACGAACCGTTTGAATATGAGAAATTTGAATACGAGCGATTTGAATATGAACAATTTGAGTATGAGAAACTTCATACGATATTCCTAAGACGAGGAGTAATTGGTGTAAATTGTGTAGGTTATATGTAGTTGTTAACCAAAAAATTGCCAAAATTATAAAGCGCATAATCAAAGAATATTATAAAATGAAAAAAATTTTTTTATTTTCGGAAGAAAAATTTAACTAAAAATCAGGATTGGTATTAATCCACTGAATTTTTCAAAAAAGTTGGATGCTTCTTTATCAGTAGTAAGCTATTGAAATAGAAAAAGGATGGAATGATTTTGAACTGCACCCCAAAAGTTAGACATA
>NZ_KV795012.1:15438-62768 GCF_001808865.1 Streptococcus sp. HMSC061D10 | reverse complement strand
TTTCGCTGTTGCTTTAGAACCATCTGGAAGGGTTACTTCGACTGTTGAGCCTACTTCGGCTGTACCTGTAACTGCTGTAGCGCCTGCTGTAACTGGGCTTACACTTGGTGCTGCTGGTGCTGTAACGTCCGCTTGACTGACAGTTTGTGCTGGTGTCAATTTAGCTGTTGAGCCATTTGAGTAAGTTAATGTTGTTGAACCATCATTTCCAACTACTACTGTTGTCGCATCTGGGTTCTTTGTTCTTACTGCTGCTTCTACAGCTTGTTTTTCTGGTGTAGTTAACGCTGACGTATTCTTAACTGGTGTTACTGTAGGTGCAGTTGGTTCAATTTTGAAAACTGAGTCCGCGCTTAGGGTATCTGTACTTCCATCCTTATAAGTAACCTTAACATTCGTACCATCTAAAGTAACACTTCCAATCTTGTCACTGAACGTTGGATTGGCATGTTTAATAGCTTTTTCAATAGCACTCGCTTCTGGAACAGTGTTTGATGTAATAGGTGTTGACGGAGCTACTGCAGTATACTTGAATGTTTGTGGTTTCCAAACAAAGCGAATACGTCCAAGAGCACCTTTATCCATGTTTGCACCAACATGCTCGTATGAGGTATTACCTGCTGCGTCTTCTGCAAATAGATAACGTGTCATACCAGTTCCATCAGTGTAAGACCCATTTGGAATATTTGCTGTTAATTTAATAATAGCTGGATTTGTTTCTGTAGCTGTTGTTTCTGAACCAAATCTATTTGCTTTTAAATATAAAGCACTTTTCGTTTTACCATTTAAATATCCAGTATCTTCTGTCCCTAAACCTGTACGATTATCTTGAGCAAATACTAAATACGCTTTAGAAATTTTTCCTGAGTTATCAGTAATTTTTAGTTCTATATTATTTTCTTCACCAGAATACACATAGATTACTTGGTTCTCAGCATCATCGTAAGGAATGTTGAGAACTGGACGAACTGTTTCTTTTACAGTAACTTTAGTTGGAGTTGACTTGTTACCTGCTTCATCTGTAGCTGTAACACTAATTTGATCATAAGCATTCAAAGCTGAAACTGGGATAGTGAAGCTTCCATCTGCTCCTGCTGTTGTAGATACTTTACTACCATTTGGTAATGTAGCTTCTACTTTAGAATTAGCTTCTGCTGTACCAGTAATACTAGTAGCACCTGCCTTAACTGCGTTTACAGTTGGGGCTGCTGGAGGTGTTGTGTCAGGTTTTGCTTCTACATTAATTTCTTTCCACCCAGTTGGACTTGAGTATTTAGTTTCTTTAATATTTGAAATGACCTTAGCTTTACCTGCTTGGATTTTA
Organism: Streptococcus sp. HMSC061D10; assembly: GCF_001808865.1. Classification (NCBI taxonomy): domain Bacteria; kingdom Bacillati; phylum Bacillota; class Bacilli; order Lactobacillales; family Streptococcaceae; genus Streptococcus; species Streptococcus sp. HMSC061D10. The sequence goes on along the minus strand of NZ_KV795012.1, from coordinate 61,444 downwards.
TCCTTCATTTCAAGAACAACTGTATCAAAGAAACCATCACTAGAGTATGAGGTAACAACTGCTTTTGATTCGTCTTTTGAAGTCCATGCCCCAGGAATTGAATCGCGTTTAATAGCTACTTCACTTCTACCATTGTTTGCATTAGGGTAATCAAAGTAAGTAATTCCTGCATCATGAGGGACTTTTAATGTAACTGTCGTAGTTTCCGCAACAATACTTTGTTGATCTTTTGAATCAGTTGAAGGTTGCACACTTGATTCACCAAGTGCAACATCTACTGCTGCTTCTTCACTTTCACTGACACCTATTTTTTGTGTAACTACTAAACTGTTTTTTGGAACTAATTGATCTTGTGTCGTTACATTACTATTTAATCCAGTTGGAAGTGTCGCTGTCCACTTACCGTTACTTTCTACTGTTACGTTGTCTACAACTGTGTTTCCTGCAACTTTAATATTAATAGTTGCACCAGGTGTTCCTGTCCCTGATAATGTATTATCAGTTGATTTAATACCTCCATTTCGCAGCATACCACCATCTGAAGGTAATGTTTTAGTTACCTCTGGAGTAGGCACTGCAAATACATACTTCAGTAACTGTCCACCACTTCTAAGTGTTACAGTGTTGGCTCCCGAGTTATATGTTTCTGCTCTATCAGAATTAACTTCCTTAAGTGTATAGCCTTTAGCTGTTATTTTCGTAATAGCTTTTTGTACTGCTTCGATATTACTCAAATTAACAACTTGATCTCTATCTCCTGGGATCGCACTACTTGCTGCGAGCTCATTACCCGCTTCATCATAAAAGGCTACTTGTACAATTTGTGGTGCAGTAAACTCAAATTTTTCGATTTGCACACGTTGCAAGTTGGTACCCGAACCCGTACTTCCTAAGAATGACAATGCATAAGTTGCATTTGAGTTGTTAAGAGCAGTCTTAGCAGTTGGTTCCATGATTGAAGCATTCGCAGTCTTCAAATTAGTTGACCATTTTTCAGAACCGTAAGTTACAATAAACTCTTTTGATTGACCTTTATATTCAATTTTAAAGTCTACCCATTCGCCATTAGGTTTTGGATTTAGAGCTTTTGCTGCTGAGCTACTTGTCGTTACCCTACCAGCATTATTTGATGAGTAGAATGAACCGAAGGCATTACTTCTCCATGCATTTCCACCATATCTTGGATCGGCTGATGCATTTTGGTTAGCATTTGGGTTAGAAGTGTTGTGCCATGAGTCTAGTTTGAAACCAAAGGCATTTTTGATAGTACCCATACCGATGGAAGCACCAGATTGACCAATAGTATCTACATTCCCTGTATGGAAGACAAAACCTACTCCATCTCCACCATCGCGACCATTTACTTTATGTCCTTCATATTTATCACCAATATCTACCTTACCAGTAAAGGTAAAGTCTTCCCTAGGATCAATTTTAAAACGAAGGTAAGCACTACCAACTTGACCAGATACATCATCTGTTAATTTAATTGTTCCAGACGTTTCATCATAATTTGCCGTACCACCTTCTTTAAAGAAACTATCAAAGTTATCTTTCGTTACTGTAACACGATCAAGTCTCGATTCATCAACTGCACGTGATGTTCCTTCAGAAGTCGCACGTTTGTTTCTGACTTTAGGAGTTTCTGAAGAATCTGTAGTTTCTTCAGATGCTGCTTCAGTTGTTATTTCAACTGTTGCTTCAGTAACTTCCTTCACACTTGCCACTGCTTGAGTCAAGCGTTCAACACTTTGGTTTACTTGTTCTTGGCTTGCTGAACCGTTCGCAACTAATGCTTCAGCTTCTTTAATTGCAGCTGCTACTTCAGCTTTAACGGAAGCTTCTTGACCTTCCAAGTTTTTAGCTTTAGCTTGCGCCAAAACAGCTTCTAGTTGAGATTTGTCAGCTGAAACGACAGTTGTTGCTGAATTTGCTTCTACTACTTCAGTTGCAACTGAGCTAGCTGTAGCTGGTGCCACATAGGTCGGTGTCTCTGTAGTAGGTTCAGCTTGCGTTGCTAAAGTTGTAGTTTCTGCCTTAGCTTCTACACTGTCAGCATGGACTGCTGGAGTAGCTAAAGTCGCTCCAACTGCAAAGACTAGCGAACAACCAAACAAGAAATGTTTTCCTTTTTTGATCATTCGCCAGTTCTTTTGTTCCGCATTTTTACGGTTAAAATACATCGCACATTCTCCTTTTTTATTTTTGTAATGTTGTATTTTACATACAGAGCCATTATAACTTATTCGCTTTCATTATTCAAATTATTTGTTTTCTTTTTTAAAATAGTTCTATTTTATATAAATACATATGCTTGGTATCCTTTTCAACCTATAAATACAAGTATTTTTGATGTGAAAATAAGATTGATTAATCCTGAAAAACATTGAAAATAGTGATTTTTTGCCAATTTTATTTTATACGTTTTTTAAAAACTTATTTTTGTTTTATTTGTGATTATTTACAAATTTTTTACAAAAAGGATTTATATCAGATCTAAAAACATTTTAGTTTCTATTTTCTAAAATAAGAGAGTATTCACTCCATAAAAAAGGCGGTGGGACAGAAATCGATAGACCAAAGTCTCGATTTCGTAGTCCCAGCCCCGCGAGGATGATTAGGAGCTTTTTGGAGTCTAAAAGACGAACAAAAAGTTCAATCAGCTACCGCGTCAAAGTTTGATTCCTAATAAAAAATGAGGTCGGGATCTTTTGTCCCAACCTCCAGTATATAAAATTATTTAGCTTCAAATCCTTCAGCAACTGCTTCCGCAAAGTTTTCTTCAACGATACTTGCACAGTGGTCACAGATGGTTGCATGGTAGTGACGTACTGCTGTTGTTGGATCTATGCGACGGCAACGGTCACAAACTTCACCTGCAGCGCGTTCAACTGTAAAGGCCACATCTTCAAAGGCTACTGCACCTTCTGGAGCTGGTCCTTCTGCGATAGTCAATTCTGAGACGATCAAGAGTTGAGCTACATTGCTATCAACAGCTCCAAGAAGAGTTTTCACGACTTCGTTTGGATAAACTGTCAAATGAGCTTCAAGGGATTTACCGATTACTTTGGCATTACGAGCTTCTTCCAAGGCTTTTTGAGCTTGACCACGGAAGTCCATGAAGGCTGCCCATGTGTCCAAGATTTCCTCTTGGTTCGCAAATGTTTGAGCTTCTGGCAATTCTGACAATTGAACAAAGTCTTCGGCTTCAAACTCAAGATATGACCAAATTTCTTCAGCTGTGTGAGGAAGAATTGGTGTCAAGAGTTTGGTAATTTTCACAAGAATATCATAGAAGACGGTCTGCATTTGACGACGTTCAAGCGACTTAGCCCCTTCAATGTAAACAACATCTTTGGCGAAGTCAAGGTAGAAGGCAGATAGATCAACGTTGATAAAGTTCACTAGGGCTTTATAGATTGTCAAGAATTCAAAGTTTGCATAAGCGTCACGAATGGTCTTAACAAGCTGGTTAAAGCGAATAGTCATGTACTTATCAACTGAGCGAAGCTCTTCGTAAGCTACTGAATCTTGAGCTGGGTTAAAGTCAGATGTATTGGCAATCAAGAAACGAAGAGTGTTACGGATCTTACGGTAAGTTTCAGATACTTGGCTCAAGATATCCATAGAGATACGCACGTCGTTACTTGAGTCAACACTTGTTACCCAGAGACGCAAGATTTCCGCACCAAATTGTTTTTCAACATCGCTTGGAGCAATGGTATTTCCAAGAGATTTAGACATCTTCTCACCTTTACCGTCAAGGGCAAAACCTTGTGACAAGATTTGTTTGTATGGTGCAACCCCATGGTTGGCAACAGATGTGATGAGTGATGAGTTGAACCAACCACGGTATTGGTCAGAACCTTCAAGGTAGAGGTCAGCTGGGTATTTGAGTTCTGGACGGTTAACCACAACTCCGTTCCATGAAGAACCTGAGTCAAACCAAACGTCCATGATGTCTGTTTCTTTCTTGAACTCACCATTTGGTGAACCTGGATGTGTAAATCCTTCTGGCAAGAGGTCTTTAGCATCACGTTCCCACCAGATGATGGATCCATGCTCTTCAAAGAGTTGAGCTACATGTTCGATCGTTTCAGCTGTCATGATTGGTGTGCCGTCTTCAGCATAGAAGATCGGAAGTGGAACACCCCAAGCACGTTGACGAGAGATAACCCAGTCACCACGGTCACGAATCATGTTGTAAAGACGAACTTTACCCCATTCTGAATGGAATTTCACTTTTTCAATTTCATCCAAGATTTCTTGACGGAATTTGGATACAGAGGCAAACCATTGTGGCACTGCACGCCAGATGATTGGTTTTTTCGTACGCCAGTCAAATGGGTATGAGTGAGAGATTTCTTCTTGAGCAAGAAGGAGGTTGCCTAGTTTCTCGATAACAGTTGGAACCACCTTGTCATAGAATTGACCTTCGAACTCAGCGCCAGCATTAGCCATCATAATTCCGCGTTCGTTAACTGTCACAGCAACTTCAAGACCATTAGCCACACCAACATTGTAGTCGTCCTCACCAAAACCAGGAGCTGTATGGACGATACCTGTACCAGAGTCAGTTGTAACGTGGTCACCAAGGATAACGAGTTCATCTACTGCAGTATCCCATGGGTGTTCTGTCACGATATGGTTCAATTCTTGGCCACGATAAGTCGCCAAAACTTGAACATCAGTCCAGCCAAATTTCTCAGACAAGCTGTTCAACAATTCAGCAGCAACCACAAACTTACGAGTTTCACCAGCAGGTTGAACCAAAACGTAGTCAATATCCGCACCAACAGTCAAACCACGAGAAGCCGTGATAGTAAATGGAGTTGTTGTCCAAACAACGATGTAAGTATCAGTGTCTAACACACCTTTGCCATCCTTGACCTTATTGGCATAGTAAAGTGATGTTGAAACCAAGTCATGGTATTCAATCTCTGCTTCAGCAAGAGCTGACTCAGATGACCATGACCAGTAAACTGGCTTGGCACCACGGTAGATATAGCCCTTGTTAGCCATCTCGCCGAAGACACGAATTTGCGCTGCTTCATAGTCAGGGGTCAAAGTTACATATGGATTTTCCCAGTCACCAGAAACACCTAAACGTTTGAAGTCTTCGCGTTGTTTATCTACTTGAGAAAGAGCGTATTCACGGCAAAGTTTCAAGTATTCAACCAAATCCATCTCTTTGCGTTTGACACCCTGTTTTGCCAAAACTTGCTCGATTGGTAGTCCGTGTGTATCCCAACCTGGGATGTATGGTGCGTAGAATCCTGACATAGACTTAGAACGAACAATGATATCTTTTGAAATCTTGTTCATAGCATGACCAACGTGGATATTTCCGTTAGCGTACGGAGGGCCATCATGAAGAGTGAAATGAGGTTTTCCTTCATTCAACTCTTGACGACGTTGGTAGAGCTTTGCTTCTTCCCATTCTTTTTGCCAGACTGGCTCTTTGGTTGGAAGGCCTGCACGCATTGGGAAGTCAGTTTTCCCAAGATTTAAAGTTTCTTTGAGTTTCATGATATCTCCTTTTTTATATAGACAAAATAAAAACCACGACTCGCTAAAAAGGACGAAAATCGTGGTACCACCTTTGTTCGGAAAAAGAACTAGTCTTTCTCCCTCTTTTCCCGTAACGTGGGGAACGTCAAATCCTACTAACTTCAGACTTGATAACTTGAGAGGATAATCTAATCAACAGGGACTGTAGGACTTCCACCATCGCCTACTCGCTGTAAATATGTTTGGTTAGATCTTGTTCTCAGATTTTCTTTCTTATAAAAGATCAATAGATTCTGTCAAGGGTGCTGGTTGAGAATCTTGGTTTGAAGAAACGACTCCTTCTACTACTGAGCTAGCATTATCTGGAACTGTTTCTTTTTGTGATTCAGCCAATTCTCGATTAGCTGCTTCAATGCGAGCTTGGAGCTCTGCTACTTCCTCTGGTGAAAACTGACGAGTCATGTCAATTGGTTCTTCATCATGATATCCAGTTACATCTTCACCCAAAACTTCTCCGACAACTTCTTTAAAAGCTTCGTCACTTGTTTGAAGGTAAGTTGCTGTCGGACGCAAAATTTCTTCCCAGTCAGAAGAGTCTACAATGGCCAATTGACTCTCAATCGTAGATTTCAAACGTTGATGGAAGACACGGCTCTTATTCTTTAATTCTTCCGTCTCTACTGCAACCTTCTTAGCATTATCCGTAGCTTGACGCAAGATTTCATTAGCCTTATACTTAGCTTCATCAAGCAGACGCTGGGCATCTTGTTCAGCCTGTTTAAGGATATTTTGAGAGCGTTCATTGGCAGCTTGTTTGACACGTTCTGCAGTATCTTGAGCAATCAATACAGACTGGCTCAATGACTCCTTAATCTCATCAAAATAAGACAAACGTTCCTCTAAATTTTTAATGTGTTGCTCTTTTTCATGGTTACTACGAACAAGCGTTTCATAATCACGAACAACAATATCTAGAAATTCATCAACTTCTTCAGGATTAAAACCTCTAAACTTGGTACTAAAGGTTTTATCCTTGATTTCTAACGATGTAATTGGCATATTTTTCCTCACTTACTTAATAAAAAATAGAATCATTCAATGGTTCTGGTTCTTGCTCGCTTGTCACTGTTCTTTTAGGAAAATCATCAGTAAAAGACGAAAGACGTTCTTCTAATCTTTTGATATAGACTTCAGTTTCATCCTTGTAACGGACTAGTTCCTCATAGTCAAAATAAATCTTATCCAAAAATTCGTCAACTTCTTCCTTATTATAGCCTCTGAATTTAATGGAGAAAGCTTTATCAATAATTTCTTGTGGTGTAATTGACATTTTTCTTCTCACTTACTTAGTAGTAATTGGACTGTTATTTTTTTCTTATCTTTTTTGGTTTGACCATTTTCTTTGAGTAAGATAATCCGTCCAAAGCGTCTGACACTTACTAAATCACCTAACTTAACTTGGTAGTCAGATTTTTCAACAAGATGGTAATTTACCTGAACATATTTTCTTTCTAATAAATCAGCTGTCTGCGAGCGAGACAATTTCAGAACATTTGATAAGAAAGCATCCAAGCGCATACTCGGAATTAAAACTTCCTTTTCCTGATAATCACTCACGGCTTCTACCAATTCTTCAAAAGATACGACTTCTAGTTTGACAGGCAATCTAGCAATTTTTTGAATTCCATCTTGAAAGAGAGAAGTGAATTTTTGGTCCACAATGATTTGAGCCCTATTCTCCGTAACTAAAATATCACCAAACAATTTGCGATCAATTCCCAAACGATTCAGAACAGTTCCTAAAATCTTGGCATGTGTCAATTGGTCGAACTTACTAGAATAAACAATCTCAAGCAATTCCATTTCAAAATCCATCAAAGTCGGTATGAAATAATCTGGTGCAAAAAGCACACGACTATACTCACTAGGTACGAAATCGTTGCTTGAAAAAACTTGAATTCCTTGATGATTCCCCAATGTCTTTAAAATAAAGACCTGATGGGGGTTGATAAAGGGAGTTAGGATGGGAGCGTAGTGCTCTTCTACCTGCCTAAGCCACTCCAATCCCTTATCAATGAAAGGAATATCCTCGACTGAGAAATGCTGATAAATATCTTTTCTCATGCTAGTATTAAAAGAAAACGGATCAGATAGTTACCGACTAAATGAACTAAAATGACAGCCACCCAAACTGTAAAATCAAAACCACCAACCCTTAGTGGCAAACGTCTCAAGGGTTGAAGGATCGGTTTGACTAAGCTAGTTAACAAACGACCTAGTGCTGTATCATAAGCATTGGGTAACCAAGATAATAGAGCAAAAGCTACAAGTATCCATGAATAGATAGTCGCAGCATTCTGTATTAAACGAATTAGAAAAATCATTACTTCACTCGATTTCTCTTCATATCAAAATCAAACTCTTCACCGTGAGAACCATCTGGCAAGCGAATGTCTTCAATATTAACCACAACTCCTACTGGTGTCAAAAGATACATAGTATTTGCAACTTTTCTCAATTCACCAGCTAGCACATGGCGAGCTCCATCTAAGTAATCTAGACAGCGGCGTGCTTGTACTTCAGTCATATATTGGAAGTCAATGAGAATACTTTCGTTGCCTGCCAACAAATCAACGATATCTGTTGCATCTTCGTAGCGACGAGGATAACGAACATCAATAGTTACCTTTTCTGTGCTACGATGGCTCTGCATCGCCAACTCTTGCTGACGAGCATGAAGGCGCGTAATATTTTTCTCTTTAGAATTCACTTGTGAAGATTGTGGTGACTGTTGAGCTCGTGGAAGTTCTTCCTTTGGAGCCGAAACTGAAGTTAAGGTTTGTTCAGACTTTAATTCAGCAACGCTTGGTGCCACCTCTTCTCCATCTTCAGTGAAATAATCTATAAACTTATCAAATTTATCTTTTAGTGACATGGTTATTTCCTATTTAAAAAATGCTGTACCGATTCGAACGAAAGTTGAACCACATTGAATCGCTTCTTTGAAGTCTCGACTCATACCCATACTTAGTTCGGTCATCGGCATATTAGGGAGATGTTTTTCTTGAATGGTTTTTTGCAATTCTTGAGTTTCTTTAAATATCTCTAGTAATTCTTGACTAGTTGCTTCAAATGGAGCCATGGTCATCAGACCTACATACTCAATCTGGTCTAATTCTGAAAGTTCGGGTAAGAGGGCTAACAATTCTTCTTTCGAAAAACCGTGCTTACTTTCTTCCTTAGAAATATTTACTTGCAAAAAGCACTTAATCTTGTGGTCCGCTCGTTTTTGAATTTCCTGAGCTAGCTTTAAGGAATCTAAAGCATGAAAATAATCCACATAAGAAATCACTTCCTTGACTTTACGTCTCTGTAAGGTTCCAATCAAATGCCAGGTAAGATTCTTATCACTTAGAGCATGATACTTGTCAAGAAATTTATCAACACGGTTCTCACCAATGTGTTGCACTCCTTGCGAAACCAAAGCTGAGGCTGTTTCAACATCTACATATTTGGTCACCGCAATCACAGAAACCGAATCGTTTTCACGACCGGCTTCCTGAACTGCATTCGATATCTGTTGAAAAACAAGGTTCGTATTTTCTTTTAAATTCATCTTCATTAACGATTTTTAAAGAATGGTGGTGTTTCCAACTCATCTTCATCTGTTGCCGCTGGAACTTCAAAGCGTTCCACTGGAGAAACAACTGGTTCTCCTTGACGAACAATGGCATCGCGTCTCAAGTCCCAGTCACCAAAGGCCGATGTCTTTGGCGCTTCTTGACGGCGATAACTTGGAGTTGGAATTTCTGCTGTATCAGCCATATCAAAATTACGGTCAAAAGTTTGTACATGGCTAGTTCGAGCAGGTTCACGATGTGTTGCTTGACGTGGTTGAGCAGTTACAACTTTCTCAACTTTATCCTGACGTACTCCTGTTGCAACAACAGTCACGCGGATTTCGTCTTTCATTGTCTCATCGATAGATGTTCCAAGCCAGATGTTAACACCATGACCAGCTGCTTGGTTAACAATTTCTGATGCTTCTTCAGCCTCAATCAAAGTCAAGTCCAAGCCACCAGTTACGTTGACAATCACATCTTCTGCTCCATCGATAGTTGTTTCAAGAAGTGGTGAGTAGATTGCTTTACGAGCAGCTTCTACAACACGTTCTTCACCGCTACCGATACCAATCCCCATAAGGGCATTACCTTTATTGGCCATAACAGTCTTAACGTCTGCAAAGTCCAAGTTAATCAAACCAGGATTTGTAATCAAATCTGTAATCCCTTGTACACCTTGACGAAGAACGTTGTCTGCTTCACTCAATGCTTCAAGAAGTGGAGTTTTCTTGTCAACGATTTCTAGCAAGTTGTTGTTTGAGATAATCAAGAGTGTATCAACATGCTCACGAAGTTCGTTAATCCCTTCGATAGCAAATTGTCCACGTTTGCTTCCCTCAAAACCAAATGGACGAGTTACAACACCTACTGTCAAAGCTCCGAGGCTTTTTGCAATACGAGCGATAACTGGTGCAGCACCTGTACCAGAACCACCACCCATACCAGCAGTGATGAAGACCATATCAGCACCACTGATTGCTTCTGTCAATACTTCTTCGCTTTCTTCTGCAGCTTTACGACCAACTTCAGGTTGACCTCCTGCACCAAGTCCGCGAGTCAATTTAGGGCCGAGCTGAATAACTGTCTCAGCTTTTGTACTGCTCAAAGCTTGTACATCTGTATTGGCTGCGATAAATTCAACGCCAGAAACGCCTTCGTCAACCATACGGTTGATGGCATTTCCACCACCACCGCCGACACCGATTACTTTAATGACTGCACCTTGTGCTGCTGCTGTATCAAATGAAAATGTCATATTTATATTCCTCTATTTTATTCGTCAAACATGCTTCCAATCAAGCTACGGAAACGATCCGTTAATTTACCTTTGCTCTTTTCTTCTGATTGAAGAGGAGCTACTGGTTCAACAGATTGAGTTGTTTCAGGCTCAGGAGTTGTCACTGTATTAAATACTGGTCGTGGAGAAACAGGTGAAACTGGTTGAGCTGAACTTCTAAAGTCAATCGGTTGGTGGCGTAAACTTTCGTCACCTCGAATTGCTCGTTGTGCCAAAATATTCACTTCAGTAAGACTACCAGCGAATTCTGATAAGCTGATGACATGGGCAAAAGCAGGATTGCGAATACCCACTTGATTTGGTACGAATAACTTAACGCGTACTCCAAATACTTCTTGGGCCAATTCAACGACACCTGGAAGAAGAGCATTTCCACCAATCAAGACAATACCACCTGGCAAGTCTAATAGGTGACGTCTTTCCAAGTCTTGCTTAATTTGCTCAAAAATGTGCTTGATTCTTGCTGAAATAATCTCAGCCAAGTATTCTTCAGTCACTTCAACTGGTTCCACTTCACCGATCACTTCAACTTGGAAAGTTTCCTTGCTAGCTAGTGGTGGATAAGCTTCACCGTAGTTCAATTTTAGACCTTCTGCAATTTTCTTAGAAGTCTTAAGAACTTTTGAAATGTCTTTTGTGACATAATCGCCACCTTCTTGGTTAACATTTGTATATTGAAGTTCTTGGTTGCGAATAGTGGCAACAGTCGTTTGACCACCACCCATGTCGATAACAGTCGCACCAAACTCACGTTCACCTTCATTCAAGACAGAGTGAACCATTGCAAGAGGTGAAATAATCACGTTATCAACTTGAACGCCTACACGCTCAACAGTTTTACGAAGATTGTGGAGGATGGTACGTGGGCCAGTGTACAAGAGACCACGCATTTCCAAACGCACACCCATCATCCCGCGAGGATCACGAATCCCTTGGAATCCATCTACGACAAATTCCTCTGGAATAAAGGTGATAACTTCACGGTCTGGAGTCATACTTTTAGTCAAGGCTGATTTGACAACATTTTCGACATCTTGATCCGTAATTTCTTTTGTATCTGATGTCACTGGAATCATGCCTTGAGTTGGCTCCACTTGTAGCAAATTAGCTGGCAAACCAACGTTTACAGACTTGATTGAAATTCCTGCTTTTTCTTCTGCTTGAGAAATTGCAGACTTAATAGCAGTCGCTGCTGCTTCGATGTCAACGATAATCCCATCTTTGACACCTTTACTTTTGGCATTGCTAACGCCAATTACATTTACTTCACCATTTACAAGCTCTGCAACCAACACTTTAATAGAGCTAGTTCCGATATCTAAGCCTGTAAAAAAACCATTTCTAGTCATTACACTGCGTCCTCTCTATCTTCCCAGTTTCACACTTCTATTTTTAATAGCTACACCAAGGCATAACTACTCACAAAATATTATAACACAAAAAAAACATTCGTGCTCGAATTTTCTAACATTTAAACAAGCTTTTTCTTGAATTTTTATAATTATCCGACGATTGCATATACGAGTAAACAAAAAAAGAAAGAGAATCTCTCTTCTCTCTCTTTCTGTATACATTTCGGCTTCCAGTAAGGCTATTTTTTAAGGTCTTGTTTGTAAAATTCTTTCAAGGCATCTTGCCAAGTTGGGATGACAAATCCAGTAGCTTTAGCTTTAGCCAAACTCATTGTTGAGTTTAGTGGACGTTTAGCTTTGGCAGGAAATTGACTTGAGTCTACTGGCTTGACTTCGACATCTGTATCCTTCAAAATTTCAACCGCAAAGTCATACCACGTTGTGTCTTCTGTCGCATCATTTGACAAATGGTAATAACCAAATTCCTTGCGATTTTCAGCTAGGAAAGTCATGAACTCAGCCAAGGTACGCGTCCAGGTTGGTCGACCATGTTGATTATTTACAACTGTCAAGGTCTTATGAGTTTTAGCAAGATTTTGCATCGTGAAGACAAAGTTTTTGCCGTAATTTCCAAAAACCCAAGCAGTACGGATAATATAGAAGTTTGAAACGTGTTTTTCTACAAGCTCCTCTCCCATACGCTTAGTACGACCATATTCAGTTTGAGGATCTGGTTTGTCATCCACTTCCCACTCTTGTCCAACTGGTTTCTTACCGTCAAATACATAATCGGTAGAGATGTAGACTAGAGTTGCACCATGCTTTTCGGATGCTTTTGCGACATTTTCTGTCCCTGTCACATTGATGGCAAAGTCCAATTCTTTCCCTTCATCCTCTGCTGCATCAACAGCGGTGTAGGCCGCACAGTGATATACTAAAGTCGGTTTCACCTCTTCAAAAACTTTCTCCACCATCTCTGCATCGGTAATATCCATCTCAGCCACATCAACCGCAACGTATTCTTCATTACGCTCATCCAACAAATAACGAAGTTCCGTTCCTAATTGGCCATTTGCCCCTGTAATTAAAATCATTTTTCTTCCTTTCAACTGATTCACAATTCTTCGGTATAGCAATAGAGGTTGGGACAAAAAATCCCTACCTCACTTTTTATTAGCAATCAAACTTTGACGCGGTAGCTAATTGGACTTTTTGTTTGACTTTTAGACTTCAAAAACTCCTAATCATCTTCGAGGGGCTGGGACTAGGAAATTGAGATTTTGTCTATCGATTTCTGTCCCACCGCCTTTTATTTTTCAAGAACCTCTTGTGTCTTAGCGTAGTTGGCTTCAACAGCTTCTTTTTCTCCCTGCCACCAGTCTTGGTTATCTTTGTACCATTGAATGGTGTCTTTGAGCCCCTGTTCAAAGTTAGTAAATTCTGGTTTCCAGCCCAACTCATCACGGAGCTTGCTTGCGTCAATCGCATAACGAAGGTCATGTCCTGCACGGTCAGTCACATGATCATAGGCATCGGCAGGTTGTCCCATTTCCTTAAGGATTAGTTCCAAAACTTCCTTATTGTTCTTTTCACCATCAGCACCAATCAAGTAGGTTTCACCGATTTGCCCTTTTGTCAAGATTGTCCAAACACCTGAAGAATGGTCATTGGTATGAATCCAGTCACGAACGTTCTTACCTTCACCATACAGTTTTGGCTTAATGCCACTTAGGATGTTGGTAATCTGACGTGGGATAAATTTTTCAATGTGTTGATAAGGACCGTAGTTATTTGAACAGTTGGAAATCGTCGCCTTGACGCCGAATGATCGTACCCAAGCTTTGACAATCAAGTCTGAAGCTGCCTTAGTTGATGAGTAAGGAGAGCTTGGATTGTATTTGGTTTCAGCAGTAAATTTCTCACCTGGTCCTTCACCATGACCTGGCAAATCCTCACGTAGAGGAAGATCACCATAAACTTCGTCTGTAGACACATGGTGGAAACGAATATCATATTTGCGAGCCGCTTCCAAAAGAGTATAGGTTCCGATGAAGTTGGTATGGATAAATGGTGATGGATCATTGAGTGAATTGTCATTGTGACTTTCCGCGGCATAGTGAACGATAGCATCGGCTTGAGCTGCCAACTTGTCTACCAACTCTGCATCAGCAATGTCACCAACAACTAACTCAACACGATCACCTAAAATTTCCTCAATATTAGCGCGGTTTCCAGCATAAGTCAACTTATCTAGGACTGTCACGTGAACATCAGGAAAATTCTTGTAAACATAATGGACAAAGTTAGAACCGATAAAACCAGCTCCTCCTGTCACGATGATTTTTTTGTATTCAGTCATATTCTTTCCTTTTTACAAATCCTCTTTTTTCAAAGGTTTTACATCCTTAAGTAGTGGATGATTTTTATCTGCTTCTGAAACTTCTGCTTCTGCAAGATTTTCCCATTCAATGCCAAGACTTGGATCAGCGTAGTTCACAAAGGCATACTTGGGTTTGAGTTCAAGAGCCCAGTAATCATTGACCAGATAACTGTAAGAAACTGTATCTGATAGAACTTGAAAGCCATTGGCCACGCCTCGAGGAACAAAAATTCCCTTGCTAGCATCAATAACCGTCTGATAAGTATTCCCAAAGGTTTCGCCCTCACGTAGATCAACCCAAGAGCCCAGAACTTTCCCACCATCTGCTACAGAGATGTACTTATCCCAAGGCTCTGCATGGAGACCACGTAGGACATTTTTGCGTGAGAAAGATACATTGTTTTGCAATTTTCCTTCTGCAAAGAAAGACTCTGGGAAACCAAGTGGGAGCATTTTTTCCTTTTGGAAATTTTCTTTAAACCAGCCACGATTATCACCATGAACGGGGATATCAAACTCCAACATACCTGGAATTGCATCAACCTTGCGTGCTGCAAGCGTCTTACCGAAAAAATTATCTGTCATCTATGCTTCTCCAATCAAACGGAGCAGATACTGCCCGTATTCATTTTTCTTAAGCGGTTGAGCTAAGGCCAACACATCTTCTCGACTGATATAGCCCATACGGTAAGCAATTTCTTCCAAGTTTGCCACCTGAACATTTTGCATCCGTTGGACTGTTTCGATGTACTGTGAAGCCTCTAGCAAACTTTCATGAGTACCAGTATCCAACCAAGCAAAGCCACGTCCCATGACCTCAACGGATAAATCTCCGCGATTTAGGTAAGCCTTGTTTACATCTGTAATTTCCAATTCCCCACGAGGGCTTGGTTTTATATTTTTGGCAATTTCTACTACATCATTATCATAGAAATAGAGGCCTGTAACTGCATAATTTGAACGAGGATGTTCTGGCTTTTCTTCGATAGAAATGGCGTTCATGTCTTCATCAAACTCAACAACACCAAAACGTTCTGGGTCCTTCACATGATAGCCAAAGACAGTCGCTCCTGACTCCTTGCTTGCTGCCTTTTGTAGCATCTTCGAAAGGCCAGGGCCATGATAGATATTGTCACCTAAAATCAGAGCAACGCTGTCATCGCCAATAAACTCTTCCCCAATGATAAAGGCTTGGGCCAAACCGTCTGGACTCGGTTGCTCCGCATAAGACAGTTGAATCCCGAACTCAGAGCCATCTTGAAGAAGCTCTCTGAAACGAGGCAAATCTTGAGGAGTTGAGATAATCAAAATATCCCTAATCCCAGCCAACATCAATGTTGAAAGTGGATAGTAAATCATCGGTTTATCATAAACCGGCATCAGTTGTTTTGATGCAGCTCGAGTCAACGGATATAAACGTGTCCCCGAACCACCCGCGAGAATAATACCTTTCATAGTAGGGTACCTTTCTTTGCTGTTCTACAAAAATTAAATTGTTAAAAAATGTGTGTCTTAGTAACCAAACTCATCCGTTACTACACTAAGTGCTCGTTCAATAAAAATATGCATATTATAGCATTTATAGTCTGCTAGACGTCCATAGAAGATGGCCTTGTCATTTTTAGCTGCTTCTTCTTGATACTTAGCAAATATAGCATTATTTTTGTCGTCATTAATCGGATAGTATGGCTCATCCCCACGTTTCCAATCTGCTGGGTATTCGCGAGTAATGACTGTCTTCGGTTGTGTACCATACTCGAAGTGCTTATGCTCAATGATACGAGTATAAGGAATCTCATGCTCTGTGTAGTTAACCACTGCATTTCCTTGATGGTTTTCCTCATCCAAGACTTCATGTTCAAAACGAAGACTGCGATACTCCAACTCACCATGTTTGTAATCAAAGTACTGGTCAATCATTCCTGTGAGGACTACTTTATTTGCAGTAAAAATCTCTACAGATTTTTCACTACTATCTCTTTATTTTTTTAAGTATAGTATTTACAATTTCAGTCCTGCTATACCAAATCACTATACAATATACCATTAATCCAACTGTTCCTTGAACACAGAGTTTCATAATACCATCATAAAAATAACTCCCAATTACCAAACAAGTCGTTCCCATTATGAGACTAGAAACTAAAATTTTAGAAATATCACTAAATAATAAACATAATCTAGTATGTTTTGAAACATAATATAACTGCACCAAAGCTATTGTCGCCTCTCCTATAACTGATGAAATTGAAGCTCCAGAAGCTCCTAACATCGGAATCAATATGAAAGAGGATATGAGCAAGATCAATGAAGCAATAAAAACTGAAACAGTTAAGCCCTTCGTCTTATTAATAGCTACTAAAAATTGGTTACCCAAGACTGATGACCAGCCCATAAAAATCAATTCTATTGATAGTATCCCCAAAACAATTTCAATTCCTTCAAATTCACTTCCAAAAAAAAGAATTGAAAACGGCCTTCCGATTACCATAATACCAACAATCATTGGGAAAGCAATAATATTAACAGCACCAAAAGATAGTTTTAATAATTCTTCGACATTTCTTTTTTCTCCTCTATTAAAGCTATTTGCCAGTCTTGGAAAAATTACTGTCCCAATAGCTGTGATAAATGTCAGTAAAATTCGTATCACTTTATCTGCGCTATCAAAATAGCCAGATTGAGATAACGTTGATAAGTTTCCTAATAATAATTTGTTTAACGTGAGAAAAAGAGTTGTTGCTAATTGAGGTATAAATAATACAAATACAGGTTTAATATGCTCTTTAAGTTGCAAGCTTTTAAAATTAATTACTTCAATCGCATCAAAAACATATGTCCATAAAGTTAAATTCCCTAAAAAAGTCGAAAGAACTAAAATTAATATATATAACCATAAATCTTCCCTACTTTTAACAAATGCAATGATACAAATTGCAGATAATATCTTTGTCAATATATTTCTAGTAACTGTTCTTTTAAAATCTTCCATTCCTGTAAAAAACCAAGAAATATCTATTGCTGTTGCAAGGATTTGAATAGACTGTATATATAAGAAAGTAGTATATTCTCTATAAATACATGTAAAGGTAAAAAACAGCGCCAATGAAAACAAAGCCATAATAATTTTTATGACAAAGATTTCCCAGAATTTTTGACTTCTTTTTAAAACAGAATCTCTAGTATACGAAATCGTTCTATTTCCATAAGTAGTTAACCCAACATTTGCAATCAGAACAAAGTAAGAAATAATTGTATTTGTATATGAATTAATTCCAATCATTTCTGCACCTAAGACCCTAGAAGCATATGGAATGGTCACCAATGGTAAAATAATAGCTACTATTTGATAAACTAAATTATATATGTAGTTTTTTAATAATTTCAATAGCTTACCTCTACATCATCTAAAACATGAGCCATTGAGGCATATACACATATCATACTTACACCTAACACACCAGTAATTATATTTGCACCAACTGAGGAAATTAACAAATAACCTATAATTAAAGATAAAGATACCACTTGATTTTTATACATAGATTTAATGAATAAATCCTTCATAATAGCCATCATCATCAATATATAAAATATAGAGCCAATAAAACCAAATTGTGCAAAAATCATCGGCCAAAAGTTATCATTAGCTATATTCCCATATTCTAAATTAAGCCCCCAAATATGATGAAAACCAAATTGAAAATACAAGGGAGAGTAATACATATAAGCAGCGTTACTCCCATATGAAGCAAAACCCGCCCCTAATGGGAAAAATTTCTGAAAAACCTTTATACCTCCCTGGAATAAAAGTTTTCTAGGTGTTTCCAAATCCCCGAAATATGTACTTATAGCTCCATTACCTACAAAAATAATAGACGGAATCAATATAAATAGGTGATACAATCTTAAATTTCTGCCTATAAATACACTCAAAACTAGAAGTAAGGCAATAACTCCAAAAGCTACTGATCGTAGAGTTGCAATCATATTTAAAATAGCTAAAATTTTATATTTAAGATCACCTGAATTATTAGAGTAATTTATAAGTGAATAACAAGCAACCATCAATGCTAGAAAAAATCCTGGGTTATTATATATAAACTGAAAACTCCCTATTCCAAAGCGGATATCATAGGTCATGCCTAGTTCAAAACTATAATTTAATAAACAGCAAATAAAAGCAATAACCACAACAAACTTACTAAGAATATATAAAATATTCAAAAAATAAGTTGAATTTTGTTTTGTAAATAAATATCTAAAATATAAATAGGTAATGGGAAACTTAATAAATGTGAAAAAATCCGATACTATAGCTATCAAAGGGCGGCTAAGCTCTGAAAGGTATGTTGATACTAATCCAATTAATAAAAAACCAATTGCACCTATAATTACTAATCTACTTTTTTGTAGAAGAGCTCTAAAATTCATAATCACATATGGAAGTATTATCAAAGTTAATAGTTCATCTACATAATTAAATATCGGAACACCCGGAATCCACATTAATATATACATTGTTGTCAATATCCATATATATAATTTTGTAATTGAAATTTTCATTATTGAAGTTATCTCCTAAATATATATTTTAACAATCGCCTTTTCCAGATGAAATAATATCGTTGTAAATCTTTTGATATTTCTCTTATTAAGTTATAGTTGTTATATTTTTTAAAATCTTCTTTTTTAATATTAAAACCCTGCTTCTTCTCTATAATCCCATGATTAGTAATAAAAAACGCTTTTATACTAGAATTAAAAGGAAAGGTTATCTTCATTTCTCTTTTTTGAAAATGAAGATAATTGAAAGAATCGTACTCTATTTTATGTGTATACGGGTTGATAAATCCTCTAAAAATCTTACCATTTTCCCAGAAAAACAACTGCTCCTTATGATTAAATGAATTTAATTTTTCTTTGGAGATACCTGTTTCTACTCTTTTTAACTGATACTTCCAGGGATTTATATCAGCACAATCTCTTGGTATATATGTAGGAATTCCCATTAATTCATATTTTCTCTGAATTCCTTCTGTCTCATCAAATACTTTAATAACTTTAGTTGTAAAAACGTCTTGGTAATTCATTCCAACTTCAGACATGAAACGTCGATTATTTTCAGGGTCATTTTTATAAATAGTTAAATGACCATATTCATATATTTTGCTGTAATTATCCAATATATTCTCAGGTAAAAACGAAAACACATCTCCCAGCACCATATCTAAATCACAATATCCCCAAAATGGATATTCAGATAAAATATCTTTAAAAAGCATTCCATATATAGGCTTGTAATCACATAATTTATAAGGAGTATCTAAAACAATTTTGAAATCAAATAAATTTTGAATATCATTTTTAAATTCAGAGAACGTTTTTTTTATAACAATTAAATTATCCATGTTTATATTTACACATTGATCCGTCACTAAAAACAAATCAATCTCAGGATTATAATTTAAAGAATGGAAAAAAATTTTAGAGTATTCAGGTAATTCACCAAAATACGCTATTATTAGAGCTAACTTTTTATGCATCAATCTCACCTTCACTTAGTATTTTATTCAAGTAGGTTTCAGTATAACAGATATCAGTATCATATTTATAAGTTAGTTTATGTATAGAAACTTGTTGATAAACATATTCTAGCATCCTCTTATCAAATGTTTCAAATAATCTTAATAGCAGTATATGGGAAGGAGAACTAGAAAACGGAATCACTTTATTCCATTCTTGTGGATATGTCTCAATTGATAATTCCATAAAATCATGCATTAAAAAATAGTCCATCATATAATTGTGTTCCAACCAATATTGATACAACAACTCCTTGGTAAGAACAAGTATTGGATGATTAGACTTCGCACAAATATACCAGCTTGAAATTCTCTTAGGATTTCCATCTAACCCCGGTTTTAATTTTTGAAATAAAAATAATTCAGAAAACAACATATAATCAGGGATTTTATTGGAAGATATAAAGACAGTTGCATCAATCCAAATACCTCCATGCAATGTTAGCAGTTCTAATCTCAACAAATCAGACAAGTGTGTTTTAGAAATAACTCCTTTATCAATCTTCTGTTGAACATGATTTGGAAAGATGACATAATTTCTATAAGTATCTTCTGTTAAAAGAACTACCTCTTTATCAGGGAGATTTCGAACCACAGAATTATAACATAACTTTACGATTTCAGGAGCATTGTTCATCCCTTGCAACCACAAAATCCACACCTTATTAGAAGATTGACGTTCAGCCGATTCCCGTAAAATTCTATCTTTACTTTCAACTATATAGGGAAGGTATTTTTTCCTCAATTTAGCTAATATTTTATTATCTACTGAATTACGAACAATTTCTAAAGACTTTTTTGAAAGACCTTGAGATAGTATTTGGAAAATAGCAAAAAATAGTACCCTAGACTTAAAATACTGTTTTAAAATCTTTAAACCGTCTACTTTTTTTAATAACTTTAAAAAAGAACCTAATTTACCATCCATTTTAAACTCCGTTACTAAAAGAATAATCTATCTAATTGCTTCTTAATACTTTCAAAATTTGGAATGTATTTCCTATACCTTTTTCAGCAGAAAATAATCCTTGCCATCCTAAACCTTCTAGCTTATCACTCCTAAGACTAGCATTCTGCATAGGATTAGTCTGCTTAATATCTTGATTGCTAGGAACAGCCATGGTGAGTTTCACATTGCCAACTCGAGAAATTATTTCAGCCATCTGTTTTATAGTAATAATTGAATTTGGATTGGAAACATTATAAGCTTGCCCTGACTCACCCGAAAGGAGAACACTTATAATAGCACTGGCACAATCCAAACTATAACAATAGGATCTTAACTGACTACCTGCACTTTTCATGACAATATCACGCCCAGCAATCGCTTCTGTCATAAAAAATGATGATACACGATTATCAGAGTCCTTGGCACTAGGACCATAGATATGCCCGGGCCTTACTATCATTATTTTGATTCCATACTCGGATGCAAAACTAGCACAAAGTGTTTCAGTAGCTCTTTTTGAACTGGCATAAGAAGACCGTACGCTAAGATGATCAACAGTTCCAATATAATTTTCGTCCAAAGGATTATTACTAGTGCTAATTCCATAAACTTCACTAGATGAGATATAAACTAGATTTGAAACTTTAGCATTTTTGGCGTATTCCAGGAGATTATACATGCCCAAAAAATTACTAGCCATTGTTTCTACAGGCTGATTAACATACAATTCAGGACTAGCAGGACTAGCAGCATGAATAATGTAGTCCACTGCAAAATCAAAGTGAGGTACTTCAGTCGCATCATAGAACACAAAGTGTAAATACTCTGTTTGTCTACCAAATCGTTTTTCTAATGATTCAAACTTTCTTCCACAACAAAAAATTTTAATGTTAAAATTCCTTATTTCATTTAGCAATAATAACTGGTCAATGACACTTGAACCAATCAAACCAGAAGCTCCAGTAATTAAAATTGACTTGCCATTCAAGTCATTAATATTGACGATTGTTTCTAGAGAAGATTCTACATCTTGTCTATATATTTTATTTAATAATAATGTCATTACTATTTAATCCACTTATCTCGAGTTGAACTTAATAAAGCTTTAAAAATATCGAGATCTTCTACAGTCGTAATTTTCAAGTTTTTCTCTGATCCAAGAGAGAAATAACTCTTTTCTCCGAATAGTTGCATGAGTTGGCATGATGCTGCAACATCGGTTATCCCATTTTCTAATGCTTTTTCATGAAGCGATAGAATATTATCAAGATGGTAAACATGAGGAGTTTGTGTTCGTCTCAATAAGTCACGATTCAATGCTTCTGTGGACGAAGTTGATTGTGGGTTTTCTAAAACAAATACTACCTCAGTCGTTGGTATTGCTGCAACAGCATTTCCAAACTGTTGGTATGTTGCTAAAGCGTTGCTAATAATATCATTGCTCACTAAAGGACGATTCCCGTCATGAATTAATACAGTCACATCCTCATTGGGATGAGCTTTCTTAACTGCTCTAAGACCGTTATAAATTGATTCTTGACCAGACTTCCCTCCCAAAGTTATCATCTTTAACTTTGTAATTCCAAATTGTTCTGCATAAGCCTTAACCATCTGCTCCCACCCTTTTAAAATGACAATACAAATTTCATCAATTTCTGGATGATTTTGAAATTTTTCAAGGGTATAGATAATGACTGGCTTATTTTCAACATGAATAAATTGTTTAGGGATATCTTGACCAATCCTGCTCCCGATACCTGAAGCAGTCAATATTGCTACTTTCATTTATTCTTCTCCGTAACTCAACTCTAAAAACAAATGTTGCTCCCTCTTATCAACAGGAGGAACGACCATATAATCTTTACCGTAAAACATTTCTAGATACTCTTCTGACCAAACAGGAACATTCACCATCAAAGTTTCAAAAGGAACCTTTTTATAAACATTCATATTCTCTCGCAAGTAAGTCTCGCGTCTAAAGTGTTTTCTTCCTGTAGGTATAGATACATATTTTGTATGTGAATCCTTACAGCTTGAATTACATTTATCAAGCCAATTCAACCACTTTTCAATTGGAATTATTCCAAAAAACCAACCAACCATTAACTTTCCAGCTGAATAATTTAGTTTTCTACCTTCCAGTCTAAACATTTCTTTCATCAGGGCATGATTCTTTGTTTCTCGTACAGAAGCCAAGGCAAAAGTTAAAAACATACTTGTATAACCTTGAAAGAATCGTTTCACTGGATTATTGTATACATTTTCTACAATGTAAAGATCTATAGAAATACCGCACTCCTCAGCCGAATGATCATATTTCCTACGAGCAACTGTTCCTTTTTTTCTAATTTGAGAAACATGAAGTCCCAACTCTGGATGACTTTTTGGTGATTGAAGATAATATTTGCGACTAAGACTATTATCTGACTCAAATAGAGAAAATAGTTTATCGTAACTTTCCCTCGGAATATTGATATCAACATCATCATCCCAAGGGATAAACCCTTTATGACGGATTGCCCCTAAAATGCTACCTCCACTTAAAGAATACGCTATCCCATTTTCATCAAAAAAAGTAAACACATCTGATATCATTTTCAACAATTCTGATTGGTATTTTTTCAATCCGTCATCATCTAAAAATATAATATCTGACTTATCATATTTTAATTTTACTGCCATTAACTCTAACCTTTAAATAATTTCTCGTAGTCTGTGACAATCTTTTCCCAAGTGAAAGCATCCGCAATTCTCTGATTTGATTGTCTATCTAACTCATCAATCATTTTTCCATCAAATTGTTCAACTTCCTCAATCACTTGTGATAGTTCGTCTTTTTTCCAATAGATCGCACTTTGCTCCCCAACTTCGCGGTTAAAACCAACATCGAGTAGTAGGTTCAACTTTGTTGACTCCAAAGCTTCAAGTAGCGAAGGATTTGTTCCTCCAACTTCATGTCCATGGAAGTAAGCAAAGGCGTTTTCTCGAATATATTTCAGAAGTTCTTGGTCGTAGACTGTTCCAACAAATTTCACTCGTGGATCTTTATCAAATCCAGTACTTGCTAATAGCTGATTATAAAATTTATTCTGTTCTACATTTGTGATTAGGACGAAGTCCTTCTTAGAGTTAGACGCCAAAAACCCACGTATCATAGCCTCATAGTTATTCTCTGGAACAAAACGTCCTACAACTAGGTAATAGTCGTTTTCAGAAACATTCTTCTCTTTGAACCAAGTACGTACTTTTTCATCACTACTTTTTAATGTAGAGCGTGTTGTATCTGTCCCATAAGCGATATAGGTTGTCTTAGGTTGATACTGTTTATAATCTTCTTGAATATATTTTTCAATATTCTTACTATCACACACTAAAAGATCTGCATGTTTAACCATTAGACTTTCAGAAATTTTCCAGTAGCGACGAATAGGGGCGCTCCACTTAGCACGCAACCACTCATGACCATCCGGATTAACCAAAAGAGTCCCACCTATTGCTTGAATTTTTTTCTTGATTCCATGGATAAAAGGTCCAATGCGACAAGCTAAAATATAGAAGATAGGAGCTTCATCCTTATTTTCTTTGGCAATTTCAATTGCTTTGTTAATTGCAGCAATGTCATAGGCTATAGCTCGCGCTGGACCAATATTAGGTACATCGACGTTATAACAGATAGCACCGTTATGTTCAAAAACATCCTCAGTAATCCCTGACTTTGCAGAGTTTTCACGCATACAAGCCACATAATATTGGATATCCTTATCTTGTTGAAAGGCTGTTAATTTTTCAACAAAAGTTTCAAATCCCCCATACTTAGCAGGAATCCCTTTTGACCCTACGATATAGACAGTTTTTTTCATGTTACTCCTAATTTATAGACAGGGAGAGCAACGAGACTTACTTCGCTCCATCTCTCATCAATACAACTTTTACAGTTTTTAGCAATATTTCAAAATCTTTCCAGATGGTCCAATCATCGATATAAGCTACGTCCAGTTTCACGACTTCATCAAAGTTTGTAATTTCACTTCGACCACTAATTTGCCACAAACCTGTAATACCAGGTTTAAAGCTTAGACGACGTTTTTGCTCAGGTGTGTATTTTTCGTACTCATCTACAGTTGGTGGGCGTGTACCGACTAGACTCATGTCTCCAATTAAAACATTCCAAAATTGTGGTAATTCATCCAGGCTAGTTTTTCGGATAAATTGTCCGATCTTAGTCACTCGAGGATCGTTATCAATCTTAAACATCCCACCTTGCATGATATTTTGATCCATCAACTGTTCCTTGATAGCTTCTGCATCGACTCGCATCGAGCGGAATTTATAAAAGGTAAAGTGACGACCATTTTTTCCGACACGAGTTTGTGAAAAGATTGCAGGTCCGCCATCTTTACGAATCATGGGAACTAGAAATAGACTAGCAATTCCACAAAGGATCACCCCAACGATAGCACCACAAATGTCAAGGATGCGTTTAGCAATCACATGGCTCGGATTGTAAAAATTTGTAGAAAATGTCACTACGTTCAAACCCGCCATCTCATGAATTTGTTTATCACGGCCTAAGTTTTTATCAAAAGCATTGAGATTGACTGTGACAGCGATTCCCATGGTTTCAAACTGAGAAATAATAGCTCCAATGTCATAGTCTTCACTTGGAAGATTGACAAAGACTTCATCCACTACCTCATGCGTTGCATAAGAGATCAACTGTTCCCTCGGAACAACCGTCACCTTTTCATGAGTAAAGTCTGGCATGTCTAAAACACTGACTGCAACCAGTTTCCCTTGAACATCGTTAGCGGTCAACAAACGGTCCAACACTTTTTCAGTACGTGATGTCGCTATGATCAACAAAATATTACGACTGCTCTTCAAATTATGATTAATGGTTTTCCAATAACGCTTCACAAAGAAACTAAGTAGATAATTCAAAACACCATACAAGGAAAGCAAATAGAGCATTCCTCGTCTAGAAATCACAAATTTTTCTTTTAGGAAGAAACTTGAAAAACTAATCAACAAGGCATAAAAGAGGACGTATTTGATCGTTTCTACTAACTCAACATACTGGCCTCGTTTGAAAAAATCTTTACCATAATCACTAATGTAGAAGGCTGCAAAGTGAAGAAAAAATAAGACGAATACTGTATTTGGAACAATATCAGTTTCTGAAATTGCAATCAGTATATAAGCTAATACACTAACAAGTATACTCTGTAAGAATGCCAGAGTTACATTGTAGAAACCCCTTCCTTCCATACTGGACTCCCTAACTTCATTTTATTTTTTCCCCATAATTGCCATAGCCACCATAAGAACCATATTTTTCACGTTGAATGTCGAATTTATTCAAAATCACACCCAAAAATGGTTTCCCAGTGTGTTCTAACTGACTTTTGGCTTTTTGCACTTCTCTTCGTTTTGCCACACCAGCTTCAGTAACTAAAATGGATGCATCACATTTTTGTACAATAATGGCTGCATCAATTACAACCCCTATAGGTGCAGTATCAACTATGATATAATCAAAATATTTGCGTAAAGTCTCAATCATTTTTTCAAAGTTGGCGCTTTGTAAGAGAGCTGTTGGATTCGGTGAAACTGCTCCTGATTGAACTACAAATAAATTTTCAACGTCTGTTTCACAGAGACCATGTGACAAATCCTGAGTCCCAGCTAGATAATCTGTCAAACCAGTGATTTTTTCT
Organism: Streptococcus sp. HMSC061D10; assembly: GCF_001808865.1. Classification (NCBI taxonomy): domain Bacteria; kingdom Bacillati; phylum Bacillota; class Bacilli; order Lactobacillales; family Streptococcaceae; genus Streptococcus; species Streptococcus sp. HMSC061D10. Next base: position 35,030 of record NZ_KV795012.1, on the reverse strand, counting down.
CTTGACTTAAATACTCCAGACATGACTGAATTTCGGATGTCGGCATCAATCAATAGCGTTTTGTAGCCTGCACGCGCAAAAGCCCAAGCGATATTTGTAGAAGTTGTAGATTTTCCTTCACTCGGATCGACCGATGTAACTGCAATAACCTTTAAGTTATTTCCACTCAGTTGTATATTTGTACGTAAAGCATTGTAATACTCTTCCGCCTTTTTTACAGAGTTCAGTTTTTGTTGTGCTAATTCTAACTTTACCATATATTCTCCCTTACTTTAATTTATCCAGGTCTGGAATGACTCCAAGGAGTGAGATTTTCATAACGTCTTCGATATCTTCTGGACGTTTCACACGATCATCTAATAGTTCAACTAATAGAACCACGACAATCACCAAGCCTGCACCAGCACCGATTCCCATTAAAGTATTACGACGGATATTTGGTGATGAAGGACCAGTAGCTGGACGGGCCTCCTCCAGAGTCGTTACGTCCGAAACTCGAGTAACTGCGATAATTTTTTGTGCTGCAACGTCTCGCAGTGCATTTGCAATACGACTAGCTTCGTCAGGTTTATGATCACTAACTGAAATAGATACGATACGTGTATCTGCAGGGACCGTTACTTGAACCTTTTTAGCCAATGCTTTTGCATTAACGTTCAAGCCAAGATCAGCAACTACTTTCTCTAGGACATCTTGAGATAGAATGATTTCACGATAGTCCTTGACCAAGTAGGCCCCTGCTTGTAAGTCCTGATTTGTTAGTCCTGCTTTATCGTTTTGATTTCGATTGACCACATAGATTCGCGTTGTACTTCTATACTCAGGTTTGACTACAAAACTACTATATGCAAAGGAAACAGCTCCTGCTACGATAGCTACAAGGAGAATTAGTAGCTTCTTTGCCCATAGTGCCTTTAACAACTGAATAACGTTGATTTCAATAGTTTCTTGTTCTTTCATTTTAACTCCTATATTATTTGATCTTTAATGACTTTTTCAGGATTTTCCACAAAGAGTTCCCTAGCCTTTTCTTGGCCATATTTTTTGCTCACTATCTCATAAGCCTCTCGCATATAAGGTGGACGACCCTCTAGATTATGCATATCACTAGCAACTATATGAACCAAGTCCCTCTCTAAGAAATAGCGAGCACGCTTTTTCATGAATTTATAGGTATCACCAAACAGTTTTGGTTTGAGGATACTCGAACTGTTGACCTGTGTATAACATCCCATGTTGATGAGGTCGTGCACCCTTTTTTCATTATTTTCCAAAGCATCATAACGTTCTATATGGGCAATAACAGGGGTTATTCCCAACATCAAAACATTGGTCAATGCGCTATGGATTTCACGATAAGGGGTATTCATGCTAAATTCTATCAAGGCATAGCGAGTGCCATTTAGTTGCGGAATCTGTTGGTTCTCTAATTTTTTTAAAGCATCACTGCTGTAATAAATCTCTGCTCCATACAAAATGGTTAAGTCGGGAGCAATCTCTTTAGCCAACTCCTTGACAACTTTAAAATTTCTTGCAATATCCTCCTCTGGTGTTTCAAACATCCCTTTCCGACGATGAGAAGTCGAAACGATGGTGCGAACTCCTTGAGCATAAGCTTCCTTTAGAAGGGCTATACTCTCTGCCTTATCCTTTGGGCCATCGTCTACATCAAAAACTATGTGCGAATGGATATCAATCATCTTATTTTCCTTCCATGATATCTTTGATTTCTGTTTTGAGTGCCTCTAAGCTATTTGGATCGACCTCTAGCATATAAAGGCTACTGTCAGGCATGGCATAGGAAGGAAGATCCATACGACCAGTTCCCTTTAGATCTCGAGTGATGACAGTATATTTCCCTCCACTTGCTAGTTGGGCATTTACTAAGCTAACCATGGTTTCAGGAGGCATATTGGTTTGTACAGAATCTTGCAGACTTTGCATAATACCATCAAAATTCTTCAAGGCTTCTGCCGAAGTTAGTTTTTGAATAATGGCAGCAATGACTTTTTGTTGATTACGTCCACGGTCACCGTCTCCATTAGTTAAGGAATAACGTTCACGAACAAAACCTAGAGCCTGCTCAGAGTTTAGGTGCACATTCCCAACAGGGAAGTGATAGTTCCCATGAAGTGATGTAAAGTCTTGATCATTATAAACATCGACACCACCTAAGAGATCAATCAATTTCAAGAAGGAAGTGAAGTTGAGTCGTGCATAGTAATTCAGATCAATTCCATAGAGATTTTCTAATGTATGAATGGAAGCATCCACGCCGTAAATACCTGCATGGGTCAATTTATCATTTTGGTTATTACCGCCATCAGCTATGGGCACATAGGCATCACGAGGCGTTGTTGTCAGAAGAATTTTCTTGGTTTCTTGATTGACAGTCATGATGATATTGACATCCGAACGAGAAACGGAGCTAATCGGTCCGTATGTATCAATCCCACTGATGTAGATATTAAAAGCCTTGTTTTGAGAAATTTTAGGTGCCTCAACAGTCTTGGTTAGTTCTTTGGTATAAATCTTCTTGATCTTTTTGGCATGATCTGGGTACTCTTGCTCAATCAGATTTTCAAAGACACTGTTCAAAACGATTGCCTTGGTCTCTCCAGCCAGCAAACTCTTATAAGCAGCAAGATAGGAAGCACTCTCTTCAACCGTTAAGTCTTTACTCTGACTTGTCTTAATATCATCGAGCAGTTTTTTAATATTTTCTGCATCTGTTTTGGTCGGAGCCGTCACACTGGATAATTCCGAGACATTTCCAATCTCGCTATCCGCCAAAACTGCAACACTGATAGAGTAACTAGAATAGTTAGATGTCGCATTGAGTTGATTTGCTAGGCTGATAAATTGATGAACTCCAATCAAAGAAATGGAACTGACAAATACCGACACCAAGAGTAAAATCATGGTGAAAATCTTAGCTTTTCTCTTTAGAATCAAAAATAAAGCTATTAGCGCAAGCAAGATCATCACGATTGCTATAAGAATATTGGCATAGCTAATTGCTAAAATATGATATTTGAATATTAAAAACAGCAAAAAACAAGCAAGCACGGTATATACAAACAACAAAATAATATTGATGCTTTGTTGAATCTTGCTCGTTTTTCTTTCTTTTGAATGTCTACTCAACTTACACCTCTACAAAGTATTTTTTATTTTAATTATATCACAAAGTGGTACTGGATACCATCGACATACACTTGGTAATCGTTTTTATTTACCTTAAAAACAAGAATAGTAAATTCCAATGATAAAATAGCTAAAACTTTACTTAAAAGAGGCTGCTATGTTAAAAAGGTCGGGGCAAAAATCCCGACCTTTATGTTTATTGATCATGAAACTTTATCACGGTAGCTAAAGATTTTTTGTTCATCTTTTAAACTATGAGATCAAGTTTGGGCTTACCGATTTCTGTTCTACTATCACTCTTTATACTTATTTCACGTGACTTTCAAAGTCTTTTTGACTCTTTTCGACAGAATTTTTACGTTCTTGTTCCCATTTAGCCTTCGCTTCAGCAAATTGAGAGCTTGTAACAACATCTGTCTGTAATCTCATGTATTTGTAGTTGCTTCCAGTTCCTTTGATACCAACTAGTGAGTAAGCGCGTGTAAATGGTGTCACACGAGTCACTGAAGCACCACCACCGTTTGACACAACTGGGATTAGAAGGGAACTATCAATCAACCAAGCTTGTGCATCTGCGTAGTTTTCATAGCGTTTAGCTACGTCTGTATTTTCTGCATCTGCTGTTTTTAATTTTTGAGTATATTGGTCCAATCCGATACTTGTAATCTTATCAGCATCCTTGCTTGGATCAAGTCCCAAAATCTTGAGATAGAATCCATCTTCAGCATTGAAAGGATTGAGGTAAGTTGAAGGATCTTGGTAGTCAGCTGACCATCCATCCAAATTCAAATCATAGTCGTGATCTGCAGGAGTTGGTGCTTGAACTGTTGCATTTGTATAATCATCTGTCGACAATTGGATAACATCAACCACTACATTTTCAGAACCGAGCGTTGATTCAATTGATTGCTTAATTGAGTTTGTTCCAGAAAGCAAGGTCTTGTTAACCTGGTCTACAGGCAAGTCCAAATGAATTGGGAAGCTCACACCTTGGGATTCTAATTCTTTTTTAGCTTCTGCAAACTTGGCTTGTGCTTTTTCTTTATTGAAATAACCGTCTTGAGCATCTTCAAGATTCATATTTGACCATTGTGTACCATAGTTGACCAATTTGGAAGCAACTGTTTCACCAAAAGTCTTGTCTCCAACTTGTACGAAAGTTGGTGGTACAAGCGAGTTACGAAGAGTGTTCTTAGCTGCTTCTTCACCGTTTGATTGAGCTGAGTAAGCTGTACGATCAATGGCAAAGTTAACTGCCTGACGGAAGTTTTTATTCAAAACTGCAGCTTGAGTTGCTTGTTTTTGAGCATCGCTTATTTTTGCAGTGTGGTTATAAGCACCACGGTTGACGTTAAAGTTATAGTACCAAGATGTTGCATCTTGCAAGCTATAAACGATATTGTCCTTGTATTTTTCCTTTGTCTTAGCGAAGTTTGAGCTATTTGGATAAACACCTGCAGATGAGTAAGCACCACTTTCAAAATTACGGATTGTCAAATCTTGGTCTGAACCATCAAAGTAGGCCAATTTTACCTTTTCAATCGTTACTTTTTCTTGGTCATAGTAATGTGGGTTTTTCACATATTCGATAGAAGACTTAGATGTAAAATCTTTTAACAAATATGGTCCGCTATAAAGAATGCTATCTGGTTTCAGGGTTCCGAAGTCTTTACCTTTAGAAGCAAGGAATTCTTCGTTTACAGGGAATAAGATACTGTTGGTTGTTTTTGAGTTCCAGAATGGTTCTGGACGAGTCAAGGTATATTGTACAGTATAGTCATCTAAGGCTTTGACACCAACATTTGAGAAGTCAGTATTTGCACCTGTTACATAATCACCCAAACCCTTGATAGAGTTCTGAATCAAGTCCAAGGCTTGTCCCTTGTTGTCAGCAGCGTACTTGATACCAGTTACAAAGTCTTGTGCTTTAAGGGGAGCGTATTCTTCACCGTCAGCTGTAAACCACTTGGCATCTTGGCGAAGTTTGTAGGTATAAGTTAAACCATCCTTAGAAACACTCCAATCTTCTGCAAGAGCAGGAATGAGGTTTCCATAATTATCATTTTCAAGCAAACCATCTACCAAGTTGGTTACAACAGCAGTATTATCACCAGCGTAGTCCAAGAGATAGTTGAAGGTTGTCGGATCTGCACCAAAGGTAGACGAGTATGTTTTACCATCTGATGCTGACTGACCACATGCTGTCAATAGGACCGCAGCAGCAAGTGTCAACCCTGCTCCTAGTAAGCGTTTTTTCATGCTCATGATTTATTTCTCCTTATATGTTAGGTTTTGTAACATGACTATATTTTAACAAATTTTGTCCAAAAAGTAAAGCTATATACTGATTTGACCTCTCATTGAAAATCAAAAAATAAAGAAATCCCGCTTCAAAACAGGATTTCTTTATTCATTACAAAAGACTATTTAACGTGATTTGCTAGTTCTTTTTGGTATTTGGCATTTGTTTCAATTTTCTCTTTTTGCCATTTCTTGAGAGCTTCTTCGTATTCTTTAGCTGTTACAATATCATTTTGCAATTCTAAACCTTTAAATACAAACGGATCTCCCTTGATACCAACTTGAGAGTAAGCTTTTGTGAATGGTACTGTACGACTAACTGTCGGAGAACCACCTGAAGAAGCTACAGGGATAAGAAGTGAGCTATCTGAAACCCAAGCTTGTGCTTTGGCATATTTTTCATAGCGTTTGTTAAGATCGCTTGTTTCTGATGCTGCATCATCCAAGAGTTTCTTGTACTCATCAAGTCCAACTTGAGCCATAACTTCTGGATCTTTACCTTTTGTTATACCCAAGTGTTTAAGAGCAGAACCTTTCTTAGCATCTAAGATATTGAGGTAGGTTGCTGGGTCTTGATAGTCTGGCCCCCAACCAGTTCCGTTCAAGTCATAGTCTTTTTGAGAAGGAACTTTGGCTTGAGATGTAATGCTCATTTTCTCATTGTCAGTCATTTGAAGTACATCGATGACAACATTTTCACTTCCAAGTGCTGCTTCGACAGACTGTTTGAGAGAGTTGGTTTGCTGTACAGCAATGACATCAGTTTGTTCAACTGGGATATCCAAATGGATTGGGAAGGTTACACCTTTAGCTTGCAATTCTGATTTTGCTTTTTCAAAGGCAGCTTTTGCTTTTGTTGGATTGTAAAGAGTATCCTTACCATCTGTCAAAGCAACATCTTTCCATTGATCTCCGTATGTTACCAATTGTTCTTGAGCCAATTCACCGAAGGTCTTTTCACCAACTTGGACATAGTCATAAGGCACAAGGCTGGTACGGATAATCTTGTCTGCACCTTCTTCGCCATTCATCTGTGCAGAGTAAGCATGACGGTCAAGAGCGAAGTTGATGGCTTGACGGAAGTTTTTATTGAGAAGTGCTTCTTTAGTTGAAGTTTTTTGGGCATCATCTGTCTTAGCTGTTTTATTGTAAGACTGACGATTTACGTTGAAAGTAAAGTAATAGCTTGTCGCTTCTTGCGGACTATAAACGATCTTATCGCCGTATTCTTTCTTAGTTGAATCAAAGCTTGAGCTAGTTGGGAAAAGACGAGCTGTCGTATATGAGCCTGACGCAAAGCTACGAATCAATGATTCTTGGTCAGAACCATCGTAGAAGGTAAGCTTGACGTGGTCAATTTTAACATTGTCTTTGTCCCAATAATTTGGGTTCTTTTCGTACTCGATCACTGATTTTGAAGTGAAGTTCTTCAAAATATATGGACCATTGTAGAGAATACCTGAAGGCGCTGCCGCACCGTAATCTTTCCCTTGAGAATTTAGGAATTCTTCATTAACAGGGAGCATAGTCGCTGTTGTCACCTTAGAATTCCAGAAGCTTTCTGGTTTATTTAAGGTATACTCGACTGTATAATCGTCAACTGCTTTGACACCGACTGTTGAGAAGTCATTTGTTTCACCGCTAACATACTCTGCCAAACCTTTGATAGAATCTTGGATAAGAGTTAGGCCATCTGATTTACCATCTGCAGCATGCTTCAAACCTGTCACAAAGTCTTGGGCCTTGACTTCAGCATACTCTTCTCCTTCTGAAGTATACCATTTGACACCTTTACGTAGCTTGTAAGTGTAGGTCAAACCGTCCTGTGAAACAGACCAGTCTTCAGCAAGCGATGGAATCAAGTTTCCATATTTGTCATTTTCCAAGAGTCCGTCGACCAAGTTGGCAATGACGTCTGATGTTGAACTTTTACTAGTAACGCTATAGTCCAATGTTGTTGGATCAATGGCATATACATACGAAAATGTTGTTGGAGCATCTGCTTTTTTCTCAGTCTTGCCACAAGCTGCCAAAAGAAGAGCTGCGCTCATCGTTATCCCTGCTACTGCGAGCCACTTTTTCGATTTCATCGGTATTCTCCTTTAAAATACTATTTTTCACCATTATACCCTATTTTTATATAAAAGCAAGGGTTTCAAGGTGTTTTTTTAGAAAATTCAAACTAATATTTATTAAAGAAGTTTTTACACTTATTTTAGAAAAAAACTCAAGCATCTTTGGATACTTAAGTTTTTAGGTTTAATGAGCTAATTCGACACAGAAGGCATCCCATGGAGCCAAGGTCTGTGTAGTCAAAACTGCTTCTACTGAGGTATTTTCAATCAAGATAGACTTAACTGACTCTTCTACTGCAAACTCTTGCTGCTGGTTGGACAAATTGGCCACAACTAGGAAACGACGGTCTCCATCCTTACGGATATAAGCAAAGACTTTTTCAGCCGTATCAAGAAGTTCAAAATCAGCTCTCACCAACCAGCTATTTTCCTTACGAATGTTTACCAATTTTTGATAAGTATAGAAAATAGAATCTGGGTTTTCCAGTGCTTCCTGAACGTTGATTGCTTCGTAGTTTGGATTAACAGCCAACCAAGGTTGTCCGTCTGAGAAACCAGCATTTTTTGTCTCATCCCACTGCATTGGAGTACGCGCATTGTCACGTCCAATCACACGAATGCTATCCATGATTGTTTCCATTGAAACACCTTTTTCAAGAGCTTCACGCGCATAGTTGAGGGATTCAATATCCTCTACTTGATCCAGCTTTTCAAATGGGAAATTGGTCATCCCAATCTCCTCCCCTTGGTAAATATAAGGAGTCCCTCTCATGAGATGAAGCAAAATTGCAAAGGCTTTGGCAGATTTTTCGCGGTATTCTTGGTCATTTCCCCAGATAGAGACGATTCGAGGGAGGTCATGGTTGTTCCAGAAGAGGGAATTCCAGCCATCCTCAACCCCTAATTCTGTCTGCCATTTGTTGAAAATCTCTTTTAATTTCCCAACATTTAGCTCTTTTTGGTACTGCCACTTAGGTTGTCCTTCCTGATACTGAAGACAGATATGTTCAAACTGAAAGACCATAGACAGTTCTTGTCCTTTTGGATCTGAATAGAGTTTTGCGATTTCTGGTGTCGCTCCCCATGTCTCCCCTACTGTCAAGAGCTCTTTGTCGCCGAAAGTAGCCTGATTCATTTCCTTGAGATAAGGATGGAGCATAGGACCATTGTTGACAATCTTCTGATCAGGAATTTTCCCAATCATGTCAATAACGTCCATACGAAATCCACCGATCCCTTTATCAATCCAGAAATTCATCATTTCATAGATTTTTTGGCGTAGTTCTTCATTTTCCCAGTTAAGGTCTGGTTGTTTCTTACTGAAAAAGTGCAGGTAATATTGTCCAGCCTTTTCGTCATATTGCCAAGCAGAACCACTGAAAATTGACTCCAAGTCGTTAGGTTTATCACGCCAGATATAGTAGTCTCGCTCAGGACTATCAGGATTTTCACAAGCTTCGATAAACCAAGCATGCTCATCTGATGTATGATTGACCACCAAATCCATAATGATTCGGATATCTCGTTTTTTAGCCTCAGCAATCAGCTCATCCATATCTTCCATGGTTCCAAAGATAGCCGCGATATCTTGATAATTGGCAATATCATAACCATTATCATCCATAGGGCTGTCATAAACAGGAGAAAGCCAGATCGCTGTGATCCCTAACTTAGCTAGATAGTCTAGCTTACTGGTAATCCCAGGTAAATCACCAATCCCATCTCCATTGCTATCCTTAAAACTTTTTGGATAGACCTGATAAACAACGGCATTGTGCCACCATTTTTCTTGCATCTTTTTTCCCCTTTTAACATTCACTTTATTCCATCATAGACCTTTTCTTAATTTTATGCAAGCGTTTGCTTCAATCTTTTTCTTTATTTCGAACCTCCGTTGTTTCTTATCTTCTATTTTTTTTATATAATAGAGGTCAGAGGTAAAAAAATGAAAAAACAAGCTTTTAGTTCTGAACAATATTTAAATCTACAACGCGACCATATCTTGGAGCGCATCAACCAATTTGACGGCAAACTCTACTTGGAGTTTGGTGGCAAAATGTTAGAAGATTTCCACGCTGCTCGTGTCCTTCCTGGATATGAACCAGATAACAAAATCAAACTCTTACAAGAATTGAAGGAGCAAGTTGAGGTTGTTATCGCTATTAACGCTAGCAATATCGAGCACTCAAAAGCTCGTGGAGACTTGGGCATTTCTTATGACCAAGAAGTGCTTCGTTTGATCGATAAATTCAATGAACTCGGTATCTTTGTTGGTTCAGTTGTCATTACTCAATATGCTGGCCAACCGGCAGCTGATGCCTTCCGTAATCAATTAGAGAAAAATGGTATTGACTCTTATCTCCACTACCCTATCAAGGGGTATCCGACAGATATGGATCACATCATTTCTCCTGATGGTATGGGGAAAAACGACTATATCAAAACTAGTCGTAACTTGATTGTCGTGACTGCTCCTGGGCCTGGTTCAGGTAAGTTGGCAACTTGTATGTCTAACATGTACCACGACCAAATCAATGGTATCAAGTCTGGTTATGCTAAATTTGAAACCTTCCCAGTTTGGAATCTCCCACTTCATCACCCAGTCAACTTGGCTTATGAAGCTGCTACAGCAGACCTAGATGATGTCAACATGATTGACCCATTCCATCTCCAAACTTATGGAGAAACCACAGTCAACTACAACCGCGACATTGAAATTTTCCCTGTCCTTAAGCGTATGCTGGAACGTATCTTGGGGGAGTCTCCTTATGCATCTCCAACTGACATGGGTGTCAATATGGTTGGCTTTGCAATCACTGATAACGACGCTGCCATTGAAGCATCTAAACAGGAAATTATCCGTCGCTATTACCAGACAGTTCTTGACTTCAAAGCCGAGAAGGTTGGAGAAACTGCTGTGAAGAAGATTGAGCTTCTCATGAATGACCTAGGTATCACACCAGCTGATAGAAAGGTTGCTGTTGCCGCACGTCAAAAAGCAGAAGAAACAGGCGGACCTGCTCTAGCTCTTGAATTACCTTCTGGTGAAATCGTTACTGGTAAGAACTCAGAACTCTTTGGTCCAACAGCCGCTGCTTTGATCAATGCAATCAAGAAATCAGCTAACATCGATGCTGAAACAAAATTAATTGAACCAGAAGTGGTGAAACCAATTCAAGGTTTGAAAATCAATCACTTGGGTAGCCGTAACCCTCGACTCCACTCAAATGAAATCCTTATCGCACTTGCAATCACAGCTATGCAGAATCCTGATGCAGATCGTGCCATGAAAGAACTCGGAAACCTCAAAGGAAGCGAAGCTCACTCTACGATTATCCTAACAGACGAAGACAAAAATGTTCTTCGCAAACTAGGAATCAATGTAACCTTTGATCCTTACTACCAATACGATCGTTTGTATCGCAAGTAAAATACGACACTCACTCCTCTAAGAGTTGGATCCTTATCGTCCAGCTCTTAGAGTTTTTTTATAGTTTTCCAGTCTTTCACAAGCATAGCTTTCAAAAAGAATTCTAATTTTAATAGAAACTGGGATAACATTTAATTTTAGATTTATTTCTAATGAATCCTTAAAAGGAGTGATACTCTGAAAATCAAAGAGCAAACTAGGAAACTAGGAAACTAGCCGCAGGCTGTACTTGAGTACGGCAAGGCGACGTTGACGCGGTTTGAAGAGATTTTCGAAGAGTATGAATCAATCCTCTTCAATCTTGACTTGAACTATCTTGGCTGAGGTCTTGATCCGTTTTCTCTACAATATCAAATTGGTATAATGAGACTGACTGCGTCACTCTTATCTAGAATCTCTAAGCTATTCTGTGAGATATCTATCTAAACACCTTAGTTTGGTCATTGATTTTCATTAAGTATACAAAAAAAGTGAACAAGACAGCATTCTGATTTCCAGAAAACTATTTAGTTCACTTTTTATGATTTAATTTTTTAGTTTATTCTACCGTTACTGACTTGGCAAGGTTTCGTGGTTTATCCACATCAAGTCCACGGTGTAGGGTTGCAAAGTAAGCGACCAATTGTGTTGGTACGACCATTGAGATTGGTGAGAGGTAAGGATGTACGGTCGTAAGGACAATATCATCGGTATCTTTAGCAACATTTTCTTCTGCAATAGTAAGGACCTTAGCGCCACGTGCTGCCACTTCTTGGATATTTCCGCGAGTGTGGTTAGCAAGAACCGGATCTGACAAGAGGGCCAAAACAGGTGTCCCCTCTTCAATCAAAGCAATGGTTCCATGTTTAAGTTCTCCAGCCGCAAAACCTTCACACTGGATGTAAGAGATTTCTTTGAGCTTAAGACTGGCTTCCATGGCTACGTAGTAATCTTGGCCACGTCCGATGTAAAAGGCATTGCGTGTTGTTTCAAGAAGGTCACGAACCTTGCTATCAATCAATTCTTTTTCTGAGAGAGTTGATTCGATAGACTGAGCCACGATAGACAATTCGTGAACCAAATTGAAAGCTTTAGCTTTTTCATTGCCATTTGCTTCACCAACCGCTTTCGCAAGGAAGGCAAGAGCTGCGATTTGCGCAGTATATGCCTTGGTTGAAGCAACGGCAATTTCAGGACCTGCGTGAAGAAGCATGGTATGGTTAGCTTCACGTGACAGAGTTGAACCAGGCACGTTTGTCACTGTCAAGCTTGGGATACCCATTTCATTGGCCTTAACCAAAACCTGACGGCTATCAGCTGTTTCACCAGATTGGCTGATAAAGATGAAGAGTGGTTTCTTGCTGAGAAGTGGCATACCGTAGCCCCACTCAGATGAGATACCAAGTTCAACTGGCGTATCTGTCAATTCTTCCAACATTTTCTTAGAAGCAAATCCTGCGTGGTAAGAAGTCCCAGCTGCTAGAATGTAGAGGCGGTCTGCCTCTTGAACAGCCTTGATGATAGCAGGGTCCACCACTACTTGACCAGCCTCATCTGTATAGGCTTGGATCAACTTACGCATCACTGTTGGTTGCTCATCGATTTCCTTAAGCATGTAGTAAGGGTAAGTTCCCTTACCGATATCTGATAAGTCAAGCTCTGCAGTGTAGCTAGCACGCTCATGGCTATTACCATCATAGTCTTGCACTTCAACGCTATCAGCCTTGACGATAACCAACTCTTGATCATGGATCTCCATGTATTGGTTAGTTTCACGAATCATAGCCATAGCATCTGAGCAGACCATGTTGTAACCATCTCCAAGACCAATCAAAAGTGGTGATTTATTCTTAGCTACATAGATGACTTCAGGATCTTGTGAGTCAACCAAGGCAAAGGCATAAGAACCACGGATAATGTGAAGAGCTTTTTTGAAGGCTTCAAGTACTGACATGCCGTCTTCTTCAACAAATTTTCCAATCAAGTGTACAGCGATTTCTGTATCTGTTTGTCCCTTGAAGTGGTGACCTGCAAGGTAGTCTTCCTTGATTTCAAGATAATTTTCAATCACCCCATTGTGGACCAAGACAAAACGTCCTGTCTCAGAGCGATGTGGGTGAGCATTGTCTTCTGTTGGTTTACCGTGAGTGGCCCAACGAGTATGTCCAATACCAGTTGTCCCCTCAACGCCAGCAGTTTTAGCAGACAATTCTGCAATACGACCAACAGCCTTCACCAAATGGTTTTCAGCACCACCTAGGACAAAAATTCCCGCAGAATCATAACCACGGTATTCGAGCTTTTCAAGCCCTTGAATCAAAATATCAGTTGCATTTGTGTTTCCAACAACACCAACAATTCCACACATAGTATATACGACACAGACAAGCTGTGCTTTCCCCTTAAATTGGTATAGTCTAATTCTCGCTTTGCAGAATCAGCAAAAACAGTATATACTTGTTTCTTTTACTTGTCAAGAATAAAAATTGGTATAGCGTGATTCTGCTCATTCTATCTACTAAAAATCTATCATATTTCGCCTAATACTCAATGAAAATCAAAGAGCAAACTAGAAAGCTAGCCGCAGGCTGTACTTGAGTACGGCAAGGTGAAGCTGACGTGGTTTGAATTTGATTTTTGAAGAGTATAAAGCAAGTATTTAAAAAGGGCTCTACTGCCCTTAATAACTACTATTTTGTAGCAACCTTTTCTGCTTCCACTACTTCTTGAAAGGTTTTTTGATAATTTACTTTAATCGTCATTGTCATGTGAGAGTCCTCGTTTCTTTTTGATGAACCCAGTATAAAATCTCTTCCTAAAACATAGCTTACATTTTCCTTAGAAAAAACTAAAAGTAACTTCTGACTCAACGAAAACGAAAGAGCAAACTAGAAAGCTAGTCACAGGTTTCTCAAAGCACTGCTTTTAGATTGCCTGTTAAGACTAAGGTGTTGTTTGAAGTGATGTTGAAGTTTATACATTCAGTAAATCAAATGAACATAATCACTTTTCTAAATCCCTTACCTGAGAATCCCATACAAAAAGAGCGTTCGTTACCGCTCTTTTACTTAGTATTTATGAGAAGGTGTTTGTTCCTGTTGAAACGTTTTTTGGTAATTTACTTTAATTGTCATCGTCATGTGAGAGTCCTCGTTTCTTTTTGATGACCCTAGTATAGACAATAACCCTAAAAGCAAACTTAAGATTTTCTTAGAGAAAGCTTAATCTAAATGTTCTTTCTTTTCTAGATTTAGGGCAATCATATGCCACTCTGGGTCCTCCTGCCAGTTAGAAAGGGAGCTGATATAACTAGCCACCTTACGCGCTTCCTCAAGAATCGGAAAATCTTCGATAATATCAGCCACTTGAAACTCTGGTAGACCTGACTGTCTGGTTCCAAAAATCTCACCAGAGCCACGCATTTTCAAATCTTCTTCTGCAAGGACAAATCCATTGGTCGTTTCCGTCATGATGCGCATGCGATCCTTTCCAGAATCAGTTTTGGGATTGGCCACAAGTACCGCATAGGACTGCTTATCCCCACGACCGACACGACCTCTGAGCTGATGAAGCTGACTAAGTCCGAAACGGTCAGCATCCATGATAATCATGACTGTCGCATTTGGCACATTGACCCCGACCTCGATAACCGTTGTCGAAACCAGAATATCTGTATTTCTCTCTTTGAAATCCTGCATAATCTGGTCTTTTTCATCACTCTTCATCTTACCGTGTAAGAGAGCAACTTTTGCTTTTTCTGCAAAATGAACCGTCAATTCTTCCGATAAAGCAATAGCATTTTTAAGATCTAGGGCTTCAGATTCTTCAATCAAGGGCGAAATAACATAGGCTTGAGAACTTTTTTGAATTTCTCCTTCCAACCAAGTCAAAACCTGGGGTAATTGCTCATGCTTGATCCAGCGTGTCACGATTGGCTTACGTCCAGCTGGCATCTGGTCAATAATAGAAACATCCATATCTCCAAAGGCGGTGATGGCTAAGGTTCGTGGAATCGGAGTCGCCGTCATCATGAGGACATCTGGATTTTCTCCTTTTTCACGTAAAATACGCCTTTGTCCAACTCCAAATCGGTGTTGTTCATCGATGATAATCAATCCAAGTCGATCGTAGTCCACCCCATCCTGTATAAGGGCATGGGTACCGATGATTACATCAACTTGACCCTTAGCAATGGTCTCTAAAACCGTGCGTTTTTCTGCAGCTTTTAATGAACCTGTTAGGAGAGCTAGTTTCAAATCAGGAAAGAGACTTTCTAGACTTTCAAAATGTTGCTCTGCAAGAATCTCTGTTGGAACCATGAGGGCAGCCTGATAACCAGCCGTTACGGCTGCGTACATCGCTAGACCTGCTACCACTGTTTTCCCACTTCCAACATCCCCTTGCAAGAGTCGATTCATGTGATGGTCCGACTTCATATCGGTCAGGATTTCTTGCAGGCTCTTTTCTTGGGCTTGGGTCAAAGCAAAGGGTAACTTTTCTTTAACCGCAGTTAGTTTTTCCTGGGACCAATTCAGAACCAATCCACTTCCATCAACCTTATTTTCAGACTTGAGGGTCTGTAATTGCATTTGGAAATAGAAAAGTTCCTCAAACTTGATTCGACGGAGAGCCTGTTTGTATTCTGCCAAATCCTTAGGGAAATGCATAGCACGAACAGCCTGACAGCGAGACATGAGTTTGTATTTATCGAGCAAGGACTGAGGGATGTTTTCTTCTATCAAGAGGTCCAGTCCTTGATCAAAGGCGGTCTTGATGACCTTAACAAGTCCTGCTTGACTGACACCTTGTGCGAGACGATAGACCGGTTGGAGGTCATCCTCGACTTGGGCTAAAACCTTCATTCCTGTGAGGCTTGCCTTGGCACGATCCCACTTGCCAAAGACAGCCAAGGTTGCTCCTAGTTCAATCTTGTCAGCCAGGTAGGGTTGATTAAAGAAATTGACCGCAAACACAACTTCTCCCTGTTTAAGGCTAAAGCGAAGACGATTGCGCTTAAATCCATAATACTGAACACTAGCTGGCGTTACCACCTGACCAGATAGGACAGCCTTTTCACCATCCTCTAGTTCTAGCACCTGCTTGGTCTTAAAATCTTCATAACGGAAAGGAAAGTAGAGCAAGAGGTCTTGCAGATTTTCGATTCCTATTTTGGCATATTTTTCTGCTGATTTGGGTCCCACACCAGGCAAGACATGCAAGGGTTGGTGTAAATTCATGCTACTCTCCTTTCCTTCTGTTTTTTAATAATATTCTCTCGGAATTCGATCACTGAGGAGACAAACTACCTCATAATTGATGGTTCCACGGTAAACCGCTACATCTGTTGCAGTAATCTCCTTGTCCCCGTTTGAGCCAATCAAGGTTACCTTGGTACCCAATGGATAAAGCTTAGGCAAACGAATGGTGATTTGGTCCATGGATACACGTCCTACGATGGGGCACAATTGGCCATCCACCAGAACTGAGAAATTCTGCATGTCTCGTGTCCAACCATCTGCATAACCGATTGGCAAAGTAGCAATGACTTGCTCACTGTCTGCCTGATAGGTCGCTCCGTAGCCCATACAAGCTCCAGCCTCTACTGTTTTGACATGAACGATGGCTGACTCCAAAGTCAAGGCTGGTTTTAGTTTATAAGGCAATTCCAAAACTTGTCCACTTGGATTGAGACCATACATGGAATCCCCCATGCGAACAGCATTAAAAATCGTTTCCGCATGCCATAAAGTAGTTGCGGAGTTACTAGCATGAACCAATTTTGGCACTTCTTGCAAATCATCTAGGATTCCCTTAAAACTCTCTAGCTGTTGCTTAAAGTAGCTATCTGACTCTTCATCTGCAGTAGCAAAGTGTGTAAAGATTCCCTCAACATTTGCTCCATGCTCCTTGAGTAAAGTTTGAGCTTGTGCCGCCTCGCTTGCACTTCTAAAACCAATTCGTCCCATACCTGAATCAATTTTAAGATGAACGGTTAAACCTGATAAGTCTGGCTCTGTAGCTATGAGTTTCTGGATCCATTCCAATCCTGCCACTGTCAAGGTAATCGCATACTCCTTAGCCAATGAGAGAGATTCAGCCTCAGATACTCCCAAAATGAGAATCTTCTTAGAAATTCCTGCCTGACGAAGCTCGAGGGCTTCATCGATATTCGAAACGCAAAAGCCGTCAACATCATCCTGAATAGCTGTTGCAACAGCTACCGCTCCGTGTCCGTAGGCATTGGCTTTTACAACCGCCCATTTTAGTGTATCTTTAGGAATGTGCTCTCCCATTTGTTGGATATTGTAGCGAATAGCACCCAGGTCGATGAGGGCCTTGGTTGGTCTATGTGGACTAGTTTTCATATTCTTCCTCCAAAATAACACTAGCTGTCACAAACTGATCTGTATGGCTGATCGATAGCCACACTTTCCCTGAAAACGGGGATTTGCTGAAGTAGGGAGCCCCTCTCTCATTGTTCAAAACTTCCAAATCCTGAAAGCCCAGCTTCCCAATTCCCGTTCCCATAGCCTTTGAGAAAGCTTCTTTAGCTGACCAACGACCAGCCAAATACTCGATCTGCCTACGACCTTTGAGACTGGAAAAGCGCTCCATTTCCTTGTCCGTCAAGACACGCTGCGCAAAGCCTTCTCTTTTTTCAACTGCATTTTGTATGGAAGCTAATTCTTCGATATCGATTCCGTGTCCAACTATCATTTTCATCAAAAGGAGTTGAGATACCCCCAACTCCATCCTTTTCACTTATTTTGTTAAGGTAGTATAGATTTCTTCTACCAGGGCTACTGTGTTTTCCCATCCTAGACATGGGTCTGTAATAGAACAACCAAAGATTTCTGGTTGATTTTGGCGACCATCTGCCAAGTAAGATTCAATCATGAAACCTCGAACTGTCTTCTTGATCTTTTCATTCCAGTCACGGTTGAGCAGAGCCTGACGAACAATTCGAACTTGCTCCATATATTGCTTCCCTGAATTATCATGGTTAGTATCAATCATGATAAAGGGATTTTCAAGCCCCATAGACTCGTAACGGCCGATAGCATCTAAGAGAGTTTCATAGTAGAAGTTTGGTTCATTCTTCCCATATTCATTCATAGCTCCACGAAGGATAACGTGGGCCAGGGGATTACCTGAAGTCTCAACTTCTTGTCCATGGTAAAGAAATGTTTGCTTGTTTTGTGCAGCATAGATGGCATTAAACATAACAGATAGATTTCCTGAGGTTGGATTTTTCATCCCCACTGGTGCATCAATCCCTGAAGCTACAAAACGGTGTTCTTGGTCTTCTACTGAACGCGCACCCACGGCATGGTAGCTCACCAAGTCGTCAACTAAAACTAGATTGGATGGATAAAGCATTTCATCTGCTGTAGTCAATCCAGTTTCTGTAATCACTCGATAATGAAGCTGACGTACAGCCTGCAAACCATTAATCAAACTTGGTGCTTTAGAAGTATCTGGCTGATGAACCAAACCCTTGTAGCCATCTCCATTGGTGCGTGGCTTGGCTGTGTAAACACGCATGACCATGAAAATCTTATCCGCAACTTTCCTCTGCAAGTCTGCCAAACGGCGAGCATACTCAAGAACTGCTTCTTCATTGTCAGACGAACAAGGTCCAATGACCAACAAGATTCGGTCATCCTTTCCTGAAAGGATGTCTGCTAGTTCCTGGTCACGGCTTTCCTTATGTTGCAAGGCTTTTGCAGACAGCTGTGTTTCCGCCTTAATCGCTTCAATATCGATTTCTTGACCTTTTTCAATAAATGCCATATTATTCTCCTAGTCTTTGGTAGATTTCGCGCACAAGAGCCTCAGTATTTTCCCATCCTAGACATGGATCGGTGATAGATTTCCCAAAGACCTCTGGTTCATTTTGACGACCGTCTTCTAGATAAGACTCAATCATGAAACCACGAACATATTTTTTAATCTTTTCATTCCAATCGCGGTTAATCAAGGTCTGACGAACGATGCGAATCTGATCCATATACTGCTTGCCTGAGTTATCATGGTTGGTATCAATGATGATAAATGGATTTTCAAGGCCCATCTTTTCATACTGGGCAATAGTATCCATCAAATTATCATAGTAGTAGTTAGGAATGTTTTTCCCGTATTCGTTAAGGGCACCACGGAGAATGGCATGGGATAGAGGATTTCCAGTAGTTTCGACTTCTTTTCCTAGGAAAAGAAAACTCTGCTTGTTTTGCGCTGCATAAATACCGTTGAACATGACATTGAGATTTCCAGACGTTGGATTTTTAAAACCTGTCGCAAAATCTGCTCCACTAGCTACAAAACGGTGTTGTTGGTCTTCAACCGAACGAGCTCCAACTGCCATATAAGAAATCAAATCATCTACCAAAGGAAGGTTCTCTGGGTACAACATTTCATCCGCTGTCGTCATTCCTGTCTCAGAAATAACACGGTAATGCAGGTGACGAACCGCCTTGATCCCATTGATGAGACTAGGTGCTTCTTTGGCATTTGGTTGGTGAATCAAGCCCTTATAACCATCACCATTAGTACGTGGTTTAGCAGTGTAGACGCGCATCACCATAAAAACGCGATCTTTGACTTCTTCTTGCAATTTTGCCAAACGCTTGGCATACTCAAGAACTGCTTCTTCATTGTCA
>NZ_KV795012.1:0-15338 GCF_001808865.1 Streptococcus sp. HMSC061D10 | reverse complement strand
AAGAACTGCTTCTTCATTGTCAGACGAACACGGACCAATCACCAACAAAATGCGTTGATCTTCACCACGAATAATCGCTTCAAGTTCTTGATCGCGTTGTTGTTTATTGGCAAGTGCTTGTCCTTCTAATTTAGACAAACTACGAACTTCCTCAATATTAATTTTAGGGCTTTTGGCTGTAAATACCATGATTCATCCTCCTTATAAAGCAAACGGACGCCAAGCGAAAATTCACTTTTCACTAGGCATCCGCCTGAAAATTAGTCATTCTTAATGTCGTTTACCGTGACAGTTTTTAAATTTCTTACCAGAACCACATGGGCACAAGTCGTTACGCTTAACTTGGCTAAGATCCAAATCTGCAGGAAGATCAGCCTGTTGCGCAGCGATATTACGAGTAGCGGTCGTACTGATATGACGCTCTGCTTGTGGACGCTCTTGTTCATGAATTTGTGCTTTCATCATCAAACGAGTCACATCAAACTCAATGGAACCAATCATATCATTAAACATACGGAAACCTTCTGCTTGATACTCAACGACAGGGTTATTCTGAGCATAACCACGGAGACCAACAGCATTACGCAACTGATCAAGAGCATCGATATGGTCTGTCCACTTGTTATCTACAACACGTAGGATCAAGACTTTTTGGAATTCTTTGACGGCTTCCTCATCACGAAGCTTAGCAACTTGACTATCGTAGACTTTCAAGGCACGTTGGTAAAGTTCATCTTTGATCGCTTGGTCTGACAAACCTTCTAGGTCTGAAAGTGAAATTGAATCTTCTGGAAGCAAGTTGTATCTTGCAAAATTCAAGATAGCTTCTAGTTTTTCATCTTGTTTAGCACGCGCATGATTATCAACAACACGATTAATGGTGCGTTTAATCATTGCATGAATCTCAGGAGCCAAGTCACGATCAGCAGTGATGACATCGTAACGTTGTGAGTAAATAATCTCACGTTGCTCACGCATGACATCATCGTATTGAAGGACTTGTTTACGTGTGTCGTAGTTGTTTCCTTCAACACGTTTTTGTGCTGCTTCAACCTGACGTGTCAACATACGAGATTTGATCGCTTCGTCTGACATATTGAGACGTTCAAAGACACCCTTCAAGCGCTCTGAACCGAAACGTTTCATCAAATCATCTTCAAGAGAAAGGTAGAATTGTGACTCTCCTGGGTCCCCTTGACGTCCTGAACGTCCACGAAGCTGGTTATCGATACGACGACTTTCATGGCGTTCTGTACCAATGACACAAAGTCCACCAAGTTCACGAACACCTTCACCTAGCTTAATATCAGTACCACGACCGGCCATGTTGGTCGCAATTGTAACTGCACCACGTTGGCCAGCATTCATGATGATTTGAGCTTCTTTATAGTGGTTCTTGGCATTCAATACTTCGTGAGGAACACCTGCAGCAACCAATTTTTTAGAAATATAATCACTGGTTTCAACGGCAACAGTACCTACCAAGACTGGTTGACCTTTTTGGTAGCGAGCTTTTACATCTTCAACAACAGCCTTAAATTTAGCTTCAAGACTAGCATAAAGTACGTCTGGATGGTCAATACGTTGAACTGGACGGTTTGTTGGGATTGGAATAACACGAATATTATAGATTTCGCGGAACTCCTCTTCCTCTGTCTTACCAGTACCTGTCATCCCTGACAATTTCTTATACATACGGAAAAGGTTTTGGTAGGTAATAGAAGCTGAAGTCTTAGTTTCATCTTGGATTGGCACACCTTCTTTTGCTTCAATAGCTTGGTGCAAACCATCAGAATAACGACGACCTTCCATGGTACGACCGGTAAATTGGTCGACAATCAAGATTTCCTGCTCTTCGCTGACCACATAGTCAATATCAAGAATCATGATGTAGTTAGCACGAAGGGCATTGTCTATAAAGTGAGTCAAGGCTACGTTTTCGATATCGTAGAGATTTTCTAGTTTGAAGTAGCTTTCAGCCTTGTCAATACCAGAATCAGATAGACCAATTGTCTTAGACTGAATATCAATGATATAGTCATCCTTATCCAAAGACTTCACAAAATGGTCCGCCATATGGTAGAGTTGGCTGGTTTCAACTGCATTGGCTCCTGAAACGATCAAAGGAGTACGAGCTTCGTCGATCAAGATTGAGTCAACCTCATCGACCAAGGCGTAGTTGAGTGGACGTTGAACCATATTTTCGGCACGAACGACCATGTTATCACGAAGATAATCGAAACCAATCTCTGAGTTTGTTGAATAAGTGATATCACACTCATAAGCTTCTTTTTTCTCCATTGGAGATTTGGCTGCCAAGTTGATCCCAACTGACAAGCCGAGCCATGAGTACAACTCACCCATCTCAGTCGCGTCACGTTCTGATAGGTACTCATTGACCGTAACTACGTGTACACCTTTACCTGAAAGGGCGTTAAGGTATACTGGCATAGTCGCTGTCAAGGTTTTCCCCTCACCAGTACGCATCTCAGGAACGTCACCATGGTGAAGAACGATTCCCCCCATAACCTGAACCTTATACGGGAAAAGACCAAGAACACGCTTAGCTCCCTCGCGTACAACAGCAAACGCCTCATACAAAAGTTGGTCAAGAGTCTCACCATTTTGATAGCGTTGTTTGAATTCTTCTGTTTTTGCTTGCAATTCTTCATCGCTCAAGGCAGCCATCTGATCTTCATATTTAAAGACCTTGTCAGCCATCTTCTCCAGACGACGAATCTCTCCTTTATCATTTTCGATGATTGTTTTTAGTAAATTTGCCATTTTTTTCCTTACTTTAAATTCTGAATATTTTAGAATGTTCTTTTTATTGTAGCATATTTGCCCAATTTTTTCAAGAAATATTCCGTTTTCCCTTAGGGCAAAAAAGGGCTAATCATCAAGATTAGTTCCCTTTAAAATTCCTACTCTTAGCTTCATTTTTCCCTAATTTGAACTTCTACTTAACTTAGCATTGAGAAACGAATCATCTTCAGTTATTAGACAAGAATTTCCTCAGTTCTCTCAAGGAAGATTAGCCTTCTTCTTTTCCAACTTCAGTTTTTTCATAAATTTTAGACCAGTATAAACTATCCAGTCATTGAGTAAGGATAAAAGGACTAAAACTATCCATATCAACCACCTAGCTAGATCCTTGGGTTCTAGTAAAACAAAATTAAATAAGATTAGCGAAAAAAGAGTGAAAGCTAGACTAAACAAGGCTATGAGAGGTAAATAAATCCAGTAAAAATAGTAAAGGAATGAAAAGTGCTTACTTCCTGGTTGTACCTTCCTTTGCCAACTAAAAAAGTAAAAATAGGGCACTAAAACTAGCAATTGTAGCAACTTCTCCATCTCCTCACCTCCAGAACTGTTTCCTATTTTTATTATAGCAAAAAGACCTGGAAAGTAGTTTCCAGATCTTGTAATTCTTAAAAATAAACGGCCAGTCTACTGTTTTGATGTAGAAGTACTAAAATCAACCTTTGGAGCCGTCTTGGCTTCTTCGCTTTCTTTGAAGGTTTCTGCTTCTTTAAAGTTCATCATATTAGCAAAGAGAACAGTTGGGAAGCTTCTTAATTTTTGATTGTAGTCAGTTGCTGCCTGGTTGTAATCTTTGCGGGCTACAAAAATACGATTTTCGCTTCCAGCCAACTCCGTCATGAGTTGTTCCACATTTTGATTGCTCTTAAGCTCAGGATAGTTCTCCGTCAACACAAGCAGGCGTGAAATAGCTGAACTCAACTCACCTTGAGCCTCTTGGTTTTCCTTTGAAGTAACAGAGCCATTCCCAATTTTTGCACGTGCTTCTGCAATCTGGGTAAAGACTTCTGTCTCATGGTTCATTTGTCCCTTTACAGACTCTACCAGATTTCCAATCAAGTCTGAACGACGTTGAAGGGCTGTCGCTACATTTGCTTGAGCTTGTTCTACCTTGGTCTGTTCGGAGACAAGACCATTATAAGTACCTACGACCGAGCAGCCTCCTAGCAAGATAATTGCTAGCAAAATGCTCAATACATAAATGATTCCTTTATTTTTCATATCTAAACCTACTCATTTCTTTAAATTTTATACTGACATTACCAATCATCGGATGAACCTCCACCATCAAAGCCTCCGCCGTCCCAGCCACCAGAAGAATCTGAACCTGAGTCTGACCAAGACGAGTCCGAATCGGATGAGTCACTGATCCACCAGCCACCACTAGACGAGTCATCGTTACGAGAACTTCCACCTCCTCTGATAATGGCAATAAACATGACGATGAAATAAATGATTATCCCGACTCCAAATATATTGTCCATAGGTTCACTGTTTTGACGGCGACTTGATGAACCACTTCTATCTCGATTAGATTTTTTGCCACTGATACTTTCAGAATAACGTTTGATATCAGAGGAGTAGCCATCAGATGAAAAGGTTCCAGTTCCCTTATAAAACTGATTATCCAAACCTTTGGCAATCGCTAGAATTCCCTTACTATAGTCTCCATTTTTAAAATCTGTACGACTGGCTGCCAACAATTGCTTGGTTTGGTAGTCCGTTATTCTAATTGCGGTATTATTACTGGTTTCAATTCTTGATTTACGATCTTGAACAGCCACCACAATCAAACTTCCAAAATTATCTCCTGAATAACCTACCTTCCAGGCTCTAGCCGTCTCATTAGCGACCGTTTCAATGCTTTCTCCTTCAAGACTATCTACGATATAGACACCCACTTGAAGCTTTTCTGCCATTTTACTATTGGCTTCATTCAAATCACGAATTTGTGTGATAGTATCCTCTGTCAAATAGTGATTTGGATCGTAGATACCATAGTCTGGTTTTTCAGGTGCGGTGAATGCTGATAGGAAGAGAAATACCATCAGCAATCCAAGGATACGCACCAAGAAAGGATTCTTCAACAATCTATATTTTTTCATAATAACCTCCCTGTTCAAGGAAAATTGTTTAGAGAATTATAGCATTTTGATTTTTACAAAGAAAGTACATTTTCATTACAAATCTATGACAAGAATCAAGAAAATGATGTTGTTTTGATGACAAATCGGACTCTCTAAGCTGCATTTTAAAATGATTCTTTCATTCAAGCCCAGCTTTTACATTAAAGAAACTAAAAATCTACTGCCAATATTTTTAACGCTCATCTACCTTCATTTCATTTGATTGTTCTTTCCTTACATCATTCTGCTCAATTAAATCAGCACCAAATTTAAAATACACTAAGTCCTTAGCTAAGATTTCAGCAGCATAAACTAATTTTATGAATTTCGGCCTAGTATTTTTTCCTTTTTAGGATAAAATCTCTCGCTACAAATATATGTTTCATCTATCCTAGTATCTAAATTATCTATTCACATGCTTTTTATAGTGAAAACTTCTACATCCTACGCGACAATCTATCTCAAAATAATAATAATGATCTCTGCCATCTTTGGCATTTTCCTTATTTAAAACAAAGTAGTTCTTTTGGTTTATGGCCATGGTCCGTAGGATATCATCAATGAGAAAGGTCAGGGGTACATTCATGGTAGAGTATTTTTGAAAATCTTCCTCAAAACGAATGTAGTCATCTGAAAAATAGTCCATCTGTAGTTTGTTTTCATATAACTCTTTTCTAGTCATCAACTTCCTCCTGACAAAGTTGGATTGTGAGAATATCATCTACCCTTATTAATCGATAGCCTTCATCCGTTCTAACAGAGATTTCTTGAGGAGATAATTCTCTTACTTCACCCAATATGGTGCTTTTATGATTTTTCTCCTTGACCACAAAAGAGCCTTTTAGTTGATTTATATAGAGTTGAGAGAGCAAGAGCAACTTCTCAACTGGATTCAAATCTGTTGATAAATCGACACGATTTTTTTCTGCACTGAGTGAACTGGTATGCTCCGATAGAAAAAAGCCCATCCACTTCTGCATGCCTGAATCCTGATAATCCCTCGCGGATTGAAAGGGCAAATAAGAGCGATCAATCATTTTAATCCATCTAATCCTCCAGCAGAGTGCCCTCCGATGAGCTTGCTTCTGGCAATACTTCTCGATGCGTCTTCTAAGGCAGTCGCCTTCAAGAGAGAAGTAAATCCGAATTGTTCTCGAATGGAATCAATGGCAGTCTGGAGCCTTTCTTCTTTTTCTAGCTTGTCAACATCATCAAAAAGGGAAATTAAAGCAAAGGATTCATCCACAAATCCTGAATAACTAACGGCAACACTTCTGACGGCTCCAGAAGTATATTTGCTATGGAATAATTTCAGTACATAACTGACTAAAAGATTGGTATTATTGGTCGGCTCAACCTTCATCTGGGTATGGATGGAGCGTTTTTGTTCCTGCTTAGAAAATCCAAGATGAATAGACACAACTGTCGTCTTCTTTCTGGCCCGTCGAAGTCTGATAGCCACCTGCTCAGCCATCTCTCGAAGGATAATTTCGATGTCTCGCTGCTTGACATAGTCTCTCGGTAAAATTTGCGAATTGCCTAAGCCGTGAGATTTGGCTTTATAGGGCTTGTGAACATTACTCTCATCAATTCCATTAGCATGAAACCACAAGCGAAGTCCAGCTTGGCCAAGTTCCTTCTTCAGGACATCAGGATTGCTATTGGCTAATTCCTTAATTGAATAGATTCCCAAACTATTCAAGCGCTTCTCCATCCGATGCCCAATCCCCCAAAAGTCGATCATCTTTGGAATGGACCAGACCTTGTCTTCCACATCTTGGTAAGACCAATTGGCTCGCATAGTCGGTGTGTGCTTGGCTTCATTATCCAAGGCCAACTTAGCAAGCAGGGGATTGGCATTAGACATACCGACTGTCGAGTAAATCCCGGTCTGTCGCCAGATATCTCTCTGGATACGAGCCGAAAGCATGTCCAGCTTATCTTTACGAGAAATCTGCTGATCTGGAACAAAATAATTGAGCGAACTGGTTAGATCAATAAAGCCTTCATCAATTGAATAAGGATAAATATCATCAGGACTGCCATAGTTCTGAAAGATTCCTTGGATTTCCATATTGACTGCGATATACTTATCCATCCGAGGAGGGACAATGACGGTCACCCGAGCCCAATCTTCGATAAATTTCACATAAGCTGAATCCGTAGGTAGGCCTTGTTTCTTAGCATTGTAGTAGGAAAATTTGCGCGTCTTGATATCAAAAGGCAGATCATGAGCACGACCGACATTTGCTTTCCCAAAAACCTTTTTAAACATAGGCGAGGAGGCAAGAATAAGCCCAATAGAATTATCCGCCCGACTCATAACACAAAGGGAAGTTTTAAGAGGATGAAGCCCTCTTTCCACACACTCAACACTGGCATAAAAGGACTTCATATCGACAAAGGCAATATCACTTTTGGGCTCTCTGGAATAATCAAAGTAGCCCATAGACTATCCCTCCATTGGCACAAAGTTACCCACGATAATTCCTACAATCCTCGGATCTTCCTCATAGGAGATGAAAATATCCTTGTATTTAGGATTGATGGAGACTAGACGTAAACCTTCTGCTTCTCGATAGACCCGTTTGATATAGGTCTGGTTATTGCAAACCACTGCATAGACTGCCCCGTCATAATCAAATCCTGTCTCACGAATCAAAGCTACTGAACCATTTTGATATTTGGGTTCCATAGAATCCCCTGATACCCAGGAAGCAAAATCATGAGCCAGTTCCTCATTGAAATAAACCGTATCAAAGTTGCGATCATCATAAACTGAAGCTCCGATACCGGCTGACATACGTTCGTAGACATGATACTCGAAAAGTTTTTCTGAAATAAGCGTCACCTTCTTGGCTTGTTCTTCTTGAACCAGGTTGCGAGCATAGACTACCACCTTTTCTTTCCCTTGATTAGAGAGGCTATTATAGAGACGGACGATTTCGATTTGGGTGAAATAGCCTTTTGGTACTTTTAAAATCTCTTCTAATTGTGAAACCTTCTCTTTAGAAGGCTCCTTAACTCCACGCTCCCAGGCCGAATAAGCCTGAAAACTAATCCCAAGCTGCTCTGCAATCTCTTTTTGTGTTAGCTTTAGCTCTTTTCTCCGAGCCTTGAGTTTTTCTGGTTGGTACATGATTTACCTCCTAGCATGATGTTTTCATTGCAGGTTGACTTTATTTTTAAAATTCAACTATTTTGGTTTAGTTTTATTATATAAAAAAAGCAGACGAATGTCTACTAGAAATGTTGAGTTTTGGCAAACGACTGGTAATAATGATGCTATAGATTCCTTATCTCAAATACTGCCGTATGAATCCACTCGTTATGCATTTGAAAGTCATTTTCTATGATTTTACTAAAGGTGAAACCATTTTTTAAAAGCACTCTCTGAGAGGCCAGATTGTCCCTTGCCGTCCCTGCGATAATCTTATGTAAACCATAAGTAGTAAAGGCCTTGTCTAAAACGAGTTTAACTGCTTCGCTTGCATATCCTAAATTAGTAACATTTTCTCCGATCCTATATCCAAGTTCTGCTGTTTTTCTATCATCCTCTAAGACACTTAAATTGATTCTTCCAACCATAGTGCCTTGTGCATCTCTAATAAGATGCATATAGACATCATGATTCTCTTGTTCCCTTAACAATTCCCTTGTAATTTCTTTAAAACCTTCTAAGTCAAAATAGTGAGCTGGTCTAGGAGGTAAACTCCGCTCAAAATACTCCCGATTTTCTTTTTCAAAAGAATAAACATCTATGCTATTTTCTTCAGACATCAGCTCTAAACTTATCATTGTAAACCACCTCCTATCATTCTATAAATTCAAATGTACTCATGTTCATACAAAGTGACATTTACAGAATTTACAGTGATATCTTAATTTATTCATATCGTATCTACATTATAACACAACATGCTATGAAGAAAAATAATATCCATCAAAGTCCTCATAAATTCCAACATCTTGCTAAACAGGCTGGAATGCCTATAGAAGCTATTTTAAAATCCTACTTACTTCATCTTCATAAAATGATACTGACTCACAAATAAAGAAGAAAACCATCTCAAATTTGATGAGATGGGGAATCATTTAGTCTACTTTATAAAAAACTTGTTCTGAGCTAGTTGGAGCAGCTTGGCCAGCAATAAGCCTGTTTTTACTTAAGTCAGAATCTAACCCAGCTATAGTAAGTCCAGCAGGATAAATACTCATTCCATACCCTGTAAAACCAGACCTAACGCTGAAGCTAACACTCCCATCGCTAGCTATGCTCACTTTCTCAATGTTCCCACTATTTACTAGTCCATTTTTATCGAATGTAAACTCTTGCCCAAGTCCATTTCTCCATGTTCCAACTAGAGTAGAGAAATCTCCATTTAGAATGGCTTGCTCATCTATTTTTTGTGACTCAGCATTCGTTTGCTCTTCTTGTGTCGAAGGTTTTTCCTCAGTAGTCGTAACACTATCTTGAGTAGTCGTTGAACTAGTGGTTGTTGTACTAGTTGCTGTTGTACTAGTCGCTGTCGTACTGGTAGTAGAAACCTGTTCTGTTGTAGCATTTACTGCTTCTACATCTTGCTTCTTATGATTAAAGAAGAACATAAAACTTATCAGTACTATAGCAATTAAACAACTTAACAGAATCAAAATCCAATTGATGCCTTTTCCTATTTTCATTTATAACTCCTTTAAATTATTCGCATTTAATTATATCATACTAAACTGATACTAGGAACAAATTATATAAGACAAAGGCTAGTGGTGTGATTTTTGGGGGTTAACTCTCTATTGAGGATTAAAAAAGAACACCCCGAAAGGTGTTCTTTGTAAATATAGTCATTCTTTCGAAGAACGTTTACTAAATTGTGATGCTTTACGAGCTTTTTTCAATCCTAGTTTGAAAAGTTTGGCTTTTAGGACAGCTCAAAAGCGCTTGATAGGAAACGTCCGAAGAGTTTATGCCGATTTTGATTTCAAGAAATAGGAATAGATGTATCTATAATAGTGCAATTTCTTAATGCAAAACTTTCAATCCTATCCTCTTCCTTCTTATCCTAATAAAGTTTGTAATATTGGAATAACAACGATAAATAGAACCGTACTTAGAGTCACCACATTCGTAGAGAATTCCACATCTCCTTTTCCCTGATTAGCAAGGATCGGAAGAACAGCTAAAGCTGGTGTAGCGGACTGAATCATAAAGGTCTTAAATTCTACTGTCGCCATATTTGGCGCAAAGAACTTCAATACAAGAAGCATGATTAGAGGAGCTAGGATAAAGCGTCCAACTAAAGTGACAATTGTATCTTTATCAAAAGTAATAGTTTTCAAGCCTGCCTTTGCAAGAACGATACCAATATAAATCAGAGATAAGGGAGTTACGATATTTCCAACATAGGTTAAGGTATTCGTTGCGAAATCTGGAATAGAGATTCGGAGAATCAAAAATAGCAGAGCCACAAGAAAACCTACAAGCGGAGCTGGTAGCAATTTCTTCCAGTCAAATTTACTTGTCTCCTTGCTTTGACCCGATTTACTGTCACTCGTCATCAAATACACGCCCAATGTCCAGGTGGAAATCGTGTTAGTGATATAGTAAATTAAGAAATAAGGAAGAGCCTGATCCCCAAAAAGAGCAACGTTTAAAGGTAAACCAATAAAAATAGTATTGGCATTCACAAAAGTATTAATCATGGTTCCTCGCCGTCCTGGACGAACCTTGAAAACCAT
Source organism: Streptococcus sp. HMSC061D10 (assembly GCF_001808865.1). Taxonomy (NCBI): domain Bacteria; kingdom Bacillati; phylum Bacillota; class Bacilli; order Lactobacillales; family Streptococcaceae; genus Streptococcus; species Streptococcus sp. HMSC061D10. Next base: position 4,653 of record NZ_KV795012.1, on the reverse strand, counting down.
AACTGCAATATAAGCTACGATATAGCCCAAGATAAAGGCCACAAATGTATAAAGGAGACCTCCAGAAAGACTGATTAGTTTATCTAGTGTTAGGTATTTCATCACCGACACAAAGATTGACGCTGGCAAGGCTACATTCATGATCAAACGAGATAGGTTAGGCCCAAAGGCATCTCCAAACCATCCCTTCACCTGAAGAATATACCCCAAAACAATAATAGCGATAATCGGAATGATACTCGTAATCGAGGTTAAAAAGAGTGACATAGGTATCCTTTCTAAATTACTTAAGTCCACAGCCCATACAAATCTGTCGCTAGCAAAGGATAGACAGCAGCAGTGAATTATTTATACTCTGGATACCACTTCAAATCACGAACTGCTTTGGCCATATCTGTTTCCTTAGCACGTGCAAGACCTTGCTCTTGTGCTTTTTTAGCGACTGCTTCTGCTACTTTAATAGAAACATCTGCTACATACTTGAACGGTGGCAAGACAGGAGCTCCTGGTTGGCCTGGATTGACAATACCACTCAATGAATGAGCCGCTGCTCCGATCATTTCATCAGTCAAAAGACTTGCTTCAGAAGCCAGCATACCTAGACCAAGACCTGGGTAAATCAAGGCATTATTGGCTTGACCAATCACATAGTCGACACCTTTATAAGAAACTGTATCAGCAGGAATTCCTGTTGCGACAAAAGCTTTGCCATCTGACCATTCAATCAAATCTTTGGCACTAGCTTCTGCTAGTTTGGTTGGATTTGACAAAGGGAAAATCATCGGACGTTCTGTATTTTCACACATAGCCTCTACTATTTCTTTCGTGAAGGTATTTGGCTGAGTCGAAGTTCCTACAAGAATGGTTGGCTTCACAGTCTTCACTACTTCAAGCAGGTCAGTCAACCTGTCTGCATTACTAAAGTCAGCACGTTTCTTAGCAAACGGTTTTTGTTCAGGGGTTAGGTCATCCATGTCATCAAAGAGAAGACCTTGTTTATCAACCATAAAGAAACGTTTATAGGCTTCTTCTTCAGAAAGACCTTCACTCACCATTTCACGAAGAACACGAGAGGCAATTCCTGCACCCGCAGTCCCACCACCATAGCAGAGATAAACTTGATCTGTTAATTTTTCACCACTAATATCCAGCGAACCAAAGATACCACCCAAGGTAACGATTCCTGTACCTTGAATATCATCATTAAAAGTTGGAATTTGTTTCCGGTATTTTTCAAGAATATTGGCAGCATTCGAGCGGCCGAAGTCTTCCCAGTGAAGGTAGAGTTTAGGAAAGAGACGTTCTGCTGTTTGAACAAATTGGTCAATGAAGTCGTAGTAACGATCTCCGCGAACCCGTTCGTGACGATTTCCTAAGTAATTAGGATTGTTACGAAGTTCTTCACGGTTAGTCCCTGCATCGATAACTAAAGGAAGGACCACAGAAGGATCGATTCCAGCAGCACCCGTATAGACCATCAATTTCCCGACAGAAATATCGACACCATTTGTTCCCCAGTCACCGATTCCAAGGATTCCTTCTGCATCTGTTACAACAATGAGGCGAATCTCGCGATCACCAGCAGCATTTTTCAAAGTGGCTTCAATATTTTCAGGATGATTGATATCAAGATATCCCGCATATTGGGGATCTACAAAGAGGTCACTATAGCCTTCAATGGTATCTGCAATGGTTGGATCGTATACAATTGGATTGAATTCCTCCAAATGTTGAGAAAAGAGGTAATAGAAAAGAGTCCGGTTGGTATTAAAAATTTCCATTAGGAAAAGACGCTTTTCCAAATCATTGGCTTTTGTTTGCATTTGTGCATAAGTTTGCGCCGCTTGTTCTTCAATCGTTTGAACATACGGTGGCAGTAAACCAATAAGGCCTAGTTCCTTTCGTTCCTCTAAGGTAAAGGCAGTACCTCTATTGAGGAAAGGGTTGTTTAAAATATCATGTGCAGTCATAGTGCAACCTCCTTTTTACTTCTATTATACCACTTAAAACGAATTGTTTGGAAAACTTTGTTGTTTAAAAAATACAATCGTGTGCGCATATGTTATAATGAGTCTACGAAGACAATTTTCTAATAAGCTCTTTTATAGTTAAAACACCATTATTAATGACACTTTAAGTTGTTATATTTTATAAAGTTCTGAACTCATAAAACTCTCGATGATCACTCTTTCCTAAAAGTTTCGAGTAAAAGAAACTAATCATACAAATTGGCAATCCGAATTAAAATAAATATTATATAAGTTTGTTATACAATACTTTGTATTTTTTAAGATGTTTTTTTGTCATGCAAAACTTGTATTCTATTTATATGACGAATAAAAACTATTTACAACAATATATTTCCCACAAAGTGAAATATTTTCGAACACAGAAAAAATGAGCCAGGAAGAACTTTCGGAACAAGCGGGACTTGGGCTTAAGTATATCAATCAACTTGAAAACCAAAATGTGAATCTGACCATTCACAGTCTTGAAAAAGTGATTGTCGCCCTAGAGATGACCCCAGAGGAATTTTTCAATTTTGATAGCCTTGAATCAACCTCTGATAAGACCGACAATCTTTCACTCAAAAGAATCAACATGAAGATTAAACAGCTCCCTATTGATAAACGAGAAAAGATGTTGGTCATTTTTGAAAGTATCTTAGATAACCTTTGATATCCCTGACTCACTTACATTTTAACCGGCAAATACTCGTATAGTCAAATTGTAGGGTACGGATAAAAAGTATTTATCTAGTGATTTCCACTTATTTTCCTTCTCCAACTAATGAAAGTGAGCCCATATGAATTTAAAAGATCTACAATATTTTTATGACCTCTGCCAGCTTCAATCCTATACGGAAGTAGCAAAACAACACAAAGTCAGCCAACCATCTATTTCTTATGCCATCAAGCGCTTAGAAGAATCTTTTAATTGCAAATTGATTCACCACGATCCCTCGCATCGTTCCTTCAAACTAACTCCTCAAGGGCAAATCCTTCTAAAGCATACAGAAAAGATCTTACCTGAGGTTATTTCTACTCGCAAAGAAATCAATCGTTCCTTGGCCCAATACTCTACTGTAGGATTTCCTCCTATTATCATTCAGTATCTCTTTGCTGCCTTAAACGAAAAAGATAAATTCGATTTTTTAAAAAAAGTACGCCCTATCCGCGGTGGCTCCGTAGAGTTATTAAATCTTCTCCTCAAGGGAGACCTTGATGCAAGCCTACTCGGCTTGATTGAACCACTCAATCATCCTTCAATAGAGACACATGAACTCTTTCATAAAGAACTGTATGTCGTTTTATCTAAGAACCATCCTCTTTCTACTGCTCCTTCCCTCGCTTTTGAAGATTTAGTAGATCAATCCTTTATACTCTTAGACGAACACTTTGTTCACTTGAAAGCTTTTGAACTACTTAATCAAAAGCATCAAAACAAGGCAGAAGTATTCTTTAAGACTGATGACATTGTCATCATTAAAGAACTTTTAAAGAAAGGGGTTGGCCTTAGTTTACTAGCTGATATCGCACTTTCTGATGAAGATGATGATTTAATAAAAATCCCTCTAATACCGGAGGACCAGATAACATTTACAGTTTATTATGCTTATCTCAAATCAGCTACACTGTCATCAGAAGCAGAAGCCTTATTTAATCTCATTAAATCATATGAATAGAAAAAAACTCTAACTATCAACTACCTGATAGCTAGAGTTTTTTTCATTATAGGTATTAGACTAAAGTACAAAGAAATAGGATATGATCGCCGAATTTTTCATTTACCTGATACCATTCAAGGAGATTTCTAATTATAAATCTACAAGATATCAATAAAAAGAACACCCCGAAAGGTGCTCTTTGTAAGTATAGTCATTCTTTCGAAGAACGTTTACTAAATTGTGATGCTTTACGAGCTTTCTTAAGACCTGGTTTGGAAAGTATGGATTTCAGTTGGACTAAAAACAGCGTAATATCAAGGATTTTCTGAACAATATCTACTTTTTAATTTCATAAAATCTGAATCAATATTTTTAAAATAGAGGAATAGTTTAGGTCTCTAAGCATTAAAATAATACACCTAACTTTGGTCACCGTTTTTTAGTTATTCACTCTTTTTTCGGATAGTATTTTTAAAGTTATGATGTAAAATGCCGCAATTAAAACACTATACATCATAATCGGAGGATAGAGAATTAGGGATAGAATCAATCCCACTCCTTTAATTATTAGGTCAGGTATCAATAACTTCCTATATTGTGCGGTAGCTTCAAGTAATTCTTTCTGATCTATATTGGGTTTATCAATTACTTTATGTAAAAACCAGTTTGCTACCGTTGAAACAATAACGATCAGTCCATAAAAGAGCTGTGCCGTATGATTCATGAAATGACTACTAACTATTCCAGTAGCATATGGCATAAATGAAACAAAAAATAAAAGATACAAATTCTTTCAAATTCCTCCCTTTTCAACTTGGCTAACTTGACCTGCATTACCTAGGTCGCTTTGCTTTAAATTATACTTTTTTCTTAAACATTTGATACGAGTAGGTATTTCTTGTGAGTAATTTTCATCAAAAAATTTCATAGATAAGTCCTATATATAATCATGGTAAAGTAGTAAAAATAGTTGTTATCCTAGTTGA
>NZ_KV795011.1:0-226 GCF_001808865.1 Streptococcus sp. HMSC061D10 | reverse complement strand
GCTTTGCAGCTGAGCGTGTGATTAGAGAAGATGAGCAAGGTTTTGTAGTTTCACATGGAGACCATGCCCACTATTTCTTTAAAAAAGATTTATCAGCAGAACAGATCAAGGCAGCACAAGAGCATTTGCATGGGCATGTCCAAACAGAAGTTCCAAAAGATAATCATAATACTCATAAAGAAAATGAAGCGAAACACGAGCATCATGAAGATGAACATGATCATGG
>NZ_KV795010.1:0-24302 GCF_001808865.1 Streptococcus sp. HMSC061D10 | reverse complement strand
GTCTAACTTTTTGGGGTCAGTACATTTTGTATTATTGCTTTTTATAAAAGATCGTTTTTGTAAAGTAAATAAAAATAATAACTTCCACTGCTAACAATCCTTCTACGAGAAGGGGATTTGACAACCAACCAACTTGAGATAGGCTCGGAGCCAAATCAAATAGGGCATGTAAACCATAAGCAGCTACTAGGTAAATCCATTTCTTTTGGCGAACTGCTTGATAAACCCAGAAGGTCAAACCAACTTGAAGAAGCAAGGCTAGAATTCTCTCTAGTCCCAAAAGGTAAATCTGCCATGCCGCTAGATTGTTAATCGTAGCAAGCGTGCTTTCAGGCAAGAGTTGCATTATGTTTGGATTTTGAGATTCTACTGCTGAAAAGAGGATGAAGAGATTGAGTAAACTTGCAATCCCGATATAGATCAACTCCAAGCCACCATGTCCCAATCCATAAGCAAGAGCATCTGAATCTTCCAAAGTTCTTTTCTTCTCCAACCATTTAAAGAAAATAAGTCGAGCTGTTTCTTCAAATAAAGCAGCCATAGAAATGCCATAAATCACATAGAGAAGAGGATTTTCCGTCATGAGTGGAACTGTCCCATCCTTTTGTGGGTGGAGAACCAAGAGATGAACGATTTTCTCCAAGACTTGAGAAGAGGCAAAAAATGCAACTGCCCCAAGTCCCAAAACTGCAAAATTAATCTTGTATTGCTTTCTTGCATACCAAACTGCTGTAATGAGAAAGGCAAATAAAGCCAGCATCGTTATTATTACATGAATTTTCATATTTGACTCCTTTTATTCTGCCTGTTCGATATCTTTTTTCATCTCGTCAACATTAAACTTAGCAAATAGATATTGACGATCCTGAACAGGAAAACGTTGATCCAACTGGTCAACAGCTCCCACCTCTACAATCCCTTCCTTGATGACAAAGTCCATAACGTGGCCACCAAAGGTTAGATCGTCTGAAATGAAGTGCAAATGATAACCAGCAACACTAACTCCATGGAAAATTTCAGGTGTCCAAAAACCAACGATAGTTCCTGAGACATTGTCGCAGCTATATTCAGGCTGATGCGTCGCAACCTCAGCAAACTTCGTTTCACTTGTTGATTTTGGAATCATACGAACATGCATGTGTTTAAAATCACCATGAATCTTGATGGAACGGAAAAGATTTTCTCCATCATAATAGGACTCAATACGTTTTTCAAGTTCCTGATCAGTCATTTCAAAACGCTGACGGAAAATAACTTCTGCCTGGTGGGGTACAACTGCTGCATAGGGAATCAAAGCATCTGATGAAACTTCCACAATTTCAGGTTTCTCACCTGATCCCTTAGCCTGATAAGCTTTCCCATCTAAGACAATCAATTCTCCATCGATAGAATCCAGGGTTCCTAATCCTAAATCACCATGTTCAAGCAATTCACCAACGGTCATGGTTCCTCCGTAAAGTCCCGCCATCAAGGCTCCCAAAGTATTATATTGGAATAATTTAACTGGTTCTTGCACCTTCATCATCTCACTCTTCTTTGAAAATTTTACTTACTAAGTATATCACATTTCTGATTAGAATTGAATGCTAGACTGCCTTTTAATACTCTGAAAATCAAAGAGCAAACTAGGAAGCTAGCCGCAGGTTGCTCAAAACACTGTTTTGAGGTTGTAGATGGAACTGACGTAGTCAGCTCAAAACACTGTTTTGAGGTTGTGGATAGAACTGACGAAGGCAGCTCAAAACACTGTTTTGAGGTTGTAGATGGAACTGACGTAGTCAGTATCCTACACATACGGCAAGGCGACGTTGACGCGGTTTGAAGAGATTTTCGAAGAGTATAACATTGCCAAACTTCTAAAAAAAAGGTACAATGTAACAAAATCATGAGAGGTCTGGGATGAAGCAAGAAAGCAAGTATGAACAAGTCGTTCACTATCTAAAAAATGAGATAGAATCAGGTAGATTTCCAACTGGAAGTCGCCTACCATCTATCCGAAAACTCAGTCAAGATTTTCACTGTAGCAAAGACACCATACAGCGCGCACTCTTAGAACTCCGATACGAGAAATATATCTACTCCAAACCTCAAAGTGGTTATTATGTATTGGAGCAACAAACCAGTCATGAAGACTTAATTATCTCAGTTAACGATGAACACGCTGCAGCCTATGATGATTTTCGTCTGTGTGTCAATGAGAGCTTGATTGGGCGAGAAAATTATCTCTACAACTACTATGAACACCAAGAGGGTTTAGAAGAATTACGAGAGTCTGTTCATTCCTTGCTCTTTGAACAAGCAATCTATAGCAAACCAGACCAGTTAGTCATGACAACTGGAACCCAACAAGCACTGTTTATTCTCTCTCAGATTGATTTTCCAGGTCAAGCTCAGGAAATACTGGTTGAACAACCGACCTATCATCGGATGAACCAGTTGTTACTAGCTCAAAATCTTCCCTATCAAACCATTGACCGTCGAGTAGACGGCATTGACCTAAACGAACTTGAGGAACACTTTAAAAGCGGAAAGATTAAGTTTTTCTATACCATTCCCCGTTTCCACTATCCTCTGGGGCATTCCTATTCTGAAGAGGAAAAACTTGCCATCCTTGACTTGGCTGCCAAACATCAGATTTATATCGTTGAGGATGACTACCTGGGTGATTTGGATCCTAAAATGGGACAAACCTTTCATTATTTAGACCAACATGATTTGGTCATCTATATCAAGTCCTTTTCTACCAGTCTATTTCCTGCCCTTCGAATCACTGCCCTTCTTCTTCCAAACACTATCAAGGAAGCTTTTGTCACCTATAAAAATATCCTCGACTACGATAACAACCTTATCATGCAAAAGGCTCTATCACTCTACATCGATAGTCAACTCTTTGAGAAAAACAGACTAGCACGACTGGCACTGCAAGAAAAAAGTCAGGAGCACATCCAACAGCTCTTACAAAGGTATCCCATTTCCCTACCGAACTATCCACTTCATGATGGGCTTTTGCTTGATCTCAGGAACTATCCTAGCATCGCTAGTCTTAAACATAGTCCTCTAGAACTTGACTTCTTCGAATCTTCCTATCTAACGAACTGCCCTTATCACTTTGCAAAAATTTCCTTAGAAAATATTGAAGAAACATTAAGCTATTTAAAAACAGAGCTGGACTGAAATCCAACTCTGTTATTTTTTACTGTTCTACTTCTGTTAGCTTAGCAGCTTTTTCAAGATAAGTTTGGTAAGTTCCGTCATCTTTCAGTTTTTGGATGACCTTATCAACTACTTCCTTCAAACCTGAGTTACCTTTTTTGATAGCTACAGCATTTGCTTCGCCTTCTTTCATAGTCAAGCTTACTGTAGCCACTGCCAAATCGGAGTTCTTAGCAGCATAGCTTAGTGCCACTGGCTCATCCATATGAACGGCATCTACTTTACTAGATTGAAGCTCGTTGACTGCTTCGCCCATGTTTGTCAAAGAAGTCAACTGTGCCTTTGGAAGTTGCTCTTTAACCATAGATTCAGGAACAGTCCCTTTTTGAGCTGCAATATTAGCACTTGCTAGAGAGTCCAAATCCTTGTATTTTTCAAGATCTGATTTTCTGATAAGGAAGCTAATTTTATTTTCATAGTAAGGAATTGAGAAATCAAAGACTTCTTGTCTTTCTTCAGTTGCACTGATTCCCGCAATTGCTAGGTCTGCTTTTCCTGTTTGAAGACTGGTCAAGACATTATCAAAACTCATACTTGAAATTTCCAATTTCACTCCAAGTTCATCAGCGATTGCTTGCGCCATGTCAATATCCGCACCTACGACTTGGTTTTTACCATCCACAAGTGCTTGAAACTCAAAGGGAGCATAGTCGGGACTAGTTGCGACCACTAATTTTCCTTTTTGCTTGATGGCCTCCACTGCAGACTGCGAGCTTGAGCTAGACGATTGGCAAGCTACCAATAAGAAGCTTGCAAGAAAACTACATAAGACAAATATCCATTTTTTAAAATTCATAAATAAACAACCTCTCTGTTAATTTTGTATAATTATAACTCTATCTACTTCGTTTGTCAAGCATATTCTAAATTTTTATGAAAAATTTTCAATTTTTGTTTCAAAAAAGGAGCTTTTACTTACTAACAAGCTCCTTTTTTTGCATAATTAATCAATCTTACAATTCAACAATCTTACCTGTTTCAAAGTAAACAACCCATTCACAGATATTTTTTGCATAGTCTCCGATACGCTCCAAGTATGAAATCACTTGGAAATAATCACGACCTGTGACGATAGCTTCTGGGTTCTTTCTAATTTCTTCAGTTGCAAGATCACGAATATTATCAAAGTAATGGTTGATATTTTCATCCATGGTTGCAACTTCATAGGCTTGATCCACAGAACCATTCAAATAAAGTTCTAATGCGGCTTCAACAAAGTTTTTTACTTCACGACCCATTTTTTTAATTTCTTCTTCAACTGCAGGGATACGTTGCTCACCCTTCATACGAATCGTTGCTTTTGCGATAGATACTGCATGGTCCCCCATACGTTCTAAGTCTGACACAGCTTTTAGAACTGTTAAAACTGTACGTAAGTCTTGTGAAACTGGCTGTTGTAGGGCAATCATTTCAAATGATTTCTTTTCAAGTTTCACTTCGTATTCGTTTACTTCTGCATCTTCCTCAATGACTTCTTTAGCCATGTCACGGTCATGCGTTACAAAAGCACGTACAGTACGATTGATTTGGGAAAGAACTTCTTGTCCCATAGCATAAAACTGATTATGCAATTTCTCTAAATCTTCTTCAAATTGAGATCGTAACATCTTCTCACTCCTTATCCAAATTTACCTGAAATGTAGTCCTCTGTCTCCTTATGTTGAGGATAGAGGAACATATCCTTGGTATCGTTAAATTCAATCAAATCTCCATTGAGGAAAAAGCCTGTCTTATCGGAGATTCGAGATGCTTGCTGCATAGAACGAGTAACCAAGAGCATGGTGTATTTGTCTTTTAGACCATACAAGGTTTCCTCAATCTTACCAGCAGAAATAGGGTCCAAGGCTGAAGTTGGTTCATCCAAGAGGATGATTTTAGGGCTAGTCGCCAATACACGTGCCACACAAACACGTTGTTGTTGCCCACCTGAAAGACCAATAGCAGAATCATGCAAACGGTCCTTGACTTCATCCCAGATTGAAGCACGTTGTAAAGCCTTCTCCACTGCTTCATCTAAGACCTGCTTGTCTTTTTCCCCATTTATACGGAGGCCATAAACGACATTTTCATAGATAGACATAGGAAAAGGATTGGGTTGTTGGAAGACCATACCAATTTCTTTACGTAATTCAACTGTATCCGTACGAGGACTATAGATATTGTGCCCATTATAAACCACTGATCCAGTTGTCGTCACTTCAGGATTAAGGTCACCCATTCGGTTAATAGCCTTTAGAAGTGTTGATTTTCCAGATCCAGACGGACCGATAAGTGCCGTAATTTCCTTGGGTTGGAACGATAAGGAAACACTATTCAAGGCCTTCTTTTTATTGTAATAGACTGACAGGTCTGAAACCTGTAAAATCGGTTCTGTCATACTGTTCCCTTTCTAACCAAAGTGTCCAGTTACATAGTCATTTGTTGACTGTAGCTTCGCATTTTGGAAAATATTAGATGTCTTATCATACTCAATCAAGTCACCCAGGTAGAAGAATCCTGTATAATCACTAGCACGCGCAGCTTGTTGCATACTGTGAGTTACGATGATAATGGTAAAGTCCTTCTTCAACTCCAGCATGGTTTCTTCAAGTTGAGCTGTCGCAATCGGATCCAAGGCTGATGCTGGCTCATCCATCAAGAGGATATCTGGTTTCACAGAGATTGCACGAGCGATACAGAGACGCTGTTGTTGACCTCCTGAAAGCGTCAAGGCTGACTTATGAAGGTCGTCTTTAACCTGATCCCAGAGGGCGGCTTGACGAAGAGAGGTTTCTACAATTTCATCAAGGACCTTCTTGTCCTTAACTCCTGCACGTTCATGTGCAAAGGTGATGTTGCGGTAAATTGATTTAGCAAATGGATTTGGACGTTGGAAAACCATTCCGATGTGTTTACGCATTTCGTAAACATTGATTTCAGGACGGTTGACGTCAATTCCTTGATAGAGAATTTGTCCTGTAACCTTAGCAATATCAATGGTATCATTCATACGGTTGAGACTGCGTAGGTAGGTTGATTTCCCAGAACCTGATGGACCAATTAAAGCTGTAATTTTATTTTTTTCGAATTGCATATCCACGCCCTTGATGGATTCATTCTTACCGTAGTAAACATGTAAATCCTTCGTAGAGAGGGCCACTTTTTCTTCTGGAAAAGTAATAATATGCCTTTCATCCCAATTATATTTCGACATGGCTTCTCCTTTAGGCAGCGGTTAATTTCTTATGTAGATAGCTTCCGAGTTTTCGTGCTCCAAAGTTAAAGATCAAGATAAAGATGAGGAGCACCGCTGCAGAACCTGCTGAAACAAGAGTTCCATCAGGAATAGTTCCTTCACTATTTACTTTCCAGATATGAACAGCCAAGGTTTCTGCTTGACGGAAGATTGATATTGGACTGGTTACACTAAGGACATTCCAGTTAGACCAGTCAAGGGCTGGTGCTGATTGTCCTGCTGTGTAGATAAGGGCTGCGGCTTCACCAAAGATACGACCTGATGCAAGCACAATGCCGGTTACAATACCAGGTAGAGCTTCGGGGATAACGACATGAAGAACTGTTTCCCAACGAGAAAGTCCAAGCGCCAAACCAGCCTCACGTTGCGTGTGGTGGACGTGTTTCAAACTGTCTTCAACATTACGCGTCATCTGTGGAAGGTTAAAGACAGTCAAAGCCAAGGCACCTGAAATAATGGAAAATCCATACTCGAACTGGACTACAAAGATGAGGTAACCAAAGAGACCTACAACAACGGATGGCAGTGAAGACAAAATTTCAATACAGGTACGAACGAAGTTGGTAACACGACCTTTTTTTGCATATTCAGCCAAATAAATTCCAGCCCCCATTGATAGAGGTACAGAGATGAACAAGGTAATGACCAAAAGGAAGAAGGAATTATAAAGCTGAATTCCAATACCACCACCTGCTTGGTAAGAAGATGATTTTCCAGTCAAGAAGGACCAAGAAACATGAGGTAAGCCTCGAACCAAGATATAGAGAATCAAGGAAGCCAGAATAGTGACAATGATTCCTGCGATGGTATAGAGGACAGCTGTTGCAAGTTTATCTAATTTCTTAGCGTGCATAGTTTTTCTTTCCTCTTTCTTTCGTAATCAATTTAATCACACTGTTAAAGGCCAAGCTCATCAAAAGCAATACTAAGGCTAGTGACCAAAGAACATTATTATCAACAGTTCCCATAACAGTATTTCCGATACCCATGGTCAAAACAGAGGTCAAAGTCGCAGCAGGTGTTGTCAATGAAGTTGGGATAACGGCTGAGTTTCCGACCACCATCTGAATAGCTAGTGCTTCACCGAAAGCACGCGCCATACCAAAGACTACTGCCGTAAAAATACCTGAACGTGCCGCCTTCAAGGTTACACGCCAGATAGTCTGCCAACGAGTAGCTCCCATAGCTAAACTAGCTTCACGGTAGTGACGAGGAACTGCACGTAAGCTATCAGTTGTCATAAAGGTCACAGTCGGCAAGATCATAACAAAGAGAACGAAAATCCCTGATAAAATACCAAAACCTGTTCCACCAAAGACACTACGTACAAATGGTACGACGACCTGCAATCCGATAAATCCATAAACTACTGAAGGAATCCCAACTAGGAGTTCAATAGCAGGTTGCAAAATCTTTGCCCCTTTTGGTGATACTTCTGTCATAAATACTGCAGCCCCAATAGCAAATGGTGTTGCAATAAGAGCTGATAGGATGGTAACAATAAAGGAACCTAAAATCATCGGAAGGGCACCAAATTGTTTCCCTGAAGGGTTCCAAGTCTGTCCAAATAAAAATTCAAAAATGTTAACACCATTGACGAAGAAGGTAGATAACCCTTTCTGAGCCACGAAAATCAAAATCATGGCTACAATGATAACAATCAAAGAGAGACAGGCAAAGGTTAGCCCTTTTCCTAATTTCTCAAGACGAGAGTTTTTTGAAGGAGAGAGCAATTTTTTAGATAATTCTTCTTGATTCATTATTGGCTCCCTTCTATTGCTGTCACAGTACCTGCAGCATCTTTTTCAACCTTCATTTCCTTAACTGAAATATAACCCATTCCTTTAACGATTCCATTCTGAGCTTCGTCTGAAAGGACAAAGTTTAGGAATTCGGCAACCAATTCATTTGGCTCACCAAGTGTATACATATGTTCATAAGACCACAAAGGCCAATTATTCGTGGTTACATTCTCTGAAATTGGTTCATAACCATTGAGTTTGATAGTCCCAACTGAGTCATCAACATAGGCAAAGGCTAGGTAGGAAATAGCTCCAGGGGTTTGAGAAACAATTGATTTAACCATTCCGTTTGAATCTTGCTCCTGACTTTGCATTGCTGATTGCCCATCCATGATCACACTGTCAAAAGTCGCACGAGAACCTGAACTTGCCGCACGGTTAATAATTGAGATGGCTAAATCTTTACCTCCGACTTCTTTCCAGTTGGTAATTTCTCCTGTGAAGATTTGTCGGAGCTGATCCGTCGTTAGATTATCAACATCTACTTCTTTATTGATTATAACAGCCAAACCTGCGACAGCTACCTTATGGTCGACCAATGCTGAGGCATCAATACCGTCTTTTTCCTCCGCAAATACATCGGAGTTGCCGACATCTACTGCTCCTGACTGAACCTGCGACAGTCCTGTACCAGAACCACCACCTTGAACATTGACTGTTTTTCCGATGTGAGCTGATGCAAATTCATCTGCAGCCGCCTCGACTAAAGGTTGGAGAGCAGTTGACCCAACAGCCGTCATAGACTCCCCACGATCAATCCAGCTTGCACATCCTACTAACGAACCAGCAAGTAAAAGAGTTGCAAGAGAGAGTGTGAGTTTTTTAAATTTTTTCACTATTTGTCTCCTTGAAAATAATGATGAATAGCTTGGAATTTCGCCCTATTTTTCTATGTTTTATGCAAAAAATCCATACTTCCACTATAACATAGAATACTGATTTTGACTAGTTTTTCACCTTAAACCTCAAGCCCTTAGGGAAATAATTCTTCAATGTATTTCCTGTCACTTTTGCAAAACCTAAACCATTTCCAGCAACCAAAACTTGGTACCAGCCATTTGGCAAAGTTTCAGATAATTGAACTGTTTCACCAGCTACATATTTGACAAAGTCCTCTTGATGAATTTCAATTCCTTGATTGACTTGACTTGGTTTTAAAGCTAGCCCAAGTGCAAAACTTGGTTCAAAACGTTTTTTCTTAAAGGTTCCAAGATGAAGTCCGTTTCGTGCAATTCTTAGTTTTCCTAAATCTGGTAGACCTTCTGGCAATAAATACAGTTGGTCACCAAAAACCTGTAGGACTCCAGCCAGTTTCTCTTTTAAATGTTTCTTCTCAAAATCCTGCCATAAGGAATTCTGTTCTCGAGAGAGGTTGGATTTAGAAGGCTTGAACTTAGAGACTTTATTTTCCCCTCGAAATTGTAAATGGGCAACAAACTGTCCTTCTCCCTTAAAGTGATGTGGATACATTCTAGCGGCTTCAGGTAAGTCAATCCCAGGGACCATTCCATTGATATGTTGAACTGGGATCAATTCAAAATCATAGCTATCCAGTAACCATTGGACAATTTCTTCATTTTCTTCTGGAGCCCAGGTACAGGTAGAATAGACCAAACGGCCACCATCAGCCAACATGGTGACCGCATCCTCTAGAATTTCACGCTGCAAGTCAGCACATTGGCTTGGATATTCTACACTCCAATAATTCATAGCGTCAGGTTGTTTACGAAACATTCCTTCTCCTGAGCAAGGTGCATCTAAAACGATCAGGTCAAAATAGCCTTTAAAAACCTTGGCTAAACGGTCTGCAGATTCATTGGTTACAACAACATTAGTCGCACCAAAGCGTTCCATATTTTCAACTAAGATTTTTGCTCGTTTGTTTGAAATTTCGTTAGAAACTAAAATACCCTCACCTGCTAGATAAGCAGCCAGTTGAGTTGATTTACCGCCCGGTGCTGCTGCTAGGTCCAAGACCTTCATACTTGGCTTTGGCTGAGCTACTTGAGCAACCATTTGTGCAGCAGGTTCTTGTGAATAGACCAAGCCAGTTACATGTTCTGGTGATTTCCCTAAAACCTTCCCATAGTAGCCCCAGGGTGTATTGGGAATAGCATCTGAAAAAGAAAGCTGTCTTTCTTTTAAAGGGTTGATACGAAAAGCAGAAACAGCCTCATCATCAAAAGAGGCAAGAAAAGCTCTTGCCTCATCTCCCAATATTGCTTCATATTTTTTTACAAATCCTTCTGGAAATTGCATGTAATTTTATTTCCTTTCATAGATATAGGATTGGATTTCTGCCAACTTGTCAGTTGGAACCATCATAATTGGTTGTCGTGTCTGAAAATCCACCGGTTCTCCAGTTAAGGTTACAATCTGATACCCTAAACTTTCTCCTATAATACTAGCTGCAGCATAATCCCAAGGTTGGAGATAGGTGATATAGGTCAATAGCTGACCTGAGAGGATTTTTGAAAAGCTGATAGCTGCACTTCCATATATTCGCACACCAAGTGAAGCATTAGCCAATTCTGCTACACCCCAAGCGTTTGTTTCCAACATACCAGCATTACTCGCAATCAGAAAATCACGCAAGGGCTTATCCTTAAAATTAGGCAAGGGTTCTTCATTGAGACAGGCCTGAAAAGCACCTCCTCCATGATAACAATGACCTTTCATGACATCATAAATGATCCCAAACTGACCCACACCGTTTTCAAAATACGCTACCATAATGGCGAAATCTTCACCTTGTGCGACAAAGTTGTTAGTACCATCAATGGGATCAATGACCCAAACAGATCCATATCCAACTGAAGCACGCAGACAGCCCTCTTCTGCACAAAATTGGTCATCAGGATAATACGAACGAATCCTATCAACCAAAAAATTCTGAACTTCCTTGTCCAAACGAGTCACCAAGTCTGTAGGAGATGATTTTCTCTCAATATTCAATTCTTCCTGCATGTGAGCTAGAATATAGTCTCCTGCTTCCTTGACAATCTCTTTGGCAAACACAAATTTATTTTCCAAGCGAAATCTTCCCTTCCCCTTGTTCTTTGGCCAATTGGACAACTCGATAGAAGGAATAACCACTCGCAGATTCAAATTCACGACCCAAGCGTTTCTCTTCACTCTTGCTTGGAACAACCGCTTTGAATCCCTTATAGGAATCTAGTAGTTTCTTTGCTTCTACCTTAGTCTCATAGGCTGCTTCAACATCATTAAAAAAAGAAAGCACTGAAGCAAGTTCTTCAGTGCTCCACGACAAATCTAGTGGGTAACTATACTGTTTATTCATCTAATTAATACCAGCTCTCAATGTAGCTTCTTTCAGTTCTTGTTTACGGTAACTACGAGGGAGAAAAGCACGAATCTCATCTTCATTAAAACCGATTTGCATCCGTTTTGCGTCAATAATAATCGGACGACGCAAAAGACTTGGATACTGCTCAATTAAATGAAGCAACTCCGATACTGAGATACTCTCTACATCAATATTCAATTTTTGAAAAATCTTTGAACGAGTCGAGATGATGTCATCAGTACCATTTTCGGTCAAGGAAAGAATGTGTTGCAGTTCTTTTCTCGTTAAAGGGCTGGTCATAATATTATGCTCTTGGAAGGGCACTTTATGCTTCTCGAGCCAGGCCTTTGCTTTACGACATGATGTACAACTCGGTGATAAAAATAGTGTAATCATGCTTTCCTCTTCTTTACATACTTTTCTATTTCTATTATACAAAAAAATAAAGCGCTTGACTAGTTATTTCCGTAAAAAAACCTACTTTTTCAAGAAAAATAGGTTTTTTAGAATTACATATGAATGTTTTGCTTAAATATAGAAATATTCATGTTACAAACGATAGTTTCTTCCTACATTTTATTTGGAATCAGTAATACTTTTCTTCACTTATCTATTTGTTTTTCGACTCTGTAGGTACATAAATCCAAAAATCAATTCATACAAGCAGAAAAATAGAAGAAAGGCATGGAGGAAAAAGTCCTCTGGTAGGATAAGAATGACAGGATCCTTTGCTGGATCAAATAGCCAGGTATCATCACCTACAAAAAGAATTTGATGAAACAAAGTAAAGAACTGCTCAAATCCGATGAAGACACCAACTAACCCAAGTACCAAAGGTAGCGAGAGCATGATTAAGAGACCTCTACGGTACAGAGATAGAAATCCTTTCTGAATGACCTGCTTCCAAAAAAGATAGAATATCGGTAGAGTTACTAGTGCTACTCCTTGAGCCAGATGGAACAAATCCTTCACAACCGCAAAATGATAGATACCAGAAGCTGATGAAGGAAAATCTGGCATTTCCAATGCTTGATTTAATGGATTGGTCAAATAATCCATCAAAACATTAAAATTATGCTGGATAGTCTGAGGTTGCAGATGAACACGACTTGTCAAGTTTAACCAAGAAATTTCCTGAGGATAGACAAACCAAGCCAGGTAAATGGTCAATAAAATAGCAAGCGAGAGGAGAAAGAGAATACTTCCTACAAAAGTAAACTTAGTTTTCATCGAAATCCCACTCCGCTAGACTTGAAAGGACATGAGTTGGTGCAATTGGTAAATCAGCTACTTCTTCAGGTTTTGTAAATCCTGTCGTTACCAAAAGGCTAGGAATGCCATTGTCAATACCAGCTCGAATATCAGTCAGGTAATTATCGCCCACCATGACAATTTCTTCTCGCTCAAGTCCTAGGTGTTCAACAGCCTTGTCCATAATAATCGCATTAGGTTTTCCAATATAAACTGGTTTTACGCGAGTTGCTACTTCAAGAAGAGTAATCAGTGAACCAGCACCAGGCAAAAGTCCACGTTCAGTTGGAATGTTCAAATCAGGGTTGGTACCGATAAAATGAGCACCTTTATGGATAGCTAGGGTTGCTGTAGCAAATTTTTCATAGTCTACTTGCCAGTCCAAGCCAACAACTACATAGGCTGGATTTTCTTTATCTTCAACATATCCTGCTGCTTGAATGGCTTCCTTTAGGCCTGCTTCTCCGATGACATAGACTGTCTTTTCAAGTCCTAGATCATTCATGTAATCAATAGTCGCTAAGGTTGCAGTATAAATGGTTGATACAGGCGTGTCGATGTTAAACTGATTAGCTAGCATCTCTTGAACACTTTCAGGTGTACGAGTGGTGTTGTTTGTCACAAAAAGATAAGGAATCTCTCTTTTTTGTAACTCATGAACAAAAGCTTCTCCTGCTGGGATTCTATCTTTCCCCTTATAGATTGTTCCGTCTAAATCAATTAAATATCCTTTATAAGTCATATCTTTCTTTCTAATCTTTTTTAATTTCTTGCCAAGTTATCTTTGCTTGAGCATTGATATCGCCATCACTTGAGACTTGGTGATTACTTTCTAGTTCATTCAATTCATAACTAGAAGTGATCATGCCTCCTGGTCGAACTTCCTTGACATATTTGAGGTTGATTTTTTTAGGGATATGGTTGATAAGAAAATCTGCTCCCATGACCTCAAAAATCCAGTCTAGGTATTTACTGTTATTGACGTGACCATTCATATCTAAGTCATAGAAACGAACGTGGTAGTCCTTGCTTATCGCTTCTTCCAGCTCTGTATATTTTGGCCCACGGACCAGTTTCTTAGAAAACTCAGATTGGTAAGGGGCGACAATTTCTGGTACTACAGGATGAACCTTTCGACTCTCACGATCCATAAGGACAAAGGTAGCTACCATATGAATGATTTCTTGACCATCTTCATCATAAATAGTAAATCGGCGGTAGCAAAAAAGACGATTATAGGTCAAAGCTTCTGTTTCAATGGTGATTTCCTCAGCAAATTGAGGTAAACGTACCACATCGATATCATAATCCGTGATAATCCAGACCAGATTATACTGTTCTAAAACATCCTTGTCACTCACTCCCAGTTCAATTGACTGCATCCCTGATACCTGTAAGGACAACAAGATAACGTCTGGTAGTTTGATATGACCATTCATGTCAGCCATATCAAAAGGAATTTTCATCTTCATTTGATAAGTTAAGCCCATAATTTTACTCCAATATAAATCGTTCTGCTACTGTATCACCTAAGAAGAGCCCTCTCTTAGTCATACGAACATGATCGCCATCAAGTTGCATAAGACCTTGTTGAATCAAGTCTTTGACAATATCCCCATAAAGTTCCTGGAAAGACCGTCCAAATTTTTCTTCAAAGCGTGCCATGGAAACTCCTGACTTCTTGCGAAGGCCGAGAAACATCTCTTCTTCCATTTTTTCCCTTTGACTCAGGTGTTCTTCAGTAATACGAGCATTTCCCTCTTCTACCGCCTTTAAATAATGGCGAATAGGCCCATGATTTTTATAGCGAACACCGTCTACATAGCCAGACGCACCAGCACCAATTCCATAATACTCAGCATTGTCCCAGTACATAAGATTGTGACGACTCTCAAATCCTGGTTTTGAAAAATTAGAAATCTCATAATGCTCGAAGCCAGCTTTTTCTAGCTCTGCAATGATATACTCAAACATCTCCGCTTCTAATTCTTCCTTAGGAAGTGGTAATTTTCCTCGTCTCATACGATTCATAAAAACCGTATGATTTTCTAAAATTAAGCTGTAGAGGCTCATATGAGGAATATCAAGGGCAATTGCCTTAGCGACATTGTCCTTTACCTGATCCATGGTCTGCCCAGGAAGTGCGTAGATCAAGTCAATGGAAATATTGTCAAAACCAGCCTGTTTGAGACGATCGATATTTTCATAAATATCCTTTTCCGTATGACTACGCCCTATCTTTTTCAGCATTTTATCATCAAAGGTCTGAACACCTAGTGAAACACGATTAACTGCAGAATTTTGCAGAACAGCAATCTTATCCGCATCCAAATCACCAGGATTAGCCTCGATAGTTAATTCTTCTAAGACTGACAAATCTAAGTTTTTAGTCAATCCTTCTAACAAAACTTCCAATTGAGAAGCGGACAAGGCTGTCGGTGTCCCACCACCAATATAGAGTGTACGCAATTTGTGAATGTCATAAGAATGAAATTCTTGCAGTAGATGCTCTAGATAGCTGTCTACTGGCTGATTTTTAATAAAGACCTTGGAAAAGTCACAATAATAACAAATTTGTGTGCAAAATGGTATGTGCACGTAGGCTGATGTCGGTTTCTTCTGCATAGTATTTATTATACCACAAAGAGTTCACTCAAGAAAAAAATCACCATTCTTGATTTTCTAGAAAACAAAGAATGGTGACTCTATTTTAATTTTCTTGAAGCTCAATGACAATTTCTTGACCATTTCCATTTTCTTCCACAACTACTTTTTCTTCCAGTTGTGATTTGAAATGATTCAAGGTTTCTTTTGAAGCCTCGGTCGCTTGTTGAGCATGATATTTTGCTTTATCTAGGACAGTGTCAAGAGTAATTTCCCCAGATTCAATCTGATCTTTTGTTTTAAGAACGAATTCTTTGGTTTGTTCTTTGACATCCGTTAATTTTTCACAAACCTGCTCTTTAGCATACTCAGGATCTTCTTTTAGATCTTCTAAAAATTCTTGTGCTTGGCTTCTAACTTGTTTTCCTTTGTCACTAGTTAAAAACAAGGCAGCTGCAACACCTGAAACAGTTCCTAAAAGGATAGATGATAGTTTTCCCATTAGTCAACTCCTTTTTTATTTTTTAAAAAATTTACTTGCAACACGAATAGCAGATAAACCTGCACCAGTTTTTATAGTTTTTGATCCAGCAGATGATGCCTTTTTACTCAAAACACGTGCTTGTTCATTTAGGTCAGAAACAGAAACAGAGAGGTCTGCAACTGCTGTAAAGAGGGGATCAATTGTAGCAACTTTGACATTGATATCATCAACAAGAACGTTGACTTTTGTAAGCAATTCATTTGTTTGATGAAGAGTTACATCTACATCTGATGTTAAAGTTTTAACAGTTTTTTCAGTTTCATCAATTACACGACCAACTTTTTGAAGGGTAATAATCAGATAAACTAAAAATACAACCAAGGCAATTGCCACAATAATATAAGCCACTTCTAACATTTTAATTCTCCTTTTTTACATTATAAAATGGTGCTTTTTTCCGATTTTGATAAAAGATGATATAAATACCAAGGCCAATCAATAGCGCGGACAACCACTGGGATACTCGGAGTCCAAAGAACATGAGACTATCCGTACGCATGCCCTCGATAATCATACGTCCAAATCCGTACCAAATTAGATAAAAGGCAGTGATATGACCACGACGGACACTCTTTAATCGACGTCTAAAAACGACAATCAAGGCAAAACCGATCAGATTCCAGATAGATTCGTATAGGAAGGTTGGTTGACGATAGGAACCATCGATATACATTTGATTCTTGATAAAACCAGGTAAGTAATCAAGATTGTCAACGGCTGCTCCGTAGGCTTCTTGGTTAAAGAAATTCCCCCAACGACCTAGACTCTGAGCAATCATGACGCTAGGAGCTGCAATATCTAAGAAATCCCAAGTATTGATTAATTTGCGGTCAGCAAAGATATAGAGTACAATCGCGCCAGTAATTAAACCACCATAAATCGCAAGACCACCATTCCAAATGGCAAAAATCTCTCCCAGATGTTGGCTATAGTAATCAAATCTAAAAATGACATAGTAGAGTCTAGCACCAATGATGGATAAAGGAAAGGCAATTAAGATGAAGTCCAAAATATCATCAGATAAAATCTTCTTTTTAGGCGCTTCTTTACTGGCAAGATATACCGCTAAAATAAGACCTGAAACGATGCAGAGTGCATACCATCTAACAGCTAAAGGACCAATTTGAAAAGCGATTGGATCAATCATTTTTCACCTCGTTCTTTGCAATCAGATTTGTCAATCTTTCTTCAAATAGTCGAGTAGCATCAAAGCCCATTTCCTTAGCACGATAATTCATCGCTGCTGCTTCGATAACGACAGAAATATTACGTCCTGTTTTTACAGGAATGCGGATACGTGGAATGGCTACTCCAGAAATCTCCAATTCCTCAGCATTATTGCCTAGGCGATCAAAAGTCTTTTGCGTGTCATAATTTTCTAGATAGACAGCCAACTGAACTTGTGAAGAATCCTTCACTGCACTGGCACCATAAAGACTCATCACATCTATAATACCAACACCACGAATCTCAAGTAAATGCTTCAAGATTTCAGCTGGTTCACCCCAGAGAGTCATTTCATCCTTAGCAAAGATATCTACACGGTCATCAGCCACCAAACGGTGTCCTCGTTTCACGAGTTCTAGACCTGTCTCACTCTTACCAATACCACTGTCGCCCTGGATTAACACACCCATACCATAGATATCCATCAAGACACCATGTACACTTTCACGCTCAGCCAAACGAGAATCTAGGTAACTTGACAATTCCCCAGACAGACGACTTGTTGCTGTACGACTCGTTAAAATAGCGATTTTACATTCTCTAGCAGCCTTTAGCATTTCCTCTGGAACTACTAAACCACGCGCAACAATAACTGCAGGTGTTTCTGGTTGAAACATCTTTTTCAAAACCTGGTAGCGGTTATGAGAAGACATACTAATCAGATAAGACCACTCTTTCATTCCCAAAAGTTGAATCCGCTCTGGGGTATAGTAGTCAAAATACCCCGTCATTTCAAGCCCTGGTCGCGTAATATCCGCAGTATTGATTTTCTTTTCAAGTAATTCAGGCTCACCATAGACAATGTCTAGTCTGAGCTTATCAATCACTTCTTTGACTAAAACCGACATAATTTTCTCCTTCAATCGAGTTCTCCCTACTATTATATCAAATTGTAGTAGGAAGTTTATGTTTTTAACAGTATTTGAGGTATTTATTTAAGAAAGTAACCTTTATAATTTTAACAATCAAAAGGGATTAAACAGACTCTTAGAAGCTAACAAAAAAAGACTAGACAAGTCTAGCCTTCAGATTGAAGACAAAGTCCTTGGAAGTCAAGTTTCTAAGGGCTTTTCTTTGTGTAAAGTCGTATAATAGAGGTAAGAAGAGTTGTGAGGTGTTCCCTATGTTTCACAAAGAAAAACCTGATTATAACCGTAAGCAATATGGCTTCTATACAATAGACGAATTGGTCCCAGAAGATCACTTTCTTCGACAAGTAGATTCAAAGGTTGATTTTGACTTTATTTATGACTTGGTAGAAGATACCTATAGTCCAGATAATGGTCGTCCTAGTCTTGATCCCGTCATGTTAGTCAAAATTCCTTTAATCAAATGTTTTTATGGTATCCGTTCCATGCGCCAAACCATTAAAGAGATTGAAGTAAACGTGGCCTATCGTTGGTTTCTCGGACTAACTTTAGATGATAAGGTTCCTCATTTTACTACCTATGGAAAAAATTACAGCCGTCGTTTTCAAGATAAAGAACTCATTTCTGAGATTTTTTCCCAAGTTCTCAACCAAGCTTTGTATGCAGGTTTAATTGATCCTTCTGAAATATTTGTGGATGGTACCCATATCAAAGCGGCAGCTAATAGTCACAAGTACCGTAAGGAAATGGTAGACCAACAAGCTAAATTTATGAGTGAACAATTGGCAGTTGAGATTGATTTAGATAGGAAAAAACACGAAAAAAAGTCCTTAAAGCCCGCAAAAGAAAGTGAGGCTAAGGAAAAGAAAATCTCAACGACGGATCCCGAGTGTGGTTGGTTTCACAAGGGCGAACACAAGGAAGTATGTGCCTATTCTGCTCAAGTTGCTTGTGATAAGCATGGTTGGGCCTTGGCTTATACAGTTGAAGCAGGAAATGTCCATGATAGTCAGGCCTTCCCTGCCCTATTTTCAAAGTTAGAGCCATTCTCCCTACACTATATTATTGCGGATTCAGGTTACAAGATCCCAGCTATTGCCCATTATTTATTAGAGCGAAACATCATTCCTGTCTTTCCTTATACTCGTCCAAAGGGAGTAAGGGGGAACTTAAGACCTAGTAATTTTATTTATAATGCAAGTGATGACTGTTATGTCTGTCCAGAGAATCAAGTATTAAATTATCGCACTACCACTCGAGAAGGCTACCGTGAGTATAAGAGTAATCCCAAAGTATGTGTTGCCTGTCCTTTATTATCCGTTTGTACCCAAAGCCAAAATCATCAAAAAGTAGTAACAAGACATGTCTGGAAAGATGCCCTTGAATTTTGTGAGGAGATTCGTCATCAAAGAGAAATGAAAGAGCTCTATAAGAAGCGCAAAGAAACAATTGAACGACTCTTTGGGACGGCTAAGGAGTACCATAATTTGAGATACACTAGAGAGAAAGGAAAGTCCAAAATGGAGGATCAAGTTGGGCTTACTTTGGCGTGTTTAAATATCAAAAAATTAGTGAAGTGGATAGGGAATATCCCTTTTTATTTTTCTCAAATATAGATTTTTGGATAGATTAATAGATGATGAGACAAACTATTTTTGAAAAGAGAAAAAGACAAACGCCAAAAATGACATTTGTCTTCGTTCTGAAGACTAGACAAGTCTAGCCTTTCTTATTAATTAGAATTTTTTACGTTTACGAGCTGCTTCTGATTTACGTTTACGTTTTACAGAAGGTTTTTCATAGAATTCACGTTTGCGTGTTTCTTGAAGAGTACCAGCTTTAGTAACTGCACGTTTGAAACGACGAAGAGCATCGTCAAGAGATTCATTCTTACGTACTACTGTTTTAGACATTTTTTTCACTCCCTTCAAGTTCAAGATCTATTCTATTTTACACGGAATAAAGAAAATTGTCAAGAAAAAAATGAAATTCTCCCAAATCATTCCATTTGATTTTAAAAAAATTTCCCCCTTACACCTAACCTAGTTCTCCACTTATAAAATTCATTCCAGACTGCCAAATAATTTATTTATTTCACACTCAATGGAATCTAGATATTCCCCATAATCTGACGGTAAATCAGAAATGGTATACAGATCCTGACTATCAAAATGCCAGACAAGATGTTTAAGTATCTGCTCTTGAATAAAATGTAAATCCTTTAGTTGACCTAAACTGATAGCTTCTATCTTTGCTAAATACTGACAAAAAGCAGAAAGTGCAGAACAATCAAATTTATCTTCTTCATATCAATACCTATAACATTTCTTTTTCAAGAATTGATAATTCTCAAAAAATGAAGATTATATATTCTTCTTTTCAAGGGAAAATCTATCATACACCCTACTATTAGAACTATTGTACCACTTTCAGAAAAACTGTATTCATTTTTGGACATATCCAGATCAAAAAACCACCCAATCCATAGGATCGAATGGTCTTTAATGATAAAAATCTTATTTCTTTAACAAGCTGAGTGCTGCTGCATCTGCGATAATAGTCACATCTGGATGGTTTTGCAGACTGCTTGCTGGAAGACTTTCTGTCACAGGACCTTCAACAGTTCCAGCGATAGCTTCTGCTTTTGATTCCCCATAAGCAAAGAGAAGGATAGATTTAGCATCCAAAATATTTTTAATCCCCATTGAAATAGCTTGTGTTGGAACATCTTCAATCTTCTCAAAGAAGCGCGCGTTAGCTTCGATTGTAGACTGGTCAAGCTCTACAAGGTGAGTTTGGCTATCAAATGGTGTGCCTGGTTCGTTAAAGCCAATATGACCATTGCGACCAATTCCTAAGATTTGTAGGTCAACTGGATGGTCAGCAAGAATTTGGTTGTAGCGTTCTACTTCTGCTTCTGCATTATCCTTGACACCACGTGGCAAGAAACTTTCTTTAAATGGTTTCTTGTTAAATAGATTTTCTTGCATAAAGTAACGGTATGATTGAGGATTATCCCCATCAAGACCTACGTACTCATCCAAGTTTACACTTGTGAGATTTGAAAAATCAAGATCACTCTCAACGATTCGTTGGTAAAATTCCAGAGGGCTACTTCCTGTTGCAAGCCCTAATGTTTGTGCACCGTTTTCCAATTTTTCTTTTAAGATATCAAAAGCAACTTTTCCACCTTCAATTGGATTTTCCACTTGAATAACTTTCATAATTTTGTCCTCCATATTCTTTATTTTATTATATGGTATAGACCAATTTTTGTCAAGTGAAAACGGTTTATTTTTATTGAAATTATAAATATACTAAACAAATCAATTAAGAGTTCTACCCTTAAGCAAAAAAAGAGAGGAGTTTGACGTCCTCTCTTAAATCTTATATCAGAAATACTTCCTGATTATATTTTAGAAAATGATTCTTTTTCTTATACTATTTTTTACGTTTGGCAACCAAACTCAATCCAACTAAACCAAGTGCTACTCCTAAAACGATTAAGACTGTAGTTTTCTGTTCACCTGTTTTCGGTAACTCATTAGCCTTTTTCTTTTCAGGCGTTGACGATGTTACTGGTGCTGGAGGTGTTACTGGGCTTGGAGGTGTTACTGGACCTGGAGGCGTTACTGGACCTGGAGGTGTTACTGGACCTGGAGGTGTTACTGGACCCGGAGGCACTGGTGGTTGATAAGTATTAATCAAGACTAGGTTCGTTTCGTTTTCTCGAACTGTTTTTGATACATATCCCTCAGGAACATTGACCTCACTAATTGTATAGCTAATCATTTTTCCTGCTATATATTTCGGAAGATTTGTAAAAGTATGAGTCCAATTATTATCTTCGTTTAAAATAACTTCTTGCCCTACTTTACTTCCATCAGCATAGAGTTGTACCTTAATGCTATTTGGGCGTTTTCCTGCTTTATTATCAGCATCATCCCATATTTTCTTACCTTTTATACTTGTAGTTCCTCTGTAAATATTGGTAAATGTAGTTTCCTCTTCACCGTAAGACACTGTTCCCTTTTTGATACCATCATCATCCGTTACTGTTACAGTAACCTTTAGTTCATGGCTATCATAATCGTAATTATCTGTGCTTTCAGGAAGAACTTCACGAATGATATAGTTGTAAACTCCTTCTTTTTTATACTTAATAGCATTGAAGGTTACACTTCCATCTTCAGCATTTTTTACAATTTGAAGAGGTTCACTAGGGTTTGCAGCATCATAAAGTGCAAAGTTAAACTGATCTTTTTCTAGTGTTTTCCCTTTTAAAGTTTTGTGAGCCTTTAAGATAACTGATTCTGATTTTTCAGCGTTACCAAAACCTGATCCTGACTCTAGACGGACTTCACGTACCATACTACGTGTCTTAAAATTTGTGGCAGACCATGCCAAGTTATTCGATACTAATGAACCTGCAGGAACTCCATCTGGTAATTTAGTAGAGTATTCAATATACATTGCCCAATGATAGTTATCTCCAAATGGAATCGTAAAGCCTGTGATTCCTCCTTGAGCATTTTTAGTGAATACTGCCTTGTTTGAAAAATTATCTGATGGCTCTAACGTAAGAATATGAGCCTCATTACGAATTTTTGTAGGTTGTGTATCATAACGAACAGCTCTAAATGATTCAGGAATTAAGGTTTGTCCATTACCAAAAGTATCCGTAATTGTCATCCCACGAATCATATCTTGATTGGCATTCAAGAGAATACGCCACTTAATAATACTTGGATCTGTATCATCTTGATAACCGTATTTCATCTCATAGTCGCCTGCTTCACCACTATCTTGTCTGTACTTGAAACTATAAGTCTTATGACCAATGGTAACAGTAACTGGTTGACTCTCCTTAACAACTTCTCGATTAATCGTTAAATTAAACTGTAAAGAAAGCTCTTTATTCTCAGGTCTCTTAGAAAAATAATCTGTAAAAGTTACCGTCACTTTTCCTGTACTAGGATCTGTATGAGCAACACCAACCTTCGTACCCTTACTATTTGTAACGTCAAAGGTCAAATTTGTAATCAATCTGAGCTCTCTAGGAATATCTAAAATCAATTGATCATTCTCAGAGATATTCTGATTATCTGGAAAAGTTAATTGATAAGTTGCGATTAAACGTTCCCCAGCAATAACTTCCACATTATCACTCAATTCAAGGCCAGATCTCTCATGAATAATCTTAGTATCAAGATTATAACCCGTCACCGAATCCGCTTGAACTGTTTTTGATAATTTAACTATTGATAAGCCTATTAGCAAAAACATTAAAAAAAATGTTAAACATTTAGACAATTTATGCTTCATAATAACCTCCTTTACGATTAGAAAACATTTGATTATCCAATCAAATTATACCATACTTATTTAAAAAAATGTACAATTACTGACCATTTGTTTAATTAATTTTAAAGATTTATACTTATTCAAAGTTTTCGTTTTCTTAAATAAATTATAAAAACAAAAAGAGAGGCATTAACCTCTCTTCTTGCGATTACATACACTTATTTAATAAATGTATAACCAACTTTACAATATCTTTTATTTAGATACTCAAAGATAAATCTTGATTCGTTCTAGAAACCTAGAAACATTAAGCTTCATCTTCTTTTTTGCGTTTTGCAACCAAACCTAGACCTACCAGACCAAGTGCAGCACCAAGTGCAACAAGTCCAGATTTAGATTGTTCACCAGTGTTTGGCAACTCAGGACCTTTAGGTTTTTCTGGTGTTGGTGGTGTTACTGGTGTTGGTGGTGTTGGCGGTGTTGGCGGTGTTGGCGGTGTTGGTGGTGTTGGTGGTGTTGGCGGTGTTGGTGGTGTTGGCGGTGTTGGCGGTATTACCTTGTTGTTAAACTCAGTATCTTCAGGCATTTGTGAAGTAAGAGTCAACACTTTACCATCCTTAGTTACAGTAACTCCAACAGTCGCTACCATCTTATCGTACTCAACTCCAGCCTCTGTACCTTTCACTTCTTCTACATGATAGATATAAGTACCTTCTTGACCACGTTTGAATTCAAGAGCTGAGAACTTGATCTTACCTTCAGCATCATTGCTTACGGTTTCAATCACGTTACCATCTTTGTCTTTCAATACGAAGCTGAATTCACCAGCTTTCAACGCACGACCTTCCAATTTCTTCGTGAAGTTGAATTCAACTTTCACTGGAATATTAACAACACGTTTTTCAGTTGGTTTTTCTGGTTTTTCAACAGTCTTGCTTACTGGATT
>NZ_KV795009.1:242860-264871 GCF_001808865.1 Streptococcus sp. HMSC061D10 | reverse complement strand
TTTTCTGTCTAACTTTTGGGGTGCAGTACAGTTTTTCCCAGCTTCTTTTGGATTATTCTTACATGATTGCTTATTGATTCTTAAAGGCATCGACCATCACTTGAAACTCCTCGTTTGAGAGCGTGATTCCTTTCCCCATCTTAGTGTGGTCTGGACTCCAAGCACGAATGTCAAACTTTGCTGGTGCTCCATTAAAGCTGACACGATTGATTTCCTTGGTCCAACCTTTTTCATTCTCTGAGAGCGTAAGTAAGTGTTCTTCGATTTCAAATGAAAATTCTGCCATTGTATTCTCCTTTTAATTGTCTTCACTTGATTATTCGTAAAATCTTGTAGATTTTTTTAAAATTGTATATAATAATGGTAAAAAGAAGGGAGGCTCCGATGAAAGATTTATTTAAACATATTCAACAAAAATTCCAAGGATTTCTCAACGGACGAGAAGAACCAGATCATTCCAAAGCTGACTCCCTGACAAGTGCCATTAAAGAGGCACTCCTGAAAAAAACTGCTGTCCACATTATTTTATCAGATACAAGTTTTACAGGGGATATCATCAAATTTGATACGGACCGCCAGCAAATTATCGTTAAAAATTTTGCAAAAAATGTGACCCGCATTATTCGAGTCCCAGATATTCAAAAAATAAGTTTTGTTCCCTCAACTGTCCAAACTGCCCAAAAAAATCGATTTAAGAAAGAGTGAGATGAGTTTTCTTCATCTCACTCTTTTCTATTAACGGATTTGTTCAAAATGAAGGTGAACAGCAATATGTTCTCCGTAACCACTTCTCTCTAAATCCCGCTGCAAACGGTAAGAGATATAGTGTTCAGCGATGGTAATGTAACCTGCACCAAGCAAGCGATGCTCAACCATTGATTGAATCATGCTGATTGTTGCACGCTCCACTTTTGCCTCTTCTAGATCCAAGACAACTTTCTTAGTTACCTGAGCTAGATTTTGACGTAAATCATCTGTCAAAACATAAACCGTTTGAGCAGCTTTGAGAATGGCTTGATAGATTTTATCTGGATCAAAGTCGGCAACTTGTCCATCACGTTTAATGACTTGCATAGGCTTCTCCTTTTAATTTGTATTTTCTTTAATGTCTGCTAACATTTTGGCTTCTTCTGCTGTTAATTCGTAATGTTCCAACAAATCTGGTCTACGCTCATAAGTTTTTTTGAGACTTTCATAGAGACGCCATTGGCGAATCTTCTCATGGTGCCCACTCATAAGCACTTCTGGAACCACCATACCACGATAGTCATAAGGACGTGTGTACTGAGGGTATTCAAGAAGGCCTGATGAAAAGCTATCATCTTGGTGACTGGTTTCCTTCCCAATTACTTCTGGTATCAAGCGAACCGTCGCATCAATCATGGTCATTGCTGCCAGTTCTCCACCAGTTAGAACATAATCACCTAGGGAAATCTCATCTGTTACCAAGGTCTTAATGCGTTCATCATAGCCCTCGTAGTGACCACAGATAAAGATGAGTTCTTCTTCTTGGGCTAAATCTTCAGCATAGGCTTGATCAAACTGCTTACCAGCAGGATCCAAAAGAATCACGCGCGGATTCTTCTTTTCAATAGCATCAAAGGCATCAAAGATTGGCTGCGCACGTAGCAACATCCCTTGACCCCCACCATATGGCTCATCATCCACATGACGGGCCTTTTCAGCATATTCACGAAAATTGTGATACTGGATGTCAAGAAGTCCCTTCTCACGAGCTTTCCCAACGATGGAATGTTCTAGAGGCGAGAACATCTCTGGAAAGAGGGTTAAAATATCAATCTTCATCGTCTAACCCTTCTAAGAGTTCTACATCCACACGCTTATTAGGAATATCAACATTAAGGACAACCGGTGGGATATATGGTAAAAGCAGATCGCGTTTTCCCTTACGCTTAACTACCCAGACATCATTGGCACCTGGTTGAAGGATTTCCTTAATGGTTCCAATCAAGTTATCACCCTCGTAGACCTCTAGTCCAATAATCTCGTGATAGTAAAATTCACCCTCATCTAGGCCATTAAGGTTTTCTTCCGCAACCTTCAAACTGTAGCCCTTGTATTTTTCGATATCATTGATGTGATACATATCCTTAAATTTGATGATGTCAAAGTTTTTATGCTTACGGTGACTTGCGATAGTCACAGTTTTAACAAATTGATCCTTCTCATCAAATAAGGCCAGCTCTGCACCTTTTTTAAAGCGTTCTTCCGAAAAATCCGTCACAGATAAGACTCTCATCTCACCTTGCAAACCTTGCGTATTGACGATTTTTCCAACGTTAAAATAGTTCATTTGATCTCCTGTAATTTCCTTATCTCCATTTTCTTCTTACAATTTTTTAATAATATCTACAATTTTCTCTGATTCGGACCACTGTAAATAATGGTGATTCCCTCCTAAAATGAGTTTAGTATTGGAAGTCCAATATTCTGATTCTCTGTACTCTTTTTCTCTATAAGGCTGACAAAAAATAAATACAGGGACATGAGATTCTATCGACAAATTCTCAAAATCTTCCTCAGTAATTTCTCCAGATATCTGAAATTCTGGATCTTGATTTTCCAACTCTAAGCCTTTTTCTTGCATTAATTTCCAGATTTCTTTGTTAGTTTCAGGGTTAAATGTGGATTGAGTTAAGTTCTTAAAATAAAGTTCAGGATCAAATTCTTCAATCAGTCTCATTTGCTCTTCCATTTCTGGATAAGGATTTTCTGAAAAATCAGCAAACATTACTTTTTTAGTGGTCGGTTCAAGCGCTACTAAAGCCTGGCACTTAATTGGTTTGTTGAGCAATTTGCAAGCTAAAATTCCACTCAAACTATGTGCACAAAGTATATATTCAGAAATCGCCAATTCTTCAAGTACTTTATAAACCGCATCTGCAAGATTATCCAGATTATTTCCAGTTTGGTCATAAATCGGACTCCTACCTGTGTTCGGAAAATCAATTGTCAAATAACCAATTGTAGGAGGAAGTTTTTCAAGTATAAGTGAAAAATTTTCATAACTTGGTAGCAAACCTGCTCCATTTAGACAAACTAGCACTTTCTTTTGCTTTTGATAAGTAACAAAGAGACTGCCAATTTCTGTAGATACTTCAAACCTCTTCATAAAGAAACCACTCATTCTATACAATGATTTATTATATACCCTTATCCTTTATTTTATCACGTTCCAGGGATTTTCACAAGTTGGAGAAAAAGCTAGTTCTGACCTTCGGCTTCTAAATATCCTTCCAAATCTCGTTCATGTTGATATTTGATAGCTGCCTTTTTGTCTTTTTCAAAAATGGTCTTGGTTAGATCAATGTCATTGATGGCTGCAATTGCGACGGTGTAGTGAATGATATCAGCAAGTTCTTTAGCAAGTTCCTCGTTCGAGTCTTGAACACCCTCTTTTCGACCAGAGCGTCCATTTAAAACTTCAGCTACTTCTCCGACTTCCTCCACTAGCTTGATAAAAAGACCTTCCTCAGTTCGAGACTGCTGGTAATGTTCGAGTAAGTAGTCTTGTAATTGTCTAAACGTTAAATCCTTCATATCCTGCTCCTTGCAAAAAAAGCGAGACATCCGTCCCGCTTTTCTTATTTTTCGTCAATAACGATTCTTACTTTTTTGTCTTCAGTTGGGACAGAGTAGACAATCGTTCTTATCGCAGAAATAGTGCGACCCTTACGACCGATTACACGACCCACATCGCTTTGATCAAGATCCAAATGATATTCCAAAAATTCTGGTGTATCTTCAATCTTGATAGTTAAGGCATCTGGTTGTGAAATCAAAGGTTTCACAATTGCAATAATGAGATTTTCAATCGTATCCATCTGTCAACCTACTTTAGAATTATTTAGAGAATTTAGAATCGTGGAATTTCTTCAATACGCCTTCTTTTGAAAGGATGTTACGTACTGTATCTGAAGGTTGAGCTCCATCAGCCAACCATGCAAGAACACGGTCTTCTTTCAAAGTTACTTGGTTTTCAGCAACAAGTGGGTTGTAAGTTCCAACTGTTTCGATGAAACGTCCGTCACGTGGTGAACGTGAATCTGCTACGTTAATACGGTAGAAAGGTTTTTTCTTAGAACCCATACGAGTCAAACGGATTTTAACTGCCATTTTTAATATCTCTTTTCTTTTATTATTTAGTTCGGTGAAATAGCTGAGCTATTTAGCACATGTTCTATTATAGCAGATTTCTAAGAGGTGTCAAGAAAAAAACTTGACAGACTTTAAAATTTTTAATTTTTTTAGAAATTTGTTAGGCTAATAGGGATACATTAGAAAGAGAAATTTTATGAATACTAGTCCAGAGAAGATTTACAAAGACCATCAAGTCAAACCTTACATCTCTCCAAATTGTGATATAGAGGATTGGCTACTAGGCCCCAAACCTGTCCCAAAACGAAATATGGAATTATTAGAAGACAATCTCCTGGCAGGTGATATTATCCTCCTATGGAGAATCCAGTTTGGCACTTTTACAACCGAAACATGATTTTAAAAACTCCCATTCGAATATGATTCAAAATTCGCTTAAAATCAATGTTTTCCCACTTTTTCAAAAAACATATTTTCATCTAATTTAAATAACTTTCAATTAAATGGTATGAATTTTGCTTAAAATCATCAAAAACACCCCATGGTGTGAACCATGAAGTGTTGTAAATGCTGTATTGTAGCTAGTTCTTAACGTTTAGAGAACTGCCTAGCTTTACGAGCTTTCTTAAGATCTGGTTTGGAAAGTATAGGTTTTAATTGGACTAAAAACAGCGAAATATCACGGATTTTAAGAACGATATCTACTAATTAATTTATAAAATATGAATTAATAGATTCTAAATAGGGGAATAATTTAGTTCTGTAAAAATTAACTTCTACAACTACAAAGCTTATTCTGACAGACTTTATAACAGTCTTAAAAAAAAAGCAGAGATTCATACAGTATCTAGATTTTCCAAAAATTCTTTATCATCAAATATTATTAACGAAGCTATCCAAACCAAATCCGATGCATTGCTTCAAAGAATTCTTTAGTTGTTTGACTAGCGAAGGTTTTTATTAAAAAATTTTTTCAAATAATTGCCACCTTGGCACATAAATTCTTGCTTTCCAAATTTAAATGTGATATATTTATAACATAAAAATTAAATGTTATATATTTATAACATAAAAAAGGAGTCTATCATGAAAAAAAGTCAAAAAATGCGTGGCCTCATTGCAATGATTGCCGTAGCTCTCTTTATTGATTTTATTGTTTTATTTGGTTCTAATCTTAGTTCGGGTCCCAAGTTAGTTATTACTGGTATTTCAGTGGCAGGTCAAATTATAGCTATTTGGAGCTGGCTACATATGAAACCACGGCCTCATAAGAGTCAGAAAGATAAGGGAAAGATTATTTTTGACTTGTCTGCTAAGCTTTACACGGTACTTTTATTTGCAGCAAGCATTTTTTATACAGTAGGGATTTGGGTTACGACCCCAAGCGTAAGTTCTGGTATTAAAGAATGGATTTTGGGAATTGGCCTCGTTATTGAAGTTATTGTATTTGGTTTTTTCTGTTTGAAAAATGTCAAGGAAACTCCGGACGAACGCTTTTATGCTAATTTAGCCAAGGCAGCTAGCTTGATGTTTGTTTTTATACTAGGCGCACTGATGATCCTAGCAGTTATCATTGGGTATATAGGGTCTCTCACTCTTTACATGGGCCAGATCTTTATTAGCATAGCTGCCTTGATTTTCATCTTTGCGGTT
Organism: Streptococcus sp. HMSC061D10; assembly: GCF_001808865.1. Taxonomy (NCBI): domain Bacteria; kingdom Bacillati; phylum Bacillota; class Bacilli; order Lactobacillales; family Streptococcaceae; genus Streptococcus; species Streptococcus sp. HMSC061D10. The sequence continues at coordinate 259,099 of NZ_KV795009.1, read as the reverse complement.
GTCTATCTTATCTTGGAACGGAGAGGATAAGCATGGCCAAAGAAAGTAATATTATTACTAATCTCAAATCTGTCCGTGAGTCCACAGGCATGACCCAGCAGGAGTTAGCCGACCTCATCGGCATGCGACGCGAGACAATTCTTCACTTGGAAAATAACCGTTACAATCCTTCACTGGAAATGGCTCTTAAAATTGCTCAAGTTTTTAATCTGAAAGTAGAAGACCTCTTTGAACTCAGACAGAAAGAGGAAGCATAATTCTTTTCGAGACCTAGCATTAAGTTCATTGATTAATTAGAAATTGAAGCCGAAAGAATAAATCCTTAGAAAATATACTCTTTTAAAATATAGTAATTCTTATGGCATTGACGCACCAAAGCATTTAGAAAAGCTTGTTGAAAAAGGATATGCTATTATCGAAACCGCCTTTGACTCACTTGACCATCTAAATAGCACCATGAAAAAGAATATCCTGAAGAAGAAGGGAGTTACTGGACTTTCTAAAATGAAGGCTGCCGACTTGAATCAAGCCCTTCATGACCATTTTTCAGAAGACGAATTAGCTAGTCTCTTTTCGATTCGCGGTTATAAACTAACTCCAAAAGGAGAACAGGCTCTCAAGGACCATCAGGCAATCATTGACCGCCATCCAAAGAAGAATCTTTAATCAACCAAGTCAGGTTGATTTTTTTGTAAATCATTTAAAACACTTATAAAACATTACAATTATTGACAATCACTTACGAAAGAGGTATATTAGTATTAAAAGAGGGAATTCATATGTACCAAGAACAACGATTAGAAGAAATCATTAAACTTTTAGAGGATAGAGGAAGTCTGTCAGCAAAAGAAATGGTTGACCATTTCCATGTTTCCAAAGATACCATCCGGAGAGATTTTGCTATTCTCGCAAAGGAGAAACGAGCAAAAAGAACTCATGGAGGTTTATTGCCAATCCAAAAGCAAAGGATTCTTGGTTATAAAGGTCGAGCAGGACAGTCTTCCAAAGAAAAAGAGAAAATTGCTCATTTAGCTACCCAACTTATTTCTGATTCACAATTAATTTTCTATGATGTTTCAACAACTGTACTTGAGTTAGCAAAAATAACAGATAAAAAAGTTACTATTTTCAGCCATTCATTGGATAATGCACTGGTCTTAGGAGAAAATGAAAATGTTGATTTTCACATTATCGGTGGACGATTTCATAAAAAGAATCGTTTCTATTACTCATTAGAAGAATCCGAATCTTTGAATAGAATTAAATTTGACTTAGCATTTTTTGGTGCAGCTAGTCTTTCAGACGGACAAGTTAGTTTTGAAGATCAAGAAGATGTTCTAATGAAAAAAAGAGCATTTAAAACCAGTAAAATTCGCGTCTTGTTAGCTGAAACCAGCAAGATAAACAAACACTCTCATTATATTCTTTCCGAACTTACTGATTTTGATTATTGGATTACAGACAAAGAACCCGACCTGGAAATTCAACAGTCTTTAGATGGCAAAACAACTATTCTATTTTAACAAGGAGAAACATATGTCGGTAATAAAGTTAATCATGAGTGATATCGATGGTACCATTTTAGACCAAAATCACCAATTAGACTCTCGTTTACTAGAGCTTATGCCACTTTTGAAACAAAGTGAAATTCCTTTTGTTCTAGCTTCTGCTCGCTCTCCTCTTGGTATAGCTCCCATTTCGGAAGAACTGGGGATTACAAGTTTTCCAATTGCAAGTTATAATGGTGCTCTCATTAGTACAGGAGATAAAATTCTGAGTCAGCATACTATTAATAAAAAGGAATTACTCTTACTACATGATTTTTTAACAAAAGAATTTCCGACAGTTTCAATTAATGTTTATTCTGGAAAAAATTGGTACGTAAATGCTTTAGATAAATGGGTAGAAATTGAAGCACAGATTACTGGAGAGAGCCCCAAAGTTACTTCACTAGCAGATTTTCTTCAGGAAGAAAAGAATCTTATTCATAAACTTTTACTAATAGATAACGCAGCTACTATCCAGAAACTTAAAGAGACATTAGCAACCATGGATTTCCCTCAAACTGACTTTTACCTCTCGAAGGATAACTATCTTGAAGTCACACATAATCAAGTCTCAAAAAAACAAGCTCTGTTAGAATTAGCCAACTATTATCAACTATCACTCACTGAAATTATGAGTATTGGAGATAATTATAACGATATTCCAATGATAGAGACCGCTGGACTTGGTGTTGCAATGGGAAATGCTCCTACAGATGTTAAAGTCTGTGCAAATAAAGTAACAGATTCTAATGATCAAAATGGGGTAAGTAAGGCCATAAAATTGTATGTACTATCGGAATGATCACAATTGAATATTTGAAATCCACTTTCAATTAGGGTACAATGGTAGAAATGATTTTTGAAAGGATTCCCATGAAAAAAATAGCAACACTTCTATTAATCTCAACTTTTGCCCTTGCTGGATGTAGCAGTATCCAACGTAGTCTCCGAGGGGATGACTATGTAGATTCTAGCTTGGCTGCTGAAGAAAGTTCCAAAGCAGCTGCCCAATCGGCCAAGGATCTCAAAGACGCCTTGACAAATGAGAATGCTAACTTTCCACAACTCTCTAAGGAAGTTGCTGAAGACGAAGCTGAAGTCATTCTCCACACCAGTCAAGGAGATATCCGCATCAAACTCTTTCCAAAGCTAGCTCCACTTGCGGTTGAAAATTTCCTAACTCACGCAAAAGAAGGCTACTACAATGGCGTTACCTTCCACCGAGTGATCGATGGCTTCATGGTCCAGACTGGTGATCCAAAAGGGGATGGTACTGGTGGTGAATCCATCTGGCATGATAAGGACAAGACTAAAGACCAGGGAACTGGTTTCAAGAGCGAAATCTCTCCTTACCTCTATAACATTCGTGGTTCTCTCTCTATGGCCAATACTGGTCAACCAAATTCAAACGGCAGCCAGTTCTTCATCAACCAAAATACGACGGATATTTCTGCCAAACTCCCTTCAAGAAGCTATCCAAAGAAAATTATCGAAGCCTACAAAGAAGGTGGAAATCCTAGTCTAGACGGTAAGCACCCTGTCTTTGGTCAAGTCATCGACGGTATGGATGTTGTGGACAAGATTGCCAAGGCTGAAAAAGACGAAAAAGACAAACCAACTACTGCTATCACTATTGACAGCATTGAAATTGTTAAGGACTACGATTTCAGTAAAAAATAGGATAATCCCCAAATAAGGAGATGAGACAATGATTTTATTCTGGGGTTCGAAAGGTTACCAAAAGGTCTTAGGACATACTCAAACCACTATCGAGTGTGGTCACTGTAACAACACCGAAACTTGGGAAATTTCAGAAACTGGACGTAAGTTTACCCTTTACTGGATTCCACTCTTTCCTTACGGAAAAACTTATTTCGTTTCTTGCCCGATTTGTCACTACGGGAAAGAAATCCAAAAATCTGATATTGAAACCTATTTGAATTACTAGCCAAAAAGCCAAGTCACACAGACTTGGCTTTTTACTATTCTAGTTTTACGGAATTCTCTTTTTATGTCAACTCATTGAAATCCCAGATCTGGTCCATCCAGCCTTCGTAGAAGTCTGGTTCGTGGCAAACCATAAGGATAGAACCCTTGTATTCTTTCAGAGCACGTTTGAGTTCATCCTTGGCATCCACATCCAAGTGGTTGGTAGGTTCGTCAAGTACAAGGACGTTATTCTCTCGATTCATCAAGAGACAGAAACGAACCTTGGCTTGTTCTCCACCTGACAATACTTGGATTTGACTCTCGATATGTTTAGTCGTCAGACCACAACGAGCAAGGGCTGCACGAACTTCTGCTTGGTTAAGCGCTGGAAAGGCATTCCAAACTGCTTCCAGGGGTGTCTGACGATTGCCACCTTCCACTTCTTGTTCAAAGTAGCCGAGTTCTAGATAATCACCACGTTCTACTTCACCAGCGATTGGTGGGATAATTCCCAAAAGACTCTTCAAGAGGGTTGTTTTCCCTATACCGTTGGCACCGATGATAGCAACCTTTTGATTGCGCTCAAAGGTGAGGTTTAAGGGTTTAGTAAGGGGACGATCGTAGCCAATCTGCAAGTCCTTAGCTTGGAAGATAAAGCGTCCAGGTGTACGTGCAGATTTAAATTCAAAGGATGGCTTTGGTTTCTCACTTTGGAGCTCAATAATGTCCATCTTATCCAATTTCTTCTGGCGAGACATGGCCATGTTTCGTGTTGCAACACGAGCTTTGTTTCGAGCTACAAAGTCCTTGAGATCCGCAATTTCTTTCTGTTGACGTTCATAGGCTGCTTCCAGTTGTGATTTCTTCATGGCATAGACTTCTTGGAACTGGTAATAGTCTCCAGAGTAGCGAGTCAACTGCTGATTTTCTACATGATAGACGATATTGATAACGTCGTTGAGGAAAGGAATATCGTGCGAAATGAGTACGAAAGCATTTTCATAGTTCTGAAGATAGCGTTTAAGCCAGTCGATATGTTCGGCATCGAGGTAGTTAGTTGGCTCGTCAAGAAGCAAGATATCAGGTTTTTCAAGAAGGAGTTTGGCCAAAAGTACCTTGGTTCTTTGTCCACCTGACAAGGCTGTTACATCCGTATCCATCCCAAAATCCATGACACCAAGGGCACGCGCTACCTCATCGATCTTAGCATCTAAGGTATAGAAATCACGACTTTCCAAACGGTCTTGGAGTTCTCCAACTTCTTCCATCAATGCATCAATATCAGCGCCCTCTTCTGCCATTTCCATATAGAGTTCATTGATACGTGCTTCGGCTTTAAATAATTCGTCAAAAGCTGTACGAAGAACATCACGCACAGTTTGGCCTTCTTTAAGCACAGCATGCTGATCTAGGTAGCCAGCTGTCACATATTTAGACCATTCCACCTTACCTTCATCAGGTAACATTTTACCAGTTACGATGCTCATGAAGGTTGATTTTCCTTCACCATTGGCACCAACTAAGCCGATATGTTCACCTTTGAGGAGGCGAAAAGATACATCTTCAAAAATTGCACGGTCACCAAAACCGTGACTTAAATTTTTTACTTCTAAGATACTCATTCTAATTCCTTATCTTGTTTTTATGTAATAGTTTATAGAGAAGCCAAGCTAGATAGCCACCCAAGGTATTGGTCCACAAATCATCAATCTCAAAGACCCGATTAAAATCAAAGAAAAAGTCAAGAACTAACTGTGTACATTCGATTCCTAGACTCAATAGAAAACTGAACAAAATCACTTTCTTAGTATTTCTTAGACCTGGCATAAGATAGAGAAGTTGGAAAATCAGTGGGAAAAGTAAAAGGATATTTAAGGCGTTTTGCAAAAAAATCCAAAATAACTGAAAAAGACTTGTTACTTCACCCAGTTTCCAAAGGGAGTTTAAAGGCGTCAAAAGAAAAACCAGGCGTCCAAAAGTTTGAATACCTGGAGTTTCCACTCCTGTAGGAAGTTGAGGCTGGGGAGTAAAACAAAAACAGACAATACAAAGACTGTATAGAATCACTCCTAAGCTTAGTAATGTTTTTCGACTCATCTTATGGATTTACTTCTGCTACTGCTTTTTGACGATCACGCTTCATGGTATTTGAACGCAATTGTCCACAAGCCGCATCGATATCTGTACCATGTTCTTGACGAACGACACAGTTGACACCTTTTTTCTTGAGTGTATCATAGAAAGCCATCACACGCTCTTTGGGACTACGGCTATACTGGTCATGTTCACTAACTGGGTTGTAAGGAATCAAGTTGACATATGACAATTTCTTGATATTTTTGAGCAATTCTGCCAACTCGAGTGCCTGCTCCACTCCGTCGTTAACTTCATTTAGCATGATATACTCAAAAGTCACACGGCGGTTAGTTGTTTCGATGTAATACTCGATAGCTGCAAAGAGTTTTTCAATCGGAAAGGCACGGTTGATCTTCATGATGCTTGAGCGCAGTTCATTGTTTGGCGCATGAAGTGAGACAGCAAGGTTGACCTGTACGCCTTCATTGGCAAAATCACGAATCTTGTGAGCCAAACCAGAAGTTGATACTGTAATATGACGAGCGCCGATAGCCATTCCCTTATCATCATTGATAGTACGGATGAAGTTCAAGACATTATTGTAGTTATCAAATGGTTCTCCAATCCCCATAACAACGATATGACTAACACGTTCATCTTGTCCACGTTCGTCAAAATACTTTTGAACCAACATAATTTGGGCAACAATTTCTCCGTTATTGAGGTCACGTTGCTTCTTGATCAAGCCTGATGCACAGAAGGTACAACCAATATTGCAGCCTACCTGAGTGGTTACACAGACTGACAAACCATAGTGCTGACGCATAAGCACTGTCTCAATTAGCATACCATCAGGCAACTCAAAGAGGTACTTGACAGTACCATCGGCTGACTCTTGCACAATGCGTTGTTTCAAAGGATTTACCACAAACTGCTCATTGAGTTTGGCAATCAAATCCTTAGACAAGTTGGTCATTTCTTCAAATGATTGAACACGTTTACGGTAAAGCCATTCCCAGATTTGATCAGCACGGAATTTCTTTTCTCCTTGCTCCAAGACCCACTCTTGCATTCCTTGACGTGTTAAACTATAAATCGACGGTTTCATCTTTTCTCCTTACTTTCTAGTCCTTCTTACGGATGACAAAATGACGTTGCACCTTGTCTTCTTTCTGAGATTTTTGGTCTTTTGAACGGCGTCTATTTCTCTTATCCGTATGATTTTTTTTCTTACTTTGAGAAGTCTTTTTCCCTTTGCGAGAGTCCTTTTCTTCCTCTTTTTTGCGCATCTTTTGGTCAAATGGTGCTCGTTTAGGAACTTCATTTTCTAAAACAAAATAGGCACAACCATAGCTACAATACTCTAGTAGGTAGTCTTGCAAGCGACTAATTTTTTCTAAAGACTCTTCAGCTCGTTCATTCTTATAAAATCCCCGTAAGCGTAACTGCTCATTACTCCAGTCTCCAACAATATAATCAAACTTGGTTAGTACTTCTGAAAAGCGTTGAGTAAAAGCTGTTGCATCAAAAGCATCCTTGCTATTTTCAACTAGAGTAAAAACAAAATCTTCAGCTTCCACTCTGTTTCCAGTCAGTTGAAATTCGGGACCAGGGAATTTATTGTAATTATATAATTCGGGTGCAATTTCTTTACGCATAATCTTCCTTTTTCAACGATTACTTAATACTCTATTTTACCATATTTTCGCCACATTTTCACCTTTAGTATTAAAATGAAAAAAATCTGACGATTTAATACTCTTCAAAAATCTCTTCAAACCACGTCAGCTTCGTCTTAGATTATATATGTGACTGACTTCGTCAGTCTTATCTACAACCTCAAAGCAATGCTTTGAGCAGCCTGCGGCTTTTCCTAGTTTGCTCTTTGATTTTCATTGAGTATAAGAATCTCTATCTAAAAACTCGACTTTTGTATACAAGAAAAAACTGGGGTTTCCCAGTTTTGAGTGATTATAGGTAAAGTAATTTGAAAAGTGCTACTGCTGCAATACCAGCTGCAATCGGTGCAACTACTGGTACCCAAGCATACCACCATTTTGAATCACCCTTGTGTTGACCAAGGATTGATTTTGGAAGGAAGGCATGAAGGAGACGTGGTCCAAAGTCACGAGCTGGGTTCAAACCAGGTCCTGTAGGTCCTCCAAGTGAAGTAACCAAAGCCATTACTAGGAAACCAAGTGCCAAGTGACCAACAGCAAGTCCTGATGCTGTATGAGGCGCTACTTGAGCTTTAATGGCCAAATCAGAGAAGTCAACAGTTTGACCTGCTTGAGTTGCCATTTGCTTCATGTATTGAAGAACTTCAGCTCCGAAGAAGTTCTTTGTCAATCCAAGAGCTGCAAAGAAAAGAACGAATGAACCAACAAACTCATTGATAAAACCGTTAACTGTTGCTGCAAAGCGTGATTCTTTTGTACCGTGGTCCAAACTTGAAATAGTTGAGAAAGATCCCAAAATGTTGTTTGCTTTTTCAGTTTGCAAGTAGTATGGGCGGTGTGTTGCAACAACTAATGCTTGTCCGAAGATTGCTCCCAAAACCTGCATAATGATGTAAGGTGCAACTTGAGCCCAAGGGAAGAGTCCGCTAACTGCTAGACCAAGAGTGAAGGCTGGGTTGATGTGATTACCAGAAACATTACCAAACATCAAGGCAGGGATCATAACCCCCATACCGTAACCAACAGCGATAACGAGCCAGCCACTTTGGTGACCTTTCGTACCTTTAAGTTCAACGTTGGCAACTGCACCATTTCCCAAGATGATCAAGATGGCTGTTCCCAAAAATTCAGTGGCATATTTGACTGCCCATGCGAAATCCATTGATAGATTCTCCTTAATATTTTTTAGACAATCCCTATTCTATCAATTTTTAAGCCTTTTAGCAACAGATTTTCTAAAAGAATCCTGTGGGAAAACGCTTTTATTTCAAGTCTACAAAAAAGACCTAACAAAGAGAGTTTGTTAAGTCAAAATTTTGATTATTCTTGACGCTGACCAAAGTCCTTAATCATCTGATCCATTTCTTCACGACTTGGTGTCGTTAGCATATAGAGAAAGTCTCCTTGCAATTCAGCAAAGGCTGCAGGCATGATTTTCTTAACCTTAAATTGCTGACCGTATTTGGCGAGCAAGTCTTCTTCTGAATAAACATAGTTGGCGTTGGCACGACGTGATGTCGCCAAGCAGTACAGGGGCTCGAATTGTGAAGCAGGGAATGGTTCACCCGCAACGATCGCTGCATAGCCCTTGTACAAATCAAAAGAATGGGCATAGTTATAAACATCAATGGTGAATCCACCCGCTGGACGGTTATTGTACTCAATGGAAATATAATCATCACCTTCACGGAAGAACTCGATATGGAAGAAACGTTCTTTCATGCCAAATTCTTTAACGATTGCCTCACCATACTTGCGCAATTTTGGATCCATATCTTTAAGAACATAATAAGAATTGTCCATCTTGTAAATCATGAGATCAAGGGGTGTATGGGCATAGTCAAAGGTCGTAGAAAAGACGATATTTCCATCTCTATCTACCAAACCATCAAAGGTACAGATTTCACTAGAGGTGACAAATTTTTCAAAGAAATAAACGGTTGAATGGTCCCACTCTGCCTTGAAATGATGGATATCCTCTTCTGTTTCAAGCTTGAAGGTTGCTGCCGCTCCCACTCCATTGTCAGGTTTGGCAATCATAGGAAGGCCAATTTCTTTCACAGCTTTGTCAACATCTGCATCTGTTTCAATGACAGCACCTGGAACCACTGGAACTCCAGCTTTTTTGAAGAGTTTCTTCATTTCAGACTTGAACTTGGTCTTTTTGAGGTCGTCTGGTTTGGCACCAAAGACATTAAATTGTTCACGAAGAGCAGCATCCAACTCTAGCCAGTATTCATTGTGAGATTCGATGCGGTCAATTGGACCATGCTTATAAAAGAGAAAGGCAACTGCACGTTTAACTTCATCAATATTTTCAAGATTATCAACACGGAAATACTCAGTCAAGCTATTGCGCAATGGCTCATCTAGTTGTTCATAGGGTTCTTGCCCAATCCCTAGAACGGTGATTCCTTTATTGGCTAGCTCAATACTAAACTGTTGGAAATTTTGTGGGTAATAGGGTGAAATTACAAGATAATTCATAAGCTACTCCTTTTATAGACTCATGTGACCGAGGAAATATGGCATTTGTTTGCGCCACCAATCCCAATCATGGGCAACATCATGTCCCCATTCTGCAAACCAGGCAGGAATTTGTTTTTGGTCAAAGGCTTCTTTTAACTTGTAGTAAGAAGGCAGGCCATCATGCTCCCAAGCACCTAAGCCAGTACAAATCACAATCTCAGCCTGACGGTAACGGTCAATAAACCAACCATCATTTTGATTCCAGATATAGTCTACTGGTGAATTTTGATAGATAGCATCATCATTATAGTAGTCCCCTACAAAGAAGCGTGCGTCATAGACACCACTGAGGGCGATAACCTTGGTAAAGACATCTGGATGCTGCAGGAAAAAGTTGAGGGCATGATAGGCTCCCATAGAGCAGCCTGTCGTCATCATGCCGTCGAACCAGCCTGTCTTGTGCTTGATAAAAGGAATGGCTTCTTCAATAACGTATCGCTCATAAGCACGGTGCATTTCAGCTTGGTCATGACCATTTTTCCATGTTGCTAGCCAACTCTCACTATCGACACTTGACAGTGTAAAGAACTGAACACGGCCTTCTTCGATGAAGGATGAACAAGCATCAATCATGCCAAAATCATAGTATTCATTGTGGCTACCACCTGAGGAAGCAAAGACAACAACTGGGATACCTGCGTGTCCGTAACGATTAACATACATTTCACGGTTAAGATGACCACTCCAGTGGCTAAGATGTTCAATATTCATATCCTGTCTCCTTTATACTAGTTACCAATTTTCTGCAAAAAAGCGTAGGCAAGCTGGGAGATTTTCTGACCATGGCACTTCATGGTGAATGGCTCCAGCCTGAACCTTGAGAGAGAGATTTTCCAACTGAACTCCTCCTGCTATCAAATCATGATAATAGCGAAGGGAAGAGTCGATATAGGCCTGCTTAATATTGCCAGCCATGAGGGTCTTGTCTGTGTCGTCTGCTTCTTCCGTACCAACATAGATAAAGACACGCTGGTCAGGCAAGAGTTTTTTTCGCTCGATATAGCGATCAAAGGCCTCTTGGTGAAGCCAGTTAGCTGATGAGAAAACTCCCAAACATCCAATTTGATCCTGATACTCCAAGCCAATAAACTGGGTAATATTGCCGCCTAGAGAAGACCCAACCATAGCAGTGTGCTTGCGATCCGACTTTGTCCGATAGTTTTCGTCAATAAAGGGTTTGACCACTTCCATGACAAACTCAGCGTACTCGACTCCCTTACCACCAAATTGTTGGCCAGGAATGTTGGACTCTTGGAATTTCCATGCTGCATACTCATTCATCCGTCCAAGTCCATCATTGTCAATAGCCACAACAATCATACGGCTGATATCTGGATTTCGCTTGATGGCTGGGATAATCTTCCATGAATGTCCAACGTAAGATTCCTTACTATAAAAGACATTTTGTCCATCGTGAAAATACACAACTGGGTAGCTTCTATCCGTATCTTTATCATAGTTTTTGGGGAGGAGAACACGTACGCGACGCTCCTTACCTGTGTAGGGAACCACTAATTTATGCTCTCGCATTTTCAGGTAAAAGTAGGATTGATTCATTGTCAGAAAACTCTCTATATTCAAAATTTTATCTTATTATAGCACAAAAATAGAAAAAAAGTCAGTTTCCGTCCAAATTTAGGACAATAAACTAACTTTTTTTACTTATTTTATCTTTTCCTCTGGATTTTCTGATTAAAGGAGGTCATCAATTAGCTCATCGACTGCATCCTTCTCAGCTTGAGGCGTAATTTCAGTAATCATAATTCCTGCTACTGCACGTTCAACCAAACCTTCGACATCCATTCGTGCTTCATACTGCTCAGCATTCTTAATCTTTGGATTTGTCTTCGGACGATCAGGAGCAAAAATGGTACAGCAGTCTTCAAAGGGTTGGATGGAAATTTCAAAGGTATCAATTTCCTGAGCAATATCAATGATTTCCAACTTATCCATAGTTACAACTGGACGGATAATTGGTGTATTGGTCACCGCATTGATAGCCTGCATACTCTCCAGGGTTTGGCTTGCCACCTGACCAAGACTTTCACCATTGATGATGACCAAACCATTTCTCACTTCACGGATACGGTCTGTAATTCGCATCATAAAGCGACGAGTCAGTGTCATAAGATAAGCTTCTGGAGCCTTAGCCTTGATTTCCTCTTGAATCTCCGTGAATGGCACTTCGATAAACTGGATATTCCCACCAAATTTGGTCAATTTACGGGTCAAATCTTGCGCTTTCTTGAGGGCACCTGGACTTGTGTATGGAGGGCTAGCAAAGTGAACAGCCTCGATATCCACTCCACGTTTTAGAGCTAGATAACCAGCAACAGGTGAGTCAATCCCACCTGACAACATGAGCATACCTTTACCAGAAGTTCCAACTGGCAAGCCACCTGCACCACGAATGTTTTCATATGAAAGGTAGGCTGCTTCTTCACGAATCTCCACTTGCAGATTGATATCAGGATTTTTCATTTGGACTTGAACGTTTGGAATAGCTTCAAAAACTGCTCCACCAAGCGTTTGATTGAGTTCCCGGCTATCTAGCTCAAAGTTGTGGTCGCTACGCTTACTTGAGATTTTAAAGGTCATCCCTTCCTTGTAGATGTCCTTCATAATTTCTTGCACGGCAGACTTAAGAACTTCTACGGATTTTTCAACCTTATATACTGGAGAAAAGTTTTGAATCCCGAAAACTTGCTTGAGTGACTCTGCCACCGGTTCATAATCTGCCCCATTCAGATAAGCATGGGCACGATCGCGGTCTGCTGTCACTTTAACTTGAGGATAGATGGATAAAACGTCTGAGATATTATTACGTAGTTTATTGATGAAACGCATACGGTTTTTACCCTTGGTTGACAACTCTCCGTAGCGAATCATAATTTCTGAATACTGCATGAATGCTCCTATCTTACTTTTTTAGTTTGATTGTAGATTAATTTTAGTTTAGTCAAAAATTGCTCAACTTGACTCATATCATTTTCTAGGTCTAGACTGAGACGAACTGCTGACTGGGCCTTATCCTTTTCAATGCCCATGGCAATCAGGGTACCAGCAGGTTTTCCAGCCTTGGACGAACAAGCAGAGGTTGTAGAGATGAAAATATCATAGTCTTCAAAGGCATGAACAATGACTTCCCCACGAACTCCCTTAATCCCAAAGGTCAGAATATGAGGAGCAAAGTCTTCCTCATCTGAAAAGACAAAAATATCTGGATATTCAAGTAGAGCTTGGCGAATTACCGATTTCATCTGACTCGTTTTACTAGTAAACAAGTCTAATCTCTCCATAGCCAAACGTAGGGCCTTGGCTGTCGCTGCAATCCCTGCTACATTCTCAGTTGTTGAACGATAATCGCGCTCTTGGCCACCACCAGTTAAAAGCGGTGTAATTTTCTTACCAGACTTGATATAGACAAAGCCAACACCACGAACTCCATGGAACTTATGACTGGAGAAGGTCGCAAAATCCACTCGATCTGTCAAATACTTTTCTGTCGGAATCTTGGCCAAGGCCTGAACAGCATCTACATGGAAAGAAATAGTTGGCTTATCTGCCAAAAGTTCTGAAATAGCTTGGATGGGCTGGATGGAGCCGATTTCATTGTTGACAGCCATAACAGAAACAAGAGTTGTATCAGGACGAAGTAGGCCTGCTAAAGCAGCTACATCTACAAATCCCTTTTCATCTACAGGTGCAAAATCCACTTCAAAACCTTGAGTCTTAAGCCAGAGAGCTGACTCCTTGACTGCTGGGTGCTCAATAGCTGACACAATAATGTGTTTACCAAATTGCGCTTTTTCAAATGCAACCCCTTTGATAACCCAGTTATCACCTTCAGTACCACCAGATGTAAAGAAAATTTCTTCGCTTTTCTTGCCAATCAAATCTGCAATCTGCTGTCGAGAAGCTTCTAAAATTCTGCTAGATTGGTCTCCCAAACGATGGAGACTTGAAGGATTTCCTATAATCTTTGAAGCAACCTGCATATAAGTCTCTAAGGCTTCAGGGTATGGCTTGGTCGTTGCCGAATTATCAAAGTAAATCATGGTTTCTCACGCTTTCTAAAATCACTCCTTCTATTGTATCACGAAACAGTTCAGGCGACAAGAAAGGCAATTCAGGTTCATTTAAGTTTTTTTTAAAGATTTTCGGTATAATGATTTTTAGTAAAGGAGAGATATTATGTCTAATTATCGTAGAACATCAAAACCTAAAACGGAACACATCAAAAAAGGATTTACTGTTTTTCAAAAAACGATTGCTACTATCGGTAGTATTCTGGGGCTGATTACTGCAAGCATCACCATTATGAATGCTATGAATAACAACAACAATAATAACTCTAAAAAAGAAACTACGACAACCCAGACAACTGTCATAAAAGAGATTCAAAAGGAATCCCCTCAAGAGAACACTACTCCAAACAAGGATAATACTTCTACAAAAGAAAACACACAAGAAGAAACAACAAGTCAATCTAGTAGCAGTGAAGAAAGCAAGAAAGAAGAGACTAGCAGTAAACAAGAACAACCGACTGTTCCTTCATCTAGCACTCAAACAACAGATACAAAAACATCTACTACTAATGGAGCTTCCTAAAAGAACGATCTAACAGCCAGTGATTGAATCGCTGGTTTTTTATTGCTATCTTCAGCATTTATCAGCAAAAGTTGATCTTTGCAACAGAAAAATGATCAGCCTTTAAACCAATCATTTTTTGAATATATTTTATACTCTGAAAATCAAAGAGCAAACTAGGAAGCTAGCCGCAGGTTGCTCAAAACACTGTTTTGAGGTGTGGATAGAACTGACGAAGTCAGTAACAAATATACGGCAAGGCGAAGCTGACGTGGTTTGAAGAGATTTTCGAAGAGTATTAGCTAAAAACTAAAAATAGATAGTTTAAAATAGATACCAGTACTAGAACTCCGTTATTTAGCAAATGAACAGCTATGGAATCAAGGATATTCCCTCTACGAGCATAGGCTAAGTAAAATATCACTCCCAGTAAAAAATATGTTACAAACTCTATCGGATAAAACATATGCAGATAGCCAAAAATCGCAGAACTTATTAGCAATTTCAACCATTTTTGATCTTCTTTAAAAAAATAGTGGCTGAAGAATCCTCTAAATACTAATTCTTCCATGATTGGAGCAAATATACCAATTGCAAAATGAAAGGCGATGAAAAACAGAGGAAAAACACGAGTAACCTGCTCGCTTGTAGCCAGCAAGGCAGCATCGTTAGCGGATGTTGGATTTCCAGTAACCATTTGGATCAGGAGGGTACCTACAATCGCTACTAGTCGAGTAGCCACATAAAATAAAAGGGCTATTCCAAAATCCTTCCAGGTAAATTTAAGAGTCTTCTGCTGGTCTGGAACTTTCTTTTTATACTGTCTCCAAACAGCAACTAGCAAGAAGGTAGCCAGTACCAAATACCCAATACTAGTCGTCCACTTTAAGGACAGAGAACTAGAATCTTCGAGAGCCAGCATTCTCATGGGAAATGTATTTACATTTATAATCAGTAAGATCATTCCTACAAATTTTAAACTATTTTTCAACTTTTGCAAACCACTACCTCTTCTTTCCTGAACTCCAGCATCTCTAGTTACTAACGATGCTCATCTGTGTTTTCTTTCCTCTTTATAGATTTCTACTCCCTTAATCAGGGATAATAACACAAGGATGACTCCAATATCTAAATTGATCAAACTACCTCCATTAGCGAATAAATACAAACCCAAGCAGGCTTGCGCTAAGGGATAGGCATATTTATTAAATTTCATAGATACTCCCCAAAGCTTTCTACCAATAAATGAATAGAATAACTTCTTAGTCTTGCTCACAAGAGAACATCAAATTTCAGATTTACTTTTTTCTACTAGCTATCTCTAAATCCAATCCAATAATACTCTTCTGATTAACTTGTAAGATCAGCTCTATTCTTTTAGGGTTGAACCAGACCATCGATCTACTAAATCATGTTTAGGAACAATCATAGTTTAGCATTTATTTCTAGGAAAAGATTGCTCTTTCTTAAATTGTCATCAAAACATCCTAAATGGTAGAAATTGGCTTGTGACTTAAGGACTTCATTAGGAGTTCGAAATGTTTTATCCAAGGAACTTCAGTGACCATCAGCTTCCTCACTTTAAGAAAAAGCGAACAAGACCAGATTCTGTTTATCAGAAAACTAGTTTTGTCCGCTTTTTATATTCGAGATTAGTCTCTTGATCCAATCTCTATGACTTATACTCTTCGAAAATCAAATTCAAACCGCGTCAACGTCGCCTTGCCGTATATATGTTACTGACTTCGTCAGTTTTATCCACAACCTCAAAACAGTGTTTTGAGCAGCCTGCGGCTTTTCCTAGTTTGCTCTTTGATTTTCATTGAGTATTAGATGCTTTTACATCATCTTATTCGTCGTCTTTTTTCTTTCCCATAGCAAACATACCA
>NZ_KV795009.1:192285-242760 GCF_001808865.1 Streptococcus sp. HMSC061D10 | reverse complement strand
CTTTCCCATAGCAAACATACCAAGAAGTGCACCTACAACACCAACGGCTGCAAGGCCGGCATTTTCTTTAGTACCTGTCTCTGGGAGCTTGTATGGATGACTTGCAGATGCTTGGTAGGTCTTATCTTGTGACATAGCAAGAGCTACAAGAGACTGCTCATCTGTGTATGCTGGAGTTTCACGTGTAGTTGGAGCTGAACCATTCACACTTCCAGTAAATTCTGGAACTTCGTGAGTAGTTCCTTCTGATCCATTTACGTGACCAGTGAACTCTGGGACTTCATGGACAGCCGCTTCAACACCATTCACACCACCAGTATATTCTGGGACTTCGTGGACAGCTGCTTCTGCTCCATTGACGCCACCTGCGAATTCTGGGACTTCTACTACTGGTGCTGGAATCTTGTCTGCTTCTACCGTAGCTTCAGTATACTCTGGTACTTCATGGATAGCTGCTTCGACACCATTTACGCCGCCTGTGAATTCTGGAACTTCTACTACTGGTGCTGCTTCATCACCTGCTGTGCCAATAGCTTCAGTGTATTCTGGAACTTCATGAACAGCTGCTTCAACACCATTTACGCCACCAGTAAATTCTGGGACTTCTACTACTGGTGCTGCTTCATCACCCTTGCTTGTAGTTAAAGCTGGTTTCTCTGGTTCTTCTGGAAGCTCTTGGTGGAAGGTCGTCATTTCGTAAAACTCAGGTTTGCCACCTTCCCAAACAACTTTGACATCTAACAATGGCGCTTTTTCTCTCACTGCAAATGTTTGGAAGCTTGAGGTAATTGCTCCTAGATCTGTCCAAGCATCTTTTTTATCTTCTTTAAGAGTACGAGCAAGCACACGCGCTTTCACTCCTTGTGGAAGACTTGAAACAAGGCGAATATGGTTTGCGTCTGTTGGTTCTGACAAGTGGTAGACAAGCTCACCTTGTTCTTTCTCAGCCTTGTAGCTTGTCAATACTTTACCATCCACGAGGTTAGTGTAAAGGTTGCCTTGGCTTTCACCACTGTTTCCTTCTACAGTTGGGTCATTGATTGGTTTCACGAATTCGCCATCATTGATCACCAACTCAGTGAATCCTACAAAACGAGCATCATAGTCTGCTGTAAATAGAACACGGAGATAGTTAGCTTTAACTGGGCTTGAAAGTTCACCCTCGATATAGCGATTTCCTGGCATCTTAGAATCATGTGTCCAGCCATCTGTCAAGGAGTCATCACGTGTTTCATTAGCAAGGCCGTCACCAACTGTCACAACATCCGTCCAAGTCTTGCCATCTTGACTGACTTGAATCTTACCATCACGGAGATAGTTTTGAGTGCCGTCTTGGATGTAAGCTCTAATCTTCTTAATATCACGTTCGCTACCAAGTTTCAAGGTAATATGACCGTCTTTACGAGCATAGTCTGAGAACTCTACAAAGTTATTGTAGACACCGTCAAACAACTGATCCAAGTTCTTGATCTTACGAACGTCGTTTCTACCGTATGTTTGGTGGATTCCCATTGATGTAGAATCAAGTGTGGTTGGCTGAACTTCTTTTGTCTGAACAAGTAGAGAAGTTGCTGTCACTGCTTGTTCTTGGTCAGTCTTATTAACCAAACGAACATAACGTACCAAGGACTTATCTGTCACTTGATCAGCTGGATACCATTCTTGAGCATTTGGAGAGTATTCCAAATTGAGAGATGGATTTTCTGTACCAAGTGCTTGAATGCTTTCAGCTTGGTGAAGACGATCAAGTTTCATACCCAAGTAGCTATTAGCTGGAAGCTTAGTTCCGCTTGGAATTTGAAGGTCATAACGGCCTAGGCTGTCATAAACTGGAGTTGACTTCAAGCTCTCAACGTTTGTATCAGTCAATTCGCTATTGCCTGCACGTGTTTCAACTGAGAAGTCAGCGATACGCCACCATAGGTTGATGTTCTTAGTATTGCGAACACGAACGTAGCGAGCTGAAATTGGAGTTTCGATTTCTTTTGTTTGTTCACCAGTCAAGCGATCCAACTCTTGCCATGAGCTACCATCTGCAGAATATTCAAAAACACCTTCTGCCAATTTATCTCCTGATCCTTGAACCAGACGAACCTTGGTCACAGGTTTGACTTCACCCAAGTCAAGTTGTACCCAACCATTGACCGGAGTTGTGTCTGTTCTATCAGCATTTGCAAGCATGGCTTCAGTATTATCACGTCCATCTGTAATCTGTCCAACTGTTGTGTTGTACTTGTACATAAGATTTGGACTGATAGTCACAGTCGCTGACTGTTTAGCACGAGTAACTTCTACAGGGCGGTTAACAGCAATTTCTCTTACCGCAAACCAAGTGTTTCCACGATCTGAAGTTGCAATCATGCGAACAGCTTTAGCGTTGATGTTGAGGTTTTCAAATTTAAGCAGAGGCTCATTACCAGTGTAGCTTGGTTCTGAAAGGGTTACCCACTCATCATTTTCATTGAGATACTCAACCTTAGCGTTGTTGAAGGTATCACGAGGATTTGCTTGAGTTCCCATTGCAAAGGTCAAATTTTGAACTGAAACAGCCTTATTAAATTTCAAGCCAATGTAGTCACCAGTTTGAATGCTATTTGGTGACTTGATAAGGGCATGTGTTCCTAAATCTCCATCAGTCACTTCAGCAAGTCCACCTTCTACACCTGTACGGTTAGTGATAAAGGTACTAATGACTTGGTCAGGATGCAAGGCTTTTTGGACTTCTGTTGCAAGGATTTCACGAAGGCCAAGCAAGAATGGACGGATATGTTGAACACCCAACTCAGCTCTTTCATCATGGTCTACATAGTGGAAGGTATAAGTTTGTGATTGTTCGTAGAGTTTCAAGCCCTTATAGTAACTATCCCAAAGTTTTGCAGAATCGTTCTTTTCGATAGCTTCTGTACCATCAAGAAGAGCACTCAAGGCGTCCATTTGGTCAATAGTATTATCCAACCAGTAGTGGATTTGAGCACGCATCTTTTCATCACCAGATGCTTTATAAAGTTGAGCTGCTGCTTTTAGTTTTGCAAATTCTGCACGCAAGCCTTCACGCTCTGCACCAACATCTTGACCAGCTTTCAACTTAGACATGAAGGCCGCCAATTTCGGTGCAAGTTCAACAGATTCTTCCAACTTCACAACACGACCATCCATGTTTTGGTTGATCATATGTTTACCAAGCTCACGGAAGGCAACTGATGCTTCGCTATCTGTAAACTTACCAGTTTCAACAAAGTTGAAGGCGATGTCATTTACTTTCTTAGCTTCTTCTTCAGACTTCCATTGTTTCCATGCATACTGAGCTGCAGAGAAGAGGGCAATCTTAGAAGGCTCAGATTGTTGCATTGGATTCAGCATGATACCTGAAAGGAGGCTTGGGTCCACATTTGGATGAAGGAATTTCTCACCACCACCCAAAATCAAGTGTTGTTTAGAGTTATCTGTAACAGGCCAGTTTACCCATAGAGAAACTGGTCGGTATGTCTTACCTCCTGCAGTCAAGTTATTCTTAAGGTTAGAGAGGAAGCTTTCAGACACTTCACCCCAAATCTTACCACCAGTAAGGGTCATTGATGCTGAACTTGGAAGATTTTCGTTGAGTGATTTCAACTCATCTTCACGACCATTACCCCAATACTGACCTGGAACGAAAATCATTTCCTTACGAAGGCCAACATAAGTTGCTTGTTTTTCAGTCAACCAATCTGTCATGTCCTTCATCAAGCGGTTGTAGCTATTGTAGCCACCAACTGGACTTGGTGCATCATCGGCTAGAATACCGAACTCACGAACACCGACATCCATCAATTGAGTGAACTTAGCTTTAATGGTTTCCAAATCTTGTTGGTAATCAGCATCGTTGCCAAAACGGATACGGTTGTTCATGAATGGGTGGATGGTCCAAACATAACGAGTCTTGTTTTGGTTTCCGACACGTGCCAATTCACGGATTTCAGCTAATTTTTCTTCTGGATAAAGTTCACGCCATTTCTTGTTGTGGTATGGATCGTCTTTTGGTGCAAAGAAGTATTGAGTCAACTTCAAGTCACCACCATAGCGCATCAATTCAGCACGATCAGCATTGCTCCATGGATTTCCATAGTAACCTTCGATAAAACCACGATTCTTAATTTCAGCGAAGTCTTCAACTGTTACATTACGCAAGACTGGAGCTTCGCTTTCATTAAGCATGTGTTTGAGAGTCGTCAAACCATAGAAGACAGCATCTGTATCCTTACCGACGATAGAGATTGTATTGTTCTTGATTGACAAGGCATAGGCATCAATCTTATCAAAGAGTCCTTGAGAAATTCCAGATACTTCTTTTTCAGCCTGTGAATTTTGACCATGAACACCAAGGTAGATGTTGGTAGCACCTGCCACTGCTGTTTGACTGCTTGTGTAAGAGATTTGATGATCTTGTAGGACACTCTTCAAGCGGTTACGAGTATAGATATCTAATTGATCGCCCATGACAAGATTGACTTGTTTATGGAGTTTAGTAACACCTTCATCGTAAGTTACTTTTTGTGGTGTTGGGAAGACCTTGTACTCTTTCTTGAGATAATCTTGACTTTGAGCTGCTGCAGCAACTGCCTCGTCGCTTGTAGGTTTCGTAGCTACAAAGCTATCAGCAAGTTCAGTTGTCCCATCGCCCATTTCCTCAACTTTAGGTTTTTCTGGAGTTTCAGGTTTTTCTGGTGTCACAGGTTTTTCTGGACTAACTGGTTCTTCTGCTTTGTTAGTAGAAACTGGTTTCAGAAGTTGAATTTCTGCAGCACTACCAAATCCTGCAGCACCTTCTAGAACTTTAAATTCTACCTTATCGGTTTCAATGGCATCAAAGTTAACTGTTTTCTCTTTGGCATTGTTTTCCCAAGTTCCTGAAGTAACTTTAACCATTTGACCATCTTTTTGAGCATAGATTTCGTAAGATGTCACGACTCCGTTACCACCACCTGGACGTGGAAGATAGGTCAAACCATTGACTGTTTCACTTGCTTTCAAGTTCATTGCAACTGTGAATGGGGCTTGATGTCCAGACCATTTTGAATGCCAGAAGGTATTTGGATCATTGTCAAAAGCTTTTTCTACTGGACCTTCTGCATTGGTTCCTGGTAATTCTTGACTAGTTGCAGAAACTGTAAAATGATCATTTGGAATCAAACGTGGATTTACGAATGCTTCATTTGACAACTCAGCACTATGCAAGATACCTTTGAAGCCACCGATTGTTTCAAGTGGTAAGACTAAGCTATTATGAGCCAAACGTGGATTGGCTGGATTTGCAATCCGTTCAACCTTTTCACCGTCCACATAAACTTCTGTTACTTGCGGTTTGGTTACGACAGAAATTTGATAGCGTTTGTTCTTTTCAAGTTTCTTGTTGAATTGGATATGGAATTGTTCAAAAGTATAGGCAAGATAACCATCCTTATCCGCAAGGTAAAGTTGGTTGTTTCCACTTGTTGAGAAGGTTTGTTGGCCATCACCAGTCACAGTCACATCCAATTTCAAGACATGACTTGGTCCAGCATCACCAACTAGGCCTTCGATAGTGCTATCTTTTTCGAAGTTCAAACCTGCTTCAGTTTTCTGTACTTTCTTAGCAAGATAATCTTTGACAGTCTCAGGATTAATCTTGAACAAGTCTTCTTCAGCTACGGTCTTATCTGGATTAGATTGAGGTGCATAAACACTTGCTGGTTGAACACGTTCTGCATAGGTCTTTGCTGCACGATCTGAACCCCAGGTGCGTTCTGCAGTAGACTGCATACTCTTGAAGAAACGTTTAAAGATATCGTAAGAAGTAAGTCCAGTTTCATGGAGGTCAATATTATCATTCCAGACTGCATGACCACCACCAAGGATATTTGGATTAGAGGCTTCTAGGCGTGGTCCTCCACCTGTTGAGAAGTCATTTGGTGTCCAGCGGTTGTATTGAGTTTCATAGTTTGCATAATCCCCATAACCACCTTGACTATTGCTTCCACTTGGAACACTATAGGTTGGAATATCTGTGATATTGATAATCTTAGCACCCTGAGCAATGGCCGCTGCTGGTCGTTGCCAACCAATACTCCAGATATCCACTTCTACATCTTTCCAATCAACAGGTGTAGTTCCTTGTTTGGCAGAGAGTGAACCCCAAATACGCGGTGTTAGGCCTTTACCTTTGATGTACTGGATCATATCATTGACATAGCGACGATAGCTTTCTGGACTTCCATAGTACTCATCTGTACCGATATGAACTGTTGATACACCATGGAGCGGTGCGTCTTCACCATCGAGCAATTTATCATAGACTGATTTAACAAAAGCGAGCGTTTCTTCGTACTTGTTATCTAAGTCCAACATAGCTACACGTTCTACATTGTGTTTTCTCGCACTAAGTTGCCCCTTGTACATCAAGTCTGGACGGACCTTAACAAATGAAAGGGCGTGGCCTGGTGTGTCAATTTCAGGAACAAGGTTGATATGCAAAGCTTTTGCCAACTTGATGATTTCTTGCATTTCTTCCTTGGTGTAGTGCTCTTTTGATGTTAATTTTTCACCATTTTCACCGACAACATCAGTCTCTACACGGAAACCTGTCTTAGCATTTTTAAGAACATAATCCAGTTCCTCTTGAGGAGTAAGATTTTTCCCTGCTAAATGATCTTTTAAGAAGATATAGTTATCATTCAAGTGCAACTGCAAGTCGTTCATCTTGTAGTAGGCCATGTTTAGCATGATATCTACAAGCGTATCATAAGGGATAAACTTACGACCTGTATCTAGCATAAAACCACGATGGCTAAAGCTTGGGAAGTCACGGATTTCTCCATTTTGCAAATCATTTTCGCCCATTTGAAGAAGAGTACGTGTAGCATAAAATGCTCCTGCATTGGTCGCAGCTTCTACGGTGATAACTCCATCTTTAACAGTGATACCATAGCCTTCTTTACCATAACCCTTATCTTCAACCTTTTTAAATTCAATCCGTTTTTGAGCTGTTTGATCACCTGTAGCGATTTCTAGCCCACGACTTTCAAGGTCAGTCTGATAGAATTTAGCTTCTTGACCAAATCCAGAATCGCCAACTGAAATCACGGTATCAGCTGTAATAGAAGTTTTGCCTTCAGTTCCATACCATTGTTGAACTGCTGGAGCAACTGCTGGTTTAGTGCCAACACCTTCGTCTGCATGCAAGCCTTTAATGACTACTTCAAATTCTTTTGTGAAAGTATGAGTATCCTTGACTTGTTGGACCATGACCTTAACAGTTTGATCTGTTAAGGGTTTATAGATTTTGTTATTTAGGTCGACAACCCCCTGTTTGTTGCTACCAATCAAGCTGACTTGACCTGGCAATTTAGGCAAGACAAGTGATTTCCCATCTTCAGCAACAGCTAATTCTGTCACTTGGCGAATATCTGTTGGTTTGCTAGCGTCTGGAATGTTTGAGTAAGCTCGAATTTCTTGAATTCCAACATTTTTCCAGTTCATTGTACCTGCTTGATAATCTGTAATTTCAAGTTTAAGGTATTTGGCTTGGATAGCTTCTTTCAAGTCAATTTTTTCATCAAGAAGAGGATTCCCTGTTCTTTGATAGGCCAACTTCCATTCTTTAACTCCTGATCCATTCACATCATCCTGGCCAGCATAATAGAGGTTCCATGATTTGATATTTGGATCATTTTGTTCACCACGAACGCGGCGGTCCCAATCAATCTCCACATGCTTAATCACTGTTGTCTTTTCAAGAGTAAATTCGATTGTTGGTTTCTCAACGTTTTGGTCAGTAGCCCAGCGAGTGTCAGGTTTTCCGTCAATTGCCTTTTCTGCTGTGTATTGTGTGTTGGCTTCATGGTTTGATGCTGTAGCAGAAGCTTTTTCTAAATGATTGACATCTGATGTATCTACTACGTCTTTAGTCGCAGGAGTTGCAGCTGGTTTCGCCTCAGAAGCTACTTCCTCTTTTGGATTTGTAGCTAGTTTTGAAGCCACTTCTTCCTTAGGAGCAGGAGTTTCAGCTGGTTTTGGAGTAGTTGTTTCAGCTGCAGTTGCTTCAGTTTCTGACGCTGCAGGTTGATCATCTACATTTCCAGCACTCGCTTCTGCTTTTTCAATAGCTGCTGCTATATCTGCTGGCAGTTTATCCAGAGGCTGAGCCTGTGTTATTGTTCCTTCTGTCTCAGCAGTTCCTTCTGTTTCAGCAGCTTGAACCATACCAGCTCCAAAGATACTGGCACCAATCATAACAGAAGCTGCGCCGATTGTAAATTTACGTATACTGTAATGACACCGTTTCTCAAAAAAATGTTTTCCCATTTTTTCCTATTTCCTTTCATACGCTCACAAGTGGTAAGCGCTCTCATTCTCCTCTAGAAAAAGAGAGGACCTAGAGGGTCCTCTCTGGGTTTTCTTTTTCTCCACGACAATGATTGTGGAGTTTAAGCTCTCTTTTAATGAAAACTTTTTTGTATTTTAATCTTCTTTTCTTTTTGCAAGAAATAGAGCAGACACTGCTAGACTGAGACTGGCAAGGAAGAAGAGATGCTCTGACTTGCTAGTACCAGTTTCTGGAAGTTTATCCTTCGCTTCTTGTTTAGCTGCTACTTCCTTCATTTCTGGTTTAGCAGTATCAACTGATTTCTGATCAAGATTTTGTACTGCAGCATCCTGTGGTTTATGATCCAGTTTCTCTGTTGATGGAGTCTGTACTCGACTTCCAGGTTCCTCAGTTAATGGAGTTTGTGGTTTATGTCCTGGCTCTCCTACTGATGGCGTTTGTGGTTTAGAAACTTGTTTATAAACTACGGCAAAATGTCCTAGCTGACTAGTTGTAAACTCAACTGTACCTTGACCATTTGTAAAGCTTACTGCCTCACCTGATGCAGTGTAATATACTCCAGCTACTTCACCAGAAACTGGAAGTCGAACGAGCACTACACCCTTCGCTTGAACTTCATGCTTATCTTTATCAACTAAATGAAGAGCATAAGCATCAAATTTCACACCTTGTAAACTTTGGTCTGTTACTTTTTGAACTTTAATATTAAGATCTGTAGCCAAATCTCTTGCAAGTCCTGCAACTACAACTCCTGTAGTCTTATCTGATAAGACACGAACACCTTCAGTTGGTTTGTCTACTGTAGGTGCAGCTTGGTCACCTGCTGTTCCGATTGCACCTGTATACTCTGGAACTTCGTATACAGCGGCTTCAGCTGCATTCACACCTCCAGTAAATTCTGGAACTTCATGGATAGCTACTTCATTTCCTGCTGTTCCTTCAACTTCACTATACTCTGGAACTTCATGAACGGCGGCTTCAGCTGCGTTCACTCCTCCAGTAAACTCTGGAAGGTCATTGATAGCTGCTTCAGCGCCATTTACACCACCTGTGAATTCTGGAAGGTCAACAACTGGCGCAGCTTCGTCACCCTTGCTTGATGTTGGAGTTTCAGGTTTAGGTTCTGGAGTTGGTTCTGGATCTGGAGTTGGGGTAGGTGTTTGGTCTTTCAACTGGTCGAGATAATCTGCAAAGAATTCAAGCATTCTATTTGTCAAGAGATGATTATCTGTTGCAAATTTCATGCTGGCAACAACACTTGCTACTTCCTCTTGATTGCTCTTATCAGTCAATTTTTGAGCTTTAGCCAAGGCCGCTTCATAGGCTGCTGTATCAAGACCTGTTTCAGCAACTTGCGGACGAGCAAAGATCAATTCTGCAGCTGATTGATATTGGTTTTCTGTATCACCGTAGGTTCTTGTTCCAGTTAGAACAATCTTCTTAGCCTTGATAGTCTTACCAAAGTCAATATCTTTTGGTTTATTATTGTTAGCCCAATTGGTTGCATTGAAGGTATGTTCCTTACCTGTTTCATCCGTTACTACAAGAGTAACATCTCTCAAGTTACCATTTGATCCTGAACCACGTGGAACGTAACGGAAGCCAGTAATTTCAGTTGGTTCCTTCAAGACCATAGTTGCAGGTTTACCAACATCTCCTCCGCTCCATGATGTATGCCATAGACTTGACACGTTGCTATCAAAGGCATTTTCAAGACCTTCACCAGCCTGAGCAGGAGCTGTAAGACTTGAAAAGTCATCTGCTACAAGAGCTGTTTTCTTCATCACTAAAGCGTCTTTAAGAGCATTGACCTTAGCAATTTCAGACTTAGCTTCTTCTACACTGATGTCATCGTCTGCTTGGCTGAGGTTGAAGACTGCTTCTTTCAAAGCATCCATTGTTTCTTTGGTGTAGTTAGTCATGGCTACAGTTGGAAGATAGTTCTTGACAGCATTTTCTGTCATCATCTTACCAGTCAAGACAATCTCTTCGATTTGAAGTCTGTCCATGATGAAGTCATTGTAACCACGGAAGTTAGCATTACCACCAGAATCTCCACGTGTGTTGCTTGCATTGCCTGTAGAGTAGATACCTACCCATGTATCGCCAGTTTCAGCCCCTGTCACGAGGAAGGTTGCTCGTTTCGCTTTTTGAGAATCTGTCCATGTATTTGGCAATTCATGCACTTCCATATTGCTCGTTTGACCAGATTGGAATTCTCCCTTACCGACTACAAAGGCGTAAGTGTTGTCAGAACCAGCTTCATAGTCAAATGTAATACGGTAGGTCTTGCCTGCTTCAAAGCGGAAGTTTTGTGGAATTGTTTGGTAAACCAAGTTACGACGACTTACGAGACCATTTGTCTTGAGTGACCAATTTCCTTCGATAACGTCATCAACTTTCTTGCCGTTCCAATCACGTTGAGTGTATGGACCATGTTTTTCAGACAAGTGAGTACGGTTATCTTCAACACCCTCGATACCACCGATAACAAATGGGAAGATACCTTGACCAACATTTTCAAAGTCTTGTTTGAAGACGCCTGTTGCAGTATCGTGACCGTCCCCGTACATATTTGATTCATTTTCAAAGGTACGAATTTCATCAAAGTAAGTTGCTTCATCGCCTGCTTCACGACTCAAGGTCAAGGTTACATTTGATACATCTGAACCTGTTGTGAAGAAAGCATACATGTTTTGGAAATAACTTGTGTTATCAACTGTTGCATTGCTTCGACGAGTATTGTGAGCATAGGCTTTTACATAGTTGAGGGCGAGTGACTTGTTGGTGTAGTTGGTTACTTCTTTTTCACCAGTATTAACGGTAATACTTGCTTTAGCATTACTACGGTTGTCTACACCGACATAGACTGCATATTTAGTATTTGGCTTCAAGCCAGTCAATTTTTGAGTGAGACTAACTTTTTCTTTGTTGCCTTGGATGCGGAGCATTTGGTTTGCACCTTGAGACTTCACGATTTCAGCCTTAGAAGCATCTCCCGAAATCTTCCAATGATCCAAAGATTCACTGTTAAATCCTTGGTCATAGATATGCATTCCTTCACTCCATGACATTTCAGGATTTGTTTGTTTAGAACGATAGAGAACATATGGCTGATTTGCAGTGAGGTCAAGGGTAATCTTACCATCTTTCACGGCAACTTCTTTTTCCTCAGTTTTACCTTGGTCAGTTAGTTTATAAAGGTAAACCTTACCATTTGCCCAGTCGCTAGGAAGTGTCCAAGTTGTTGCACCTGCTTCAGTATTGAAGTAGTACATTTTTTCCTTGTCACTTTCAAGCTTATTACCATTTGCATCCCAGTTCCAAGGTGTCAAGTAGGCTGAACCATCTTGAATCACACGATCGTTAAGCGTAACAATTCGTTCACGATATTGTGGACTGTTGACATCATTAGATTTACGAGTTACAACAACCTTGTTATTTGCAGCATCGACTAACTCGACTTTCATTTCTGGAGTCCATTTATAGGTACTACCATTGTCAGTCATGGTTACTGGTTTGCCATCTTCCCATTTGCTGACTGTGAAGTGTTGGAAGTACTTAGTCATAACGTCATGAGCAAACAAGTTTGTTACATAACCGTTATAGTCACTTCGTCCTTGCCATCCTTCAAAGTCCTTCATGCTATAACCGCCTAGAAGTGGGTAGTCAGCTGCACCACCATAACTTCTGTAGTCACCAACCCAAGAATCTTTTTGGTGGTTACGGATAAAGCGAGTGATGGCACTGTTAATACCTTTATTTGTATAGCCACCGTAGGTCAAGTCAGCTGCCCAGTGTTGGAAGGTAGAATCATATTCACCACCATGGCCCCACTCAATAGCAAAGCGCCAACCTTGTTTGTTAATTTCTTTCGCAATAACGTGAGTTGCCCAGGCACCGTTGTCACCTGATTGACCGTTACCCCATACGTCGACATAGATGAAGTCTAGACCTTCACCCAATTCCTTCTTCAACTCTTCCCAACGAGCTAAACGCCCATGAGCGAGGTCATAACCAGCATCAATATTGATACCTTGGTCAAGCCAGTTCCAACCGTAGCTATAGCTACCATCTGCATTTTTACGAAGAATATCTTCATTAAAGTATTTAGACTCTGGATAGGTTTCTGAAGCGTTGACGTGGATACCGAGATGGGCACCATATTTCTTAGCTTTCTCAATAAGAGTCTTAAAGTCTTCAACACCACCGATACGTTTACCGATATCCGCGTAGTTCAAGTGTCCAGAGTCATGTCCTTCACTTCCGTATCCCTTAAGAAGTACACCTTGACCAAGACCATCGGTGTGGAGGTTGATCTTCTTGATACCATCCAAGGTCATGAGGAATGGGTTTTGCGCTTGTGAACCAAAGTTCATAGCGATACGGTAAGCTGTAATGTCTTTAACTTTTTCCCAACCTTGAGGGTTGTTCATGATGCTACGGTAAGCAATGGCACCATCTTGCCAGTCAACCTTATGGTCAGCATTGGCATCTTCAGTGATGACAACTTTTGCACTTGGAAGTTCTTGAGTGTATGCTGGGAAAACAACTCCATTGTGGGCTTTTTCCCATTGCCATTCAGAGCTATGAATTTCCACATAGTTGGCATTGCCAATCGTATTCTTGTAAGCTGTCAAACGTGTCCAGTCGTAAGAACCACCACCATAGCTATTTTGTGAGTTGCTCCATACACCTGCAGCGAGTTTATCTGTTGAAACAAATCCGTACATGTAGCCTTTGGCTAATTCTTTCATTGGATTTGTTACTTCGATATGGTCATCACCACTGACGTGAGTGTTGTTTGACATGGTTGCCCCATCAAACTTAGCTCCTGCTTGCTCGCTAGAAACAGATACCAAGGCATTTCCTAGGAAGCTGATGGAAGAAAGTAATTTACGTTCGTCATCAATCTTTTGTCCTGGTGTCACTTGGTTATGGTTGACAATCTTAGTCACATCAAAGTGAAGTTGGTTGTCCACTACTTGCAAACGAACGGTCATATCTGCATTGATGAGGTTTTTCTCATCACGGAGTTTCATGTCATACTCGGCAGTCGTTGCGTTGACCTTTTTATAGGTAACTTCAGGAGTCACAGCGTGCTTGTTAATCACCACTTGATTAATTGGTTGCACTTGACCTGGAAGTTTATTGCCATTAAGGACATATTCTTTAATACGTGGGAAGGCTTGGTCGATGACTGCTTTTAAGACTGTAGATTCGATAGTATCGTACTTGACATTGCTATCATCCACTGTATTTCCCTTTTCTTTTTCAGCGGCTTCTTGATTGTTTTTCACACCTTCTTGGTCATCAGTTTTGACATTGACAATTGTTCGTTCGCTACTGTTATAAGTTCCAGCTTTAAGAACAATTTTCTTCTCATCTTTGAGTTTGTCATTTACTGCAGATGGCAAGGTCACTGTGTCAAAGAGTTTGACATCATTGTTAGTTGCATTGAGTTGTCCATCTGATTTAAGGCTGACCGTCAAGTGGTTAACAGAACCATTTACCGGTGCTGCAACACGTCCACCTTGGTACCAAAGTCCACTGCCATTTGACTTGTATTCCCAGAACCATCCGCCTTGGTCATAACCTACAAAAACGTTGTTATCAGTGTCTTTGAATTTCATGAAGACACCAAAGCGAGATTTACCTGTTTCAGATTCTTCTTTAAAGGTCAAATCAACTGTGGCATTCCCATTAGCATCGACTGTCAAACCATCTTTTTCAAACAAGGCTGGTTTCTTACCATTGTCATTTTGAGCAGTTGAAGCTAGTTGGTTGTAACGAACTCCATTTTCTTCACGGATCGTTACAGTTCCCTGTTGGTCTTTATTCTCAACCGTTTTCCATTCTGGAGTAACTTCTTTTGATTCAGCCGGTTTAGTTTCAGCTGGCTTGTTTTCAGCTGGTTTATTTTCTGCTGGTTTATTCTCAGCTGGTTTTTCTTCTTTCGGCTTATCTTCTTTTGGTTTATCGTCCTTGTCCTCAACTTGTTTATCAAGTGCATCTAGACCTGCTGGTTTTGTTGTTTCAATGCCCTTGATATAGTTTTGAATCCATTCCAGCTGAGCAGGTGAGAAGAGAATACCTCCACTACGTTTACCAGATACACCATTTTGGTGAATACCAATCAATTTCCCATTTTCATCGAAAATACCGCCACCACTAGCACCTGGTTCACTTCCTTGATAGCTAATTCCACGAACACCTTCTCCGTGATTATTAATGTCCTCAACAGTCGTATTCAGAATCGGATCAAGTTCGCCTTTTGGATAGCCAAATACATGGACCTTATCTCCTACCTTAGTTGTAGCAGGCTTGTCAGTCACTTCAACAGGTGCATTTGCAAGAGGTGTACGAAGCTTAACGATTGCCAAGTCATTTTTATATCCTTTGAGGAATCCTTCACGATCCCAGTGTTTTACATCATTTTTACTGAATTTGACGTCTGGAGCGCCTTGGTAAGAAATTGTATAAACATCGTCATCACTTTCAACATTATCAGCGACCTTACGATTATTGCCATCTGGAACATCCTTGATAAAGTTATGAGAAACAGACAAAACGAGATTTTCCCCGATAACGATACCACTACCGAGCCCAGCAGAGCTTTTAATTTCGACAGTCGCACCGTAGTTTAATTCTCCATTTTTTGTTTTAGCTACTTCTTCTGGAACTAAGCTTTTATCTTCTTTTTCTAGTTCTTCTTTTGAGGCAGTGCGGCCATTTTCTTCAGCCTTATCAAGTTTTCCACGTAGTTCTTCAGGAAGAGTATCTGAAGCTGCTGAGCTTGTTGCAGTTGCAGTTTCTTTTTCTTTTGCCAGCAATTCTCCTTCAGTCTTTGGTCCTTCAGTTACTTCAGGAGAACCCTGATCTTCACCAGGTTTTGGTGCTTCAAAGTCATGCCCATCATCCTCTTTAGCATTGGCAAGAGCTGCCGCCAAATCAGCTGGCATATTCGCTGTTGAACCTGTTTGTGCAGAATCTGCGAGAACAGTGCTAGTTCCAAAGAAAGCTGCACCAATCATAACAGAAGCAACCCCTAATGAAAATTTCCGAATACTATATTTGCAACGTTTTTCAAATAATCCTTTATCCATCGGTTTTTTTGTTCCTTTCAGTTTATCAAGTAAGCGTTTGCATTTTGTTTTAAAAAAATATCCTCCTCAATTTTTAAACACTTCTGAATAAACATATAATTTTTTCTATACCAACTTAATATATCAAAAACAGTTTAAAAAATCAATAGTTTAATAGGTAAAACTAGTAAAAGTAAAATCCAATTAGTTGGCAAGTCTGAAACGATTTTCAGATGGCCTTATTTCTAAAGAAATCGCTATAAAAAAGGAAACTCTATCTAAAAAGTTAGACCAATTTTGACTAACTTTTTAATAAAGTTTCCATGCATTTTTATACTATTTTTACGTTTTTTATTGTTGTAAAACCTTTCGCGGCTTCGTTCCTTCTGCAGGTCCGATAACTCCAGCTATCTCTAATTCTTCCATCAAGCGAGTTGCTCGGTTAAAACCAACTGATAATCTACGTTGAATCATGGATGCGCTCGCTTTTTGAGTTTCAATGACCAGAGCCTTAGCTTCTTCAAAGAGCGGATCTCCACTTTCATCTCCTGTGCCAGACTCACCTTCTGTCTCAGAAACCTCTCCGGGATCAAAGCTTTCATCATAATCAGCATCTGCTTGAGCTTTGATAAAGCTAACAATACGCTCCACATCATCATCCGAGATAAAAGAACCTTGCAGACGAACAGGATGGTTTTCATCGATTGGCTTGAAGAGCATGTCCCCTCGACCAAGCAATTTCTCAGCACCATTTTCATCTAAGATAGTTCGCGAATCCGTTCCAGAAGATACAGCAAAGGCTACACGTGACGGTACATTGGCCTTAATCAAACCAGAGATAACATCAACCGACGGACGCTGCGTTGCAAGAATCATATGAATACCAGCTGCACGCGCCTTCTGTCCAAGACGGATAATAGCATCTTCTACTTCCTTGCTGGCTACCATCATGAGGTCAGCTAACTCATCGACAATCACGACAATCAAAGGAAGAGGTACTTGTTTATACTCAGATTGAGCGTTGAATTCCTCTACCTTAGCATTGAAACCAGCAATATTACGAACGCCAATTTTGGCAAAGAGTTCATAGCGATTTTCCATCTCATCCACGACTTTTTGAAGGGCCTTGCTGGCCTTACGAGGATTCGTCACAACTGGAATCAAGAGGTGAGGAATATCATTATAGACTGACAGCTCAACCATCTTCGGATCCACCATCATAAACTTGACTTGGTCTGGACGCGCCTTCATGAGAATACTTGCAATGATACCATTGACTGCAACAGATTTACCAGAACCTGTCGAACCAGCCACAAGTAAGTGAGGCATTTTAGCAAGGTCGAAACTGCGAGCTGTACCATTGACAGCTTTCCCAAGGGGAATTTCTAGCAGATTTTCAGGTTTAGTTTGCGATTGTTCCCAGAGTTCTCGGAAAGATACGGTCGCAATTTCAGAGTTAGGCACTTCAATCCCGACTAAGGATTTCCCAGGAATTGGAGCTTCGATACGGACATCTTTCGCAGCCAAGGCCAGAGCCAAATCATCTGCTAGATTGGAAATACGATTGACCCGCACACCAACGGCTGGCTTGACTTCGTACTTGGTAACTGATGGACCAATCTCAGCACGTTCAACCGTTACCTTAATACCGAAACTTGCAAAGGTTTCTTCCAAAATCTTGATATTTTCGCGAACGATTTTCTTTTCCTTGGACTGGTCTTTTGGCTTATCGGGTGCAAAAAGTTGCAAGCTTGGAAGTTTGTACTCTAAAGCTTTTTTAGCAGAAAAATCTACCTCAACATCCTCATCCTCTAAGAACTCATCTTCCTCTGGAATGTCAACTTCGCTAGGAACTTCATAGTCTGCTTGAGGGAGAATAATTTCAGGTTCTACCCATTCTTCCTCTGGAAGGGGTGGTAAATCATCAAAGTGAACAGGGGGAGCTTCTAAAATCTCGCCAGTTTCCATATCAACAGGAGATATATCCAACAAGGCTTGCTCTGCCTGTTCTTTTTCTAGTCTTTCCTGTTCCTCTGCTTCCTTACGAGCTTTTTCTTCTTCTCGTTTGATGAAACGTTCTTGTTTTTTCTGCTCACGTCGCTCCATCCAAAGGGCAAAACGTGCTCCAAGAAAATCAGCGACATCATAGACAGACCAGGGGCTAACTAAAAGAGCACCGATTAAGATTAAGATAGCTCCGATAAAGTAAGTACCAATATTTGAAAAGAGAAAGGCGACTGGAATATAAAGGGCAACACCTAGAAGCCCTCCCCCAGCAAAGCTAGTCACACGAAAGCCTGTCAAATCTGTCAAAACTTGGGCTAAAGTCCCCTTTAAGACAGATTGCTCGATGCCATATTGCCATACAAGATAAGCTTCAAAAATCAACAATAAGCCTGAAAAAATGCAAAGAAAACCTGAGATCAGACCTTCTTGCTTCCGAATCCATTTGAAGAAAAAAAGATAGACTAGAACGACAAAAATGACCAGATAGGCCAGACTTCCTACTAATAGACGAATGAGATTATAGAGGGTGAGTCCAACTGCTCCTAATCTCAAAGCAGCGAACATTAAGCAAAAAGCTATGACCAGGGAAATTAACATTCGTTGGATAGCTTGCTTTCTTTCTAATTCAGCTTTTGACGGTCTCCGTCTTGTTTTACTTGTATTTTTGTTTGCCATGCTTCTATTATACCATATTTCAGAAACATCTAGAACAATCAAAAAAATGACTGCCCACTTTCGTGTTCAGTCATTTGAATCTATTTACGATTATTTTTCAACAACCTTGTCTCACTATTTCTTTAAAAATCTAATTGCTGATTTTCTTGCTTTCTCAATCTTTTCGATTTCCAACTTCTCTACAGCAGATGTAGGGATCCATTTTTTCCCAAACAATACCTGGGCTGCTTCTACAATCAGAGCGCAAGCCTGTAAGTCCTTTTCTTCTGTAATTGCTTCACAAAACAAATCCTTCGTTTTCTCCATCAAGACTTCTTTTTCAACTTGATGAAAAGATAATTGCATCAAACTACTGGCAGACCAGGCACGACAAAGTGCATCTTTGTCAGTCCAGAGATGTTGTCCTAAGATTTCTATCTCACTTATTGAACCAATCCAACCTAGGGCAATGATTAACTTTCTACGATTCGAAGCTTCTGAACTAGGTAAAAGAGAGATTAGAACAGGAAGTACTTGCTTGCAAGAAGATGCATAAAAATCTCTATGTCTTACTTTGGAAAGGATTTTCGCTAGAAGATATACAATCAAAACGCGTTGACTCTCTGCTTTCTCTTGATCGAGAAGTTCCAACAGATAGTCTATTCCCTCCTGCCCATGCTGGTCAAAACTCGCTTCAAAATTCAGGTCAGTTTCTTCCTCCCAATCTTTGCAAATGAGCTCAAAATGAAAGGCAATTTCCGGACTCCTACCTAAATCAGCTATAAAATGAATTCGTTCAGAATCATGAAAATTCTCCTCCAGCAAGCTGGCATAGGTCTCTTGTAACTCTTCTTTTGCAAGATTTTGGTGAGAGATCTTTGCTTTCTTTAGTTTGTCGATTCCTTCTTTTCTAGAATCACTCATGACACTTATCTCCTCTAAGGTATTTGTAGAACTTTAGCATTCTATCATTTGGATGAAGAAAAATTCTCTAATATTTACTTCTATTATATCACTTTAAAGATCGGTCTCCCTAACTTCATTATTAAAAAAATGACTGTCCACTTTCGTGTTCAGTCATTTGAATCTATTTGTAATTATTTTTCTAATGGTTTACGAAGGTAACCATAAACTACACCACTAACAAGTGCTCCTACCAAGACAAAGACAAGGTAAAGAAGGGCATTTGTTGTAAGGGCGATAACGAAGATTCCTCCGTGAGGAGCCATGAGTTTGATATTTGCAAGACCGACAAGTCCTCCTGCTACTGCTGAACCAAGGATAAAGCTTGGGATAGCACGAGCTGGATCAGCTGCACCGAACGGAATCGCACCTTCAGTGATGAATGACAAGCCCATAACAATGTTAGTCAAACCTGAGTTACGTTCTTCTTTGGTGAATTTATCTTTGAAAAGAAGAGTTGCGACAAAGATTGCAAGTGGTGGAACCATTCCTCCAGCCATAACTGCTGCCATGGCTACTGAACCACCTGTTGACACTGTTGCTGCAAGAGTACCTGTACCAAAGACATAAGCTGCTTTATTGACAGGTCCACCCATATCGACAGCCATCATTCCTCCAAGAACGATACCAAGAAGGACAGCCGAACCACCTCCAAGACCTGCGAGGAAGTCATTCATAGCAGTGTTGATTGCAGCCATAGGGAGGTTCACAGCCAGCATAACAAATCCTGTCAATATTGTTCCAAAAAGTGGCAAGAGAAGGATTGATTTAGCACCTTCAAGTGAGCGAGGAACCTTCACGTATTTCTTAACCAAAAGTACCAAGGCACCAGCGATAAATCCACCAACAAGGGCTCCTAGAAAACCTGATGATACACCTGCAAGAGCTGAAGTTGCTTCACCACCTTGAGCGTAAGGGATTTTACCAAAGGCAAAACCTTCTTTGGCAATAGCTCCAGCTACGAAACCTGCTACCAAACCTGGTTTTTCAGCGATTGAGTAAGCAACATATCCTGCAAATACTGGAAGCATCAAACCAAAGGCCGCACCACCGATTTTCATGAACATAGAAGCGAGTTCATGGTATGATCCAAGATTTCCGAGGCTATCGTTTGGTACACCCATTGCACCATCAATCAAGAAGGCAAGGGCAATCATGATACCACCACCGATAACGAATGGCAACATTTGTGATACACCACTCATCAAGTGTTTATAGAAAGCACCACCGAGACTTTGTTTTTCGTTAGATGCCGTTGAAGCTTGTGCTCCATTAGCAGCACGATATACTTCAGCATTACCAGAAAGAGCCAAGTTGATCAACTCTTCTGTCTTACGGATACCGTCTGCTACTGGACGATTCACCAATGGTTTGCCATCAAAACGATCCATTTCAACTGCTTTATCTGCAGCGATGATAACAGCTTTGGCATTGCGGATATCTTCTGCTGTCAATTTGTTGCCAACACCGCTAGCACCATTGGTTTCAACCTTGATACCGACACCCATTTCCGCGGCCACTTTTTGAAGAGCTTCTTGTGCCATGTATGTGTGGGCAATTCCGGTTGTACAAGCAGTTACAGCAACAATAAAGTCACCAGATTCATTCGCAGGAGCTTGTACTGGTTCTTGAGCTTTTTCTGAAGCTTGGTTAAAGAGGTCAATAACTTGATCAGCTGATGTTACTTGACGAAGTTTGTCAGCAAAGCCGTCTTTCATCAAGTATTGAGACAATTCTGCCAAGGCAGCCAAGTGAGTATCATTGGCACCTTCTGGAGCCGCAATCATAAAGAAGAGGTCAGTTGGTTGTCCATCTAAACTTTCGTAGTCAACACCCTTGTTTGACTTAGCAAATAGAACAGTTGCTTCCTTTACAGCAGCATTTTTACTGTGTGGCATTGCAATACCATCACCCAAACCTGTAGAAGTCAAAGCTTCACGCGCTAAGATTCCTTCTTTAAAAGTTTCAAAATCTGACACATATCCGTGCTCTACCAAGCTATGAATCATTTCTTCGATAGCTGCTGTTTTTTCAGTTGCTTGCAAATCAAGCAACATGACATCTTTTCTCAATAAATCCTGAATTTTCATCTTTTTTCTACCTCAACTTTTTCATAAGTTTCTTTAATAAATGCTGCAGTTGCCAAGTCATCAGAGAAGGTAGTTGCTGTTCCACAAGCCACACCCCATTTGAAGGCTTCTACTGCGTCTTTTGATTTAACAAATTCACCAGTAAATCCAGCAACCATAGAGTCACCAGCCCCAACTGAGTTTTTCACTGTTCCCTTGATCGGTTTAGCAAAGTAGGCTCCATCTGATGTTACCAGAAGGGCTCCATCTCCAGCCATAGAGATAATAACGTTTTGAGCACCTTTAGCCAACAATTCTCGAGCGTATTTTTCAATCTCATCTAAACTTTCGAGCTTGACTCCAAAGATAGCTCCAAGTTCATGATTGTTTGGTTTGACCAAAAGTGGTTGATAATCCAAACTATCAATCAAGGTCTGACCTTCAAAGTCACAGACCACTTGAGCACCCGTTTGACGAGTCAAGGCAATCAAATCCTTATAGATGACATTGCCTAAGTTTTTAGCACTTGAACCAGCAAATACCACTGTATCTTCTGCTGTTAGACTTGAAAGAATAGCTTTTAATTCTTCAAGTTGTTCTGGCTCAACAGTAGGACCAGTTCCGTTGATTTCAGTTTCTTGATCCGCTTTAATCTTGACGTTGATACGCGTATCTTCTGCCACTTGGACAAATCGTGTTTCAATTTGCTCTTCAGCTAAAGTATCTGTGATAAATTTACCAGTAAAACCTCCGATAAATCCAGTCGCTGTATTTGGAATATCCAAGCGTTTCAAGACACGGCTAACATTGATTCCCTTACCACCAGCAAACTTATCATCACTATCCATACGATTAACACTACCAACTTCCACTTTATCCAGACGAACAATGTAGTCAATAGATGGATTTAGCGTGACTGTATAAATCATACTTCGATAACCTCCGTTTTTTCTTTGATAGCTGGCAAGAGTTCGTGACCCTTGCTTGTAATGACAATAGCTCTTTTTATAGGCGCAACCTTAGCGAAACAAGACTGACCTATCTTGGATGAATCCGCCAAAACATAAGTTTGTTTGGCATTTTCTAAGATAGCTCGCTTAACAGCTCCCTCCTCCATATCTGGAGTTGTATAATAACCTTCATCTACACCGTTCATTCCGATAAAGGCACGATTAAAGTGTAATTGGTTAATCTGATTAAGCGCGACACCACCGATGCTGGCATCAGTCGTCATCTTAACCCCACCACCGATAATCACAGTTGGAATTTGCTTATCCACTAATTGTACTGCATGGTGAATGGAGTTAGTCACAACAGTAATGTCTTTTCGCTCCAATTCCTTAATGAGAAAGGCTGTTGTACTTCCTGCATCCACAAAGATAACATCTTTTTCTTTGATGAGGGAAGCTGCTTTTTGCGCAATCAATTTTTTCTCTTGAAGGTTTTTGACAGATTTCTCTTGAATGGTTTCTTCTTCTTGCAAGGAGTGAGGCAACTCTGCTCCTCCATGAACTCGGCGAAGTTTATTTTCCGATTCCAATTCATCTAAATCTCGTCTAACTGTTGATTCTGAAGTATCTAGCAAGCCTACTAATTTCTCTAAAGTAACGACTTTATGTTTACCCAGCTCCTCTAAAATCAACTTTTTTCTCTCAGTTTTTAGCACTTACTCACCTCCTGTTAACGATTACAATAATCATTCTATCACAAAAAATAGCAAAGTCAAGCACATTTTGTCATTTTCTTTCATTTTCTATCATTTTGCCAATTGTTTGAATTTTATTTGCAAGATACTTGCCTTTATGTTAAACTATCTTAGTAAGTATTGGAAGATTACTCAAGAGGCTTAAGAGGCCGTGTTGGAAACGCGGTAGGCGTGTGAAAGCGTGCGTGGGTTCGAATCCCATGTCTTCCGTTGCTATAGTGTAGCTGCATCTTCATGCAGCTTTTTATAATGGATTTTTCATCTAAGATGAGAATTCCAAAAAAACACCCAAGAATTGAATCTTGGGTGTTTTTTTCTTCAATTTTAATTATCAAAATGATATTTTTTCTACTTCATGTTAAAAGGTCTTAAAAAATATCAAATAGCAATTTCACATTGAGAACAGTTAAGATAATGGAAACAATATAACCAAGGATAGTATTCCATTTGGCATTGGTAAATTCTCCCATCAGTGATTTCTTAGAAGTTAGATAAATCAGTGGGAAGATTGAAAATGGAAGAGCAATCGAAAGAAAGACTTGTGAATAAACCAATAACTGATCCAATGTTTTTTCCTGATGACCAAACAGAACCGCTACAATCATGACAGGCAACAAGGCAAAGAGACGAGTTGCCAAACGAATGAACCATTGAGGTAATCTCATATGCAAGAAACCTTCCATAACGATTTGTCCAGTCAAGGTACCCGTAATTGTCGAATTTTGACCACTGGCTAATAAAGCCAAGGCAAACAAGGTTGATAAGGTCGAGCTAGCTATAGCTCCTGCAATAGTAGAATCCTGCAAGGCATTATACATTTGAGAGAAGGCAGAAATCTCAGATGCATGGCCGAAAAAGAGAGCCGCCCCGAGAATTAATAGAAGGGAGTTAACCACAAAGGCCAAGGATAATTGGAGATTTGAATCCCAGGTCATAAAGCGCACGGCTTTTCGAACATCATTCTTGTCCTTGTGATTGATTTTCCGAGTTTGAGACAAGGAAGAATGCAAATAGAGGTTATGGGGCATCACTGTCGCACCCACGATACCTAACGCCAAGGTTAATTGACTTTCATGCCCTGGCAAAGGACTTTCAAATAAGGTTGCATTCGGTAGATAACCCTCAACGATTCCTTGGAAGCTTGGATGTGACAAAGCTACCAGATAAGTAAAGATTGCTAAAATCGTTAAAATCAGTGTTGTCACAATAGCTTCAATCTTCTTAAAGCCAAATTTCATCAAAAGCAATAAGAGAAAGACATCTAGAACCGTCAAAAGGATGGCTATCATAATCGGAATCTTAAAGAGAAGATTGAGAGCAATCGCTGAACCTAGAACTTCTGCCAGATCTGTCGCCATCAAGGCTAATTCTAAAATCACCCATAGACTATAACGAAGCCATTTAGGTGAATGATGAGCCGTTGCTTGAGCCAGGTCCATCTGGGTTACAATACCAAGCTTTCCTGCCATCTGCTGAAGTTGCATGGCAATGAGAGATGAAATCAAGATAACAAACAAGAGACTATACTTATAGGAAGCACCACCGACTACACTGGTAATCCAGTTTCCTGGATCCATATAACCAACTGCGACAAGAGCACCCGGACCTAAAAAGGCCTTTAAATTTTGCCAGAAATGATTGTTATTTGGAGTATCGATAGATTGATTAATCTCAGAGAGTGACACTTTTTTATGAGAAGACATAGATACTTACCTCTTTCTAAACCTACTTTTTCATTATTTTCTATTAGAGAAAAATAAGATTGACTTTAAACTATTAAAACAATGAAAACTATATGAAAAACATTTAGTTTTTTCATTATTTTTCTTAAGTCACCTTAATATTTTTCTTAAGGCACCTTAATTATAACACAAAAAATGAAAACTATATGAAAAACATTTAGTTTTTTCATTATTTTTCTTAAGGCACCTTAATTATAAAAAATATGATAAAAACTTAAGAAAATTCAACAAAATTTTAGGGAAAGTCAGAATAAGTCTACTCATTAACGATAATGATAAATCTATTGATAAACTTTGACATTTAATGGTGAACTGTAACTATTATTTCTAACTCGATTTCTCTATAAAAGAGGAAAAACCAGCGTCTTTTGACGCTGGATAAAAGCTACTTAGATCATTTAACAAGAAACTAAATGGCTTCTGTAACGAAGCTACGGCTTTCAAGTACCTTAAGCATAGCATCCGCTGTATCCAAAGCTGTAAAGAGAGGAACTCCGTGTTCAATAGCTGAACGGCGGATTTGTTCACCATCTTCATCAGCAGTTCGCTTAGTACCAACTGTGTTGATGATAGCTTGGATTTTCCCTTTACGAACATAGCTTGGGATATCATGTTCATCATCACCAATCTTACCAACGAGTTGAGCCTTCAAGCCATGACTTTCAAAGAAAGCTGCTGTTCCTTGAGTCGCAAGGATACCATAACCAATATTTTGGAAACGACGAGCCAAATCCAAAGCTTCTTCCTTGGCATCATCAGCGATAGTAAAGACAACATTTCCAAAGGTTGGCAAGTGAAGATAAGAAGCTTCAAAGGCCTTGTAGAGAGCTTTTTCAAGAGTCGTATCAGAACCCATAACCTCCCCTGTTGACTTCATTTCAGGACCAAGCAAGCTATCTACTTTCGCTAGCTTGGTAAATGAGAAGACTGGTGCTTTAATATGAACACGACTACTTTCTGGGTAAAGTCCATCTTGGTAACCAAGTTCTTCAAGACTTTGACCAAGAATTAACTTAGTTGCAACCTGAGCCATCGGGATATTGGTTACTTTTGATAGGAATGGAACAGTACGGCTGGCACGTGGATTGACCTCAATAACGTAGACTTTCTCATCCTTGATGACAAACTGAATGTTCATCATACCAAGACAGTTAAGGCCGATTGCTAGGCGTTTTGTGTAGTCTGCAATCGTTTCTTGCACTTTTTGAGACAAGGTTTGTGGAGGGTAAACAGCCATGGAGTCACCTGAGTGGACACCGGCACGTTCGATATGTTCCATGATACCTGGGATGAGGACATTTTGTCCATCTGAGATAGCATCTACTTCACACTCTTGACCGACGATATAAGAGTCTACAAGAACTGGATGATCTGGACTTGCCTTAACGGCTGTGCGCATGTAAGAACGGAGATCTTCTTCGTTTTCTACAATTTCCATAGCACGTCCACCCAAGACATAAGAGGGACGAACAAGGACTGGGAAACCAATCTTGCGGGCTGCAA
Organism: Streptococcus sp. HMSC061D10; assembly: GCF_001808865.1. Lineage (NCBI taxonomy): Bacteria > Bacillati > Bacillota > Bacilli > Lactobacillales > Streptococcaceae > Streptococcus > Streptococcus sp. HMSC061D10. The sequence continues at coordinate 216,691 of NZ_KV795009.1, read as the reverse complement.
GTACTGCTTCTTCTTCGTTTGTAGCAGTCTGTCCAGGCGGTTGTGGGATATCCAAATCTTTTAGGGCTTGTTCGAAGAGGTCACGGTCTTCGGCACGGTCTAGGTCAGCAACCTGCGTACCAAGGATAGTCACACCTGCTTTTGCTAATGGCTCAGCAAGGTTGATAGCTGTTTGACCACCAAACTGAACGATAACACCTTTTGGTTTCTCCAAATCGATGACATTCATGACATCTTCGAATGTCAATGGCTCAAAGTAAAGCTTGTCTGATACAGAGAAGTCTGTTGAAACGGTCTCTGGGTTTGAGTTCATAATGATAGCTTCATAGCCAGCCGCCTGAATAGCCTTAACCGAGTGAACAGTTGCGTAGTCAAACTCAACCCCTTGACCTATACGGATTGGACCAGAACCTAGAACTAGAACGGATTCCTTATCAGACTTGATAGACTCGTTTTCCCAACCATAGGTTGAATAGAAGTAAGGAGTTTCTGACTCAAATTCTGCCGCACAGGTATCAACCATCTTGTAAACTGGAACAATCTTATTTTCCAAACGTAGTTGACGTACTTGGTTAGCTGTAGTATTCCAGAGTTCAGCAATCTTACGGTCTGAAAATCCATTCAATTTTGCTGTTTTCAAAACTTCAAGATCTTGTGGATGTGAGACCAATTCTTGCTCAATTTCAAAGATATGTAAGAGTTTATCCAGATAGAAGATATCAATTTTTGTAAGCTCAGCAATTTCCTCAGGTGTATAACCACGACGAATGGCTTCTGATACGTAGAAGAGACGGTCATCTTGAGCCTTAACAACTTTTTCAATCAAGGCATCATCTGAAACATCTGCAAGTTCAGGCATTTCATTGTGATGGACACCAATTTCTAGAGAGCGACAAGCTTTAAGAAGTGACTCCTCGATGTTACGACCGATGGCCATAACTTCTCCAGTCGCCTTCATCTGAGTACCAAGACGGCGCTCACCCTTTTCAAACTTGTCAAATGGGAAGCGCGGAATTTTGGCAACTACGTAGTCAAGGGCTGGCTCAAACATTGCATAAGTTGAACCTGTAACTGGGTTAATAACTTCATCCAAGGTCAACCCTACCGCAATCTTGGCAGCCAATTTGGCGATTGGGTAACCTGTTGCCTTAGAGGCAAGAGCTGAAGAACGAGATACACGAGGATTTACTTCGATGACATAGTACTTAAAGCTATGTGGATCAAGTGCTAGCTGAACATTACATCCACCTTCAATCTTGAGTGCGCGGATAATGCTCAAGCTGGCGTCACGAAGCATTTGGTTTTCATAGTCTGACATAGTTTGCGCTGGGGCAAATACGATGGAATCCCCTGTGTGAATCCCGACTGGGTCAAAGTTTTCCATGTTACATACAACAAGGGCATTGTCGGCTGAGTCACGCATGACCTCATACTCGATTTCCTTGAAGCCTGCAATAGAACGTTCAATCAAACATTGGGTAACAGGTGACAACTTCAAACCATTTTCGGCAATTTCACGCAGTTCTTCCTCGTTGGCACACATACCACCGCCAGTACCTCCAAGTGTGAAGGCTGGACGGACGATCACTGGGTAACCAATTGTTGCAGCGAAGGCTACGGCTTCTTCCACTGTGTTAACAATTTCTGATTCAGGAATTGGTTGGTTCAGCTCTTCCATCAATTGTTTAAAAAGATCGCGGTCCTCCGCTTGGTCGATGGCAGATAATTTAGTGCCGAGAAGTTCTACTCCCAATTCATCAAGAATTCCATTTTTAGACAATTCCATGGCCATGTTAAGCCCTGTTTGCCCACCAAGAGTTGGAAGCAAGGCATCTGGACGTTCTTTACGGAGAATACGAGTTACAAACTCAAGTGTGATTGGCTCAATGTAAACCTTGTCTGCAATTTCCTTATCCGTCATGATAGTTGCAGGGTTTGAGTTCACCAAAACAACCTCATAACCTTCCTCTTTCAAAGACAAGCAAGCCTGAGTTCCAGCATAGTCAAACTCAGCAGCCTGACCAATAATAATCGGACCAGAACCAATCACCATAATTTTTTGAATATCAGTACGTTTAGGCATTTATAAGATATTAAGGGCGTCAAGTGGACAAAGCTAAAATAGGAGTTATGACGAAGAACTGTCAGTTCTAGGAATAACTACCTTTTTAGCAACGTCCGTAACCCGTATTCAGTTCAGCAAATACGGACCACCCTTCTCCTTTCTATTCGTCGCCTCACAGGGCGACATTAAATAAATTCTCCGACGATTTTTTAACGAAACGATACTTTTCGGTAAAAAATCTAGTGCAGGGAGTTTTTAGTTCGCCTGATAGCGACTAAAAGAAACGACCTGCCTTTCTATTCGTCGCCTCACAGGGCGACATTAAATAAGATACAAAGGACGAATAGAAAGCGATGGAATGTTAGGAAACCAAGGAAAGATTGACAATCCGAGTTGGGTTCTCTAAATTCCGAGCTTTCCGTTCGTGTTCAGTTACATAAATTCTCCGACGATTTCTCACTCGTCTTTAATTTGTTTGTTTAAAGGCTTCCATCATCTCGATGAACTCGTCAAATAGATAACTTGCATCGTGCGGACCTGGTGCAGCATCTGGGTGGAATTGCACGGAGAAACCTGGTTGGTATCTGTGACGTACACCTTCAACTGACTTGTCATTGATTTCTTCATGAGTAATCATCAAATGGTCTGGAAAATCTTCACGGCTCACTGCATATCCATGGTTTTGACTCGTGAAGTCCACGCGCCCTGTCGCAATTTCGCGTACAGCGTGGTTAAATCCACGGTGACCAAACTTCATCTTATAGGTCTTGGCACCATTTGCCATTGCAAAGAGCTGGTGCCCCATACAAATACCAAAGATTGGAATTTTCCCGAGAATACCACGAATCATTTCGAGTGCTTCTGGTACATCTTCTGGATTTCCCGGTCCATTTGACAACATAACTCCGTCTGGATTTAGGTGGAGGATTTCCTCTGCTGTTGTAGTATAAGGAACGACCGTTACATTACAATCTCTCTTAGACAACTCTCTTAAGATTGAATGCTTAAGACCAAAGTCTACAAGTACCACGCTCAAACCTACTCCTGGAGCTGGGTAAGCAGTTTTTGTAGAAACCTGTTTGATATTGTCAATTGGTAGAACAGTTGCTTGTAGCTGATCTGTGATGTGATCGATACTATCTCCCACATGTGTCAGAGTCGCTCTCATAGTCCCATGTTTGCGAATGATTTTTGTCAAAGCACGTGTATCAATACCTGAAATACCAGGGATTTTCTTAGACTTCAAAAATTCATCCAGTGTCATCTGGTTGCGCCAGTTGCTGGCTCTACGAGCTTCTTCAAATACTACTACACCTTTACAGGTTGGACTGATAGACTCGTAGTCATCACGGTTAATCCCATAATTTCCAACCAAGGGATAGGTAAAGGTTAGGATTTGTCCATTGTAAGACTGATCTGTAATGGATTCTTGGTAGCCAGTCATCCCGGTATTAAAGACAATTTCACCAGTTACATCGATGTCAGCCCCAAAGGCTTTTCCTTCAAAAATTGTTCCATCTTCTAAAACTAGAAGTCGTTTAGTCATAAATTCACCTCTCGTGGATGCTCTCAGGCATCTTTTAACGTTTTGTGTCTTATTTTGCGTTTCTGTAAGTCAATACAGATTCTAAAATTGCCATTCTGACAAAGACACCATTGGTCATTTGTTGAACAATACGTGATTTTGGTGCTTCGACCAAGTGATCAGCAATTTCAACATCGCGATTTACAGGAGCAGGATGCATCAGAATAGCTTTATCTTTCAAGCGATCATAGCGTTCTTGAGTCAAACCATGCTGGGCATGATAGCCTTCTTTTGAAAAGACTGTTCCACTTTCATGACGCTCATGCTGAACACGGAGAAACATCATCACATCAACTTGGTCAATGATTTCATCAATGCTTACAAACTGTCCATAGTCTGCAAACTCTTGACTTCTCCATTCCTCAGGCCCAGCAAAGTAGAGTTCTGCTCCTAAGCGTTTTAAGATTTGCATATTGGATTTGGCCACACGCGAATGGTCAAGGTCACCAGCAATGGCTACCTTGAGTCCTTCAAAGTGTCCAAATTCTTCATAAATCGTCATTAAATCAAGCAAGCTCTGGCTTGGGTGTTGCCCCGAACCATCGCCACCATTGATAATCGAAGTCGTAATCGTCGGACTATCGATCAACTCTCTGTAGTAATCTACCTCTGGATGTCGGATGACACAGGCATCTACTCCCAAGGCTGACAAGGTCAAAATTGTATCGTAGAGTGTTTCACCCTTGTTGACTGAACTTGTCTTCACATCGAAGTCCAGTAGGTGAAGTCCCAGTTTAATCTCTGCTACTTCAAAAGATTTGTGGGTACGAGTCGAACTCTCAAAGAAGAGATTAGAGACAATGTGTTGGTCCACGTAAGACGCTTTTGCTCCATTTTTAAACTCAATTCCTCGTTTAATCAATTTCATGACTTGTTCTACAGTAAGGTCTTCCATAGAAACTACGTGTTGAATGGCTTGTTGATTTTCTGACATGGCTAACTCCTTTTTGCTATCTAGGCTTCTTCAGTAATAAGAACACGATCTTGTCCATCAAGTTCAGTCATCTCTACGATGATTTCTTCTGAACGACTGGTTGGGATGTTTTTACCAACGTAGTCTGGACGAATTGGTAATTCTCTATGTCCTCGGTCTACTAGAACTGCTAAACTCACACGAGCAGGACGGCCATGGGTAACGATGTTATCAATAGCTGCTCGGATGGTCCGACCTGTGTAAAGCACATCGTCCACCAAGATTACCTCACGTTCTGTCACATCAACAGAGATTATAGAAGTATCTTCACCGCTTTTGACATCGTCACGGTAAGGTTTTGTGTCTAATTCTACAACGGGAACAGAGATATTTTCCAGTTGTTCCAAACGCTCTTGGATACGGTGAGCAATGAAGACACCACGTGTTTTTATCCCAGCCAATACAATCTTGTTTAAATCTTTATTGCGCTCGATAATCTCGTAGGTAATCCGAGTAATCGCTCGCTTGACGGTTAATTCGTCTACAACTTCTTTTGTCTTCATGACAAACCTCCAAAAAGAAAAGTCTCCTTTTTCAAGGAGACTTGAGAATGTATAACTAAGCGAGCCTTACTGTAAACAGTATAGACTTACCCTTCTACTTAATCGAGCTCCTTGCCTGCCTCACGGGACAGGTTTAAAGGAATATTTTATTGTCATTACTATATCACAAAGCCTAGTTCAAAGCAAGTAAAAACATTCAATGCTAAGCCTTATAACGAACTAAAATCGTATAACTGTGGATAGTGATCACATTCTGGATTTTTCGGATGACAAATAGCACGACCAAAGTAAATCATAGCCTGATGGGCTGCCAACCATTCTTCTGGTGGCAATACATCCATGACACGTTTTTCGACTTCAAGGGGTGTAGCTGATTTTTTAACAATATCGTGGTGTTTACAGATTCGCTCTACGTGAGTATCTACTGCAAAAGCTGGAATACCGAAGCCTACGCTCAAAACTACGTTGGCTGTTTTACGACCAACTCCTGCCAAACTCTCTAATTCTTCTCTAGTCCGAGGGACTTGACCATCAAAATCATCCAATAGTTGCTGGGCACACTTCTTAAGGAACTTAGCTTTATTTCGATAAAGCCCAAGACGAGAAATATACGAGGCAATCTCACTCTCACATGCATCTGCCATAGCTTGCGGGGTTGGAAAGGCAGCAAAAAGTCCAGGTGTAGCCTTGTTGACTGCTGCATCTGTCGTCTGAGCTGACAGCATAACAGCAACCAGAAGTTCAAAATGATTGCGAAAGTCTAGACTTGGTTTTGCATCTGGAAAAAGAGCGATGATTTCCTCAATGACATGACGGGCACGTTTCTTGGATAAAACCATCTATTCGTCTCCGTCAAACAGTCCTTGTAAACCTGCAAATGGACTATTTTCTTCTTTCTTGACTGCTTGTTGAGCTTGATATTCTTCCTCTGTCATGATTTGCCAGTCATTTCCAGAAACAAATCCCTGACCAGCTTCTTCCTCAGCTGTTAAGACCTTGATTGGAATATTGAGCAAGATATTGTCTGAAACACTTTCATCCAGGTCAATTTCCCCATTTTCGATAGGCAAGACCAAATCATCATCTAGAACTTCTTGGTCCAGTTGATTGGTAGCACCTTCCATAAAGACTTCTGTTACTGGATAAGACTCTTTCAATTCTACAGGTTCCATGCTACGGCTAGAGGCTAAGACGATTGTATAAGACAATTGATAGTCTAGGAAAAACATAAGGTCTTCATACTGAACTTTTCCAATAGCGACAATATCTTTTACATCTAAAATTTCTTGATTACGGGCACGCAAGTCAGCTGCTAAGTCTAAAGTTTGCTCAAAGTGCAAACCTTCAGGCTGCTTACGAATTTCTTGAATATTTAATTTCATACTTCCTCCATAAAGATTTACTATCTTGATTATACCATGAAAAAAGTTCAAACAAGGTATCTAAACATTTTAAATATTTTTCACTATTTTTTGATATATTTATTATGACAACTCTTCTTTTTGTGCTATACTATAGACATCAATACATGAGCAAAGGAGGACGCTCATATGGAAGACAAAGAACTAATTTTAGAAGCACATCAACTCATTTCCGAGTTAAACAAAGCTTACCAAACTTGTAAACAAGGATTGCCTGATGATCTGCGCTTGCAGCAAAATATTGACGAGCTACTCAAACAACTTAAAAAGACAGAGAAACTAGATAACTCTATCTTAATTGATCTGGAGAAATTTTACCAACTTACCAGTCTCTTGATTGGACTTGGCACCCTTAAACTCAATGAAGAAGCTCGCACAGCTTGGCGAAACTATGACAAATTCCACTACGATCAAGTCAAACACGTTTTGACTCTCTATGGACCTGTTTTTGGTTTCTAGAAAGATTTGAATTTCTCATTTCTTTTGACAAAGTGTTCCAAAAGGTATAAAATAAACATAGTAATTTTTGGAGGTAAGGGAGACATGAACAACTAAGTCTATCAAATAAAGAACCTTTATTTAGTAGATCTTGTTCTTGTCTCTTTTTGTGTACTCTTTTTTCTGCTGCTTTTTGCAGCCCTTTTAAAAGAGGATTTTTTGACATAGACGATTGGCTCTACTAGGTAAAGTAGAGCTTTTGTTATGCAATATAGACATTCTAGAAAGGGCATTAATCTGATAAAAATTAACCATCTAACTATCACTCAAAACAAAGATTTACGAGACCTTATTTCCGATTTAAATATTACTATCCAAGACGGAGAAAAGGTCGCTATTATCGGCGAAGAAGGAAATGGAAAATCAACCTTGCTTAAAACTTTAATGGGCGAAAGATTAGCTGATTTCTCAATCAGTGGAGAAATCCAGTCTGACCTTCAGTCCTTGGCCTACATTCCCCAACATCTCCCTGAAGAATTGAAGAAAAAATCTCTACAGGACTACTTCTTTTTAGAGTCTACTGATTTGGACTTCAGCATTCTCTACCGTTTAGCTGAGGAGTTGCACTTTGATAGCGACCGTTTTGCTAGCAACCAAGAAATTGGTAGCCTCTCGGGGGGCGAATCTTTGAAAATTCAGCTCATCCACGAGTTAGCAAAACCTTTTGAAATTCTATTTTTAGATGAACCTTCAAATGACCTAGACCTTGAGACGGTTGATTGGCTAAAAGTTCAGATTCGAAAGATTAGGCAAACTGTTATTTTCATTTCCCATGATGAAGACTTTCTTTCTCATACGGCTGATACTATTGTCCACTTGCGACTGGTCAAGCATCGGAAAGAAGCAGAAACGCTAGTCGAGCATTTAGACTATGATCTCTATAGTGAGCAGAGAAAGGCTAATTTTGCAAGACAAAGCCAGCAAGCTGCTAACGACCAGAGAGCCTATGACAAAACCATGGAGAAGCATCGTCGCGTCAAGCAAAATGTAGAAACTGCACTTCGAGCTACCAAAGACAGTACTGCCGGGCGACTACTGGCTAAAAAGATGAAAAATGTTCTCTCTCAAGAAAAACGCTACGAAAAAGTAGCTCAATCACTGACCCAAAAGCCACTTGAAGAGGAACACATCCAACTCTTCTTTTCAGATATAGAGCCATTAGCTGCTTCAAAAGTCTTGGTTCGACTGGAAAATGAGACTTTATCCATTGGCCAGCGTGTTTTAGCTCAAGGGCTACAATTAACTGTCCGTGGTCAAGAAAAAATCGGCATTATCGGTTCCAATGGCGTTGGCAAATCCACTCTGTTAGCCAAGTTGCAGCAACTACTAAGCGACAAAAGAGAGATTTCGCTTGGATTTATGCCACAAGATTACCAAGAAACATTGAATTTGGATCTATCTCCAGTAGAATTTCTCAGCCAAACTGGACACAAAGAGGAATTACAGAAAATTCAATCTCACTTAGCCAGTCTCAATTTCAGTTATCCAGAGATGCACCACCATATCCACTCCTTATCTGGTGGTCAACAAGGTAAACTCCTTCTTTTGAATTTAGTTCTGCGAAAACCAAACTTTCTCCTTCTGGATGAACCCACACGAAATTTTTCTCCAACTTCTCAACCAGAAATCAGAAAACTCTTTGCCAATTATCCCGGTGGTCTGGTTACTGTTTCGCATGATCGACGTTTCTTAAAAAAAGTCTGTACGAATATCTATCGTCTGACAGAACATGGTTTGGAAGTCGTTGATTTACAAGATTTATAAATCTAGAAAATCTCAAAAATCCAGAGGAAAATCTCTGGATTCTTTTACATATGTTGTAAACGCTCAATCCGTTCTGAGATTGGCGGATGGGTATAAAAGAGTTTTTGTAACCCACCTCGTTTTTGAGGATCGTTGATGTAAAGTGCACTGCTAGCATCATCTACATGACGGCTCATGGGTTTACTATTGTCCAACTTACGTAGAGCATTAATCATCCCTTGAGGATTACGAGTCAACTCTACACTGGAAGCATCTGCTAAAAATTCTCGTTGACGAGAGATGGCTAGTTGTACCAAAGTTGCTGCTAGGGGAGCCAAAACAATTGCTAGGAGGGAAACAACTAGCATAATAATTTCAAGTCCACCACTATCACGGTCATCACTTCTACGACCACGGCCTGCACCACCCCACCACATCATGCGTCCAGCCATACTTGATAAAAGTGTAATGGCACTGGCAAGGGCAACCGCAATAGTAGAAATCCGAATATCATAGTTACGAATGTGACTGACTTCATGGCCTATAACCGCTTCTAACTCTTCACGATTCATAACCGCTAAGAGTCCTGAAGTTGCGGCTACAGCTGCATTTTGAGGATTTGAGCCTGTTGCAAAGGCATTTAAGCTGGCATCATCGATGATAAAGACACGTGGCATGGGGATTTGCGCCACCATAGCCATATCTTCCACAACATGATAGAGGGTTGGTGCCGTCTGCTCATTTACCTCACGCGCACCATTCATGCTCATGACTATCTCTGTTGATTGAAAAATCATGGACAAGGCGTAGATAAAGCCGATAATCAGTGCGATAACCAAACCACCAAGCCCAGACCGCATAAAGAGGTAACCAACTGCATAGCCAACCAAAGCCAAAAGTAAAAAGAATACTAGTAGTAAAATCCAAGTTCTTCGCTTATTGCTAGCGATTTGATCATACAACATCCTAGTCACCTAAACCACTAAAATCGACTTTAGGTACTGCCTTTTCTTCTTCAGGAGTTTGAAGGAAATCAGCGACTTTAAAACCAAAGAGTCCAGCAACTAGGTTACTTGGGAAAGTCTCCAATTTAACATTATAGTTGCTAACAACACTATTGTAGAGTTGGCGAGAGTATGAGATTTTATTTTCAGTATTAGTTAGTTCCTCTTGCAATTTAGCAAAGTTGCCACTCGCTTTTAGATCTGGATAATTTTCTGCAACAGCAAAAATTCCTGATACTTGGCGTGAAAGGGCATCACTAGCTCTCATAGCTTCTGCAGGTGATGTTGCAGCGGCTACTTGATTGCGAAGCTCTGCAACTCTTTCAAGTGTTGAACCTTCATACTTTGCATATCCCTTTACAGTCTCAATCAAGTTTGGCAAGAGATCGTTACGACGTTTCAACTGAACATCAATCTGACTCCATGCCTCCTTAGTTTGCATACGATTTTTAACTAAACCGTTATAACTAACAATTACGAAAATAACAATAAGAGCAAGAACTCCAAGAATAATCCAAGTCATCATATAATACCTTTCTTCTTTTAGATTAGTACCAGTATATCAAATTTCCATCTTTTTGTGGTAAAATAAGATGATACTAAAGAAGGAAACTACTATGAAACCAGAAACATTTTATAACTTGCTAGCTGAACACAAGATTCATCTTTCTGACCAGCAAAAATTTCAATTTGAGCGTTATTTTGAACTCTTGGTTGAATGGAATGAAAAAATCAACCTGACTGCTATTACAGAAAAAGAAGAAGTCTATCTCAAACACTTCTATGATTCCATCGCTCCTATTACACAGGGATTGATTGAAAACCAGCCTATTAAACTCTTAGATATCGGTGCTGGAGCAGGATTTCCTAGCCTTCCTATGAAGATCCTCTATCCTCATCTAGATGTAACCATTATTGACTCTCTCAATAAACGAATCAACTTTCTGAATCTATTAGCCCAAGAACTAGGTTTAGAAAATGTTCACTTCTATCATGGACGTGCCGAAGACTTCGCCCAAGATAAGAACTTCCGTGCTCAGTTTGATATTGTTACAGCTCGTGCTGTTGCCCGTATGCAGGTCTTATCCGAGTTGACTATTCCCTACTTAAAAGTTGGTGGAAAATTGCTTGCACTCAAGGCTAGCAATGCACCTGAGGAATTAACTGAAGCTAAAAATGCCCTCAATCTTCTCTTTAGTAAGGTTGAAGAAAATCTCAGTTACACTCTTCCTAACGGAGACCCTCGCTACATTACTATTGTTGAGAAGAAAAAGGAAACTCCAAACAAATATCCACGTAAAGCTGGGATGCCTAACAAACGTCCGCTTTAGAAAGATTAAAAAATCTGCAAACTCACACCTCGCTTTCTCATTTCAAGCCTCGGGAAAAAATGATTTACAAAATCATACCTCGCTTTCCCATTTCAAGGCTCAGGAAAAAATGATTTACAAAATCATACCTCGCTTTCCCATTTCAAGGCTCGGGAAAAAATGATTTACAAAATCATTTTTTTCTGCTATACTATCCTAAGCAAAGGTTTTTAATGTCATCCCGTGAGGTGACAAAGGCGCAGATCTATATAAAACTCTTTAAAACTTGATGAAGAAAGCTTGTTTTAGAGAGGTCTTACTCTGGGAGCCTATTGCTATAAAATAATGGGCTCTTTTTTGATGCCCAAAAGTGAGGTTAATATGAAACAGGAATCAACTGTTGATTTGCTTTTAGACGTTGACCAACGTCCTTCAGCTGGAAAGGGAATTCTTCTTAGCTTCCAGCACGTATTCGCCATGTTTGGTGCTACTATCTTGGTACCTTTAATCTTGGGAATGCCTGTATCTGTTGCCCTTTTTGCATCAGGTGTAGGAACACTCATTTACATGGTTTGTACTGGCTTTAAAGTTCCAGTTTATCTGGGTTCTTCTTTCGCCTTTATCACAGCCATGTCACTTGCTATGAAAGAAATGGGTGGCGATGTTTCTGCCGCTCAAACTGGGGTTATTCTTACAGGTTTTGTCTATGTCCTTGTTGCTGCAAGTGTTCGCTTTGCAGGTACAAAGTGGATCGACAAACTCTTACCTCCAATCATTATCGGTCCTATGATCATCGTTATCGGTCTTGGACTTGCTAGTTCAGCTGTTACCAACGCTGGTCTTGTAGCGGACGGAAATTGGAAAAACGCTCTTGTAGCAGTTGTTACTTTCTTGATTGCTGCCTTTATCAATACAAAAGGAAAAGGCTTCCTACGAATCATCCCATTCCTATTTGCCATTATCGGTGGTTACCTCTTTGCCCTAGCACTTGGATTGGTTGATTTCACTCCTGTTCTTGAAGCAAACTGGTTTGAAATCCCTGGTTTCTACCTACCGTTCAATACAGGTGGTGCCTTCAAACAATACGACCTTTACTTCGGTCCTGAAACGATTGCCATCTTACCAATCGCAATCGTAACCATTTCAGAACATATCGGAGACCACACTGTTCTAGGTCAAATCTGTGGACGCCAATTCTTGAAAGAACCAGGTCTTCACCGTACTCTTCTTGGTGACGGTATCGCAACTTCTGTTTCTGCCTTCCTTGGTGGACCAGCCAATACAACTTACGGAGAAAATACAGGGGTTATCGGTATGACTCGTATCGCTTCTGTCTCAGTTATCCGTAATGCTGCCTTTATTGCAATTGCCCTTAGCTTCCTTGGTAAATTTACTGCTTTGATTTCAACAATTCCAAACGCTGTGCTTGGTGGTATGTCTATCCTTCTTTACGGGGTTATCGCAAGTAACGGTTTGAAAGTCTTGATCAAAGAACGTGTTGACTTCAGTCAAATGCGTAACCTTATCATCGCTAGTGCTATGTTGGTGCTTGGACTTGGTGGAGCAATCCTTAAACTTGGTCCAGTTACCCTTTCAGGTACTGCCCTATCAGCTATGACAGGTATCATCCTAAACTTGATCTTGCCATACGAAAACAAAGACTAATCCATATAAAATCAACAAGAGGTCGGGACCAAAATCCCGACCTCAATTTTTATTAAAAAGAAGACTTTGACAGTGCCGTAACCCATTGGGCTTTTGTCAAAAAATTTGGTTTCTCAATTTCCTGTTCTAAATTCCTAATTTCCCCAAACAATTAAGAGATACAAGAGACTTGAACCAAACATATCTGCAAGAGCATGCATGATAAAGAATGGGAGTAAATTCTTGACTACATACTTGTACAAGAAATAATAAAAGAGACCATAAACAAGCCCAATAACCAAGGCCCAGAGTAAGTCTTGATAGGTATGGAAAGAAATTCGTATAATTACAGAATATACTAGAACCAGCCACTGATGCTTTTCTTTTACTTAAGTCAGCAATCCCAAGAAGAAAAATTCTTCATAAAAACCATTTAGAAGAGCATAGCCAATGGCCATTGGCGTCAAAACCATAAATTTTCGAATGATTTCCATGGGATCAATAAAAGGGATCAACTGAGGTTTAAATAATTGTACTCACCACTAAGGGTTGTTACAATATCACCAAATATTCCAACAAGAGCAAAAATAAGGGGTACCCAAATAAAAACAGACCAGCTCCAACGTATAGGTCTTGTTTAAAATCATAATTTCGAATCAAGAGATAAAGGAAAGTAATCCCTAACATCATCAATTGAAAAGTAAAATTACTAGAATAAGCTGCTCCATCACTAGCTACATTTATACTAATTTCAGTAAAGTTAGTAAGAGTTGAAGGTGATAAACTTGCCATAAATTGTTGGGTAGGACGAATGATGAACTCTCCAAACATTAAAACAGTCACGATAAAAATATCAAACCATTTTAAGGGGCTTAAAGACTTAGATGGATGTAAACACAAAAAACAGTCCTTGTAAAAAGACTGTTCTAGTAAATTACACTGAGTGGTGTTTCTTTTCTAGCATTAAATCCTTTAATGAAATAATGGTTACAGCTAATAAAATCATAGCCATTCCAAGAAAGTCTATAGGATAGAAGATATCTCCCATAATCATGAAGGCGAAAAAAACTGCTGAAATAGGTTCAATAGATGCAAGGAGGCTCGACTTGACTGGGCCAATCATACTAGCTCCCTTAAGAAAGGCTGTATAGGCAAAGACCGTTCCGATAAGGATGATTCCTGCAAATGCAAGAAAGATATCAAAAGACAAGGGAACACTAGCACCGATAAGGCCTGTAAAAGGTACTGCTAGAAAACCAGAGATGGTCATTCCAACACCAATAACCAAAATGCTCCCCCATTTTTGAATCAATTTTATGGGTAAAATGATATAAAGAGCATAGGTCAGGGCTGAGAACAAGCCCCAGAAGAGACCCGCTGGTGTCATAGAAAGCTGATCCAACTGTCCATGAGTTGCAATGAGAAAGGTACCACCTATAGCTAAAAACATAGAGATGATTTCCGAAAGCGTCGGAGTCACCTTATCCTTGATACAAGTGTAAGCAAGAATTCCAACTGGACAGACATACTGGAGGACTGTCGCTGTCCCAGCATTTGTCTCCTGAATAGCCGATAGATAAGCTAATTGATTCAGAAAAAGACCAAATAAAGAAAATAACAAGAGAGAAAACAGACTTGATTTATCCTTCAGAAAGGCCATAAATTTATCCCTCGATTTAGTATAGGCCAGAAGAAGCAAGAGTAATCCAGCAATTATCAAACGGATATTGGTCAGGACAAGAGCAGAAATCCCATGAGCCATCAAGTACTGACCACTGGTGCCAGACAAGCCCCAGGCAATACCTGCAATCACTGTAAAAAGAGTTCCTTTTAAAGCTTTTGACATACTTCCCCCTAGTCTCTATCTCGAATCAAGTCCATGACCTGATTACGATCTAATATCCACTGAGCACGCTCATCTTTTTCATAGGTTCGGTTAGATAGAAAAATTGCCGCCTCTTGCTTCTTACGATTCCACATGATAAAGGTCCCAGTATAGCCTGTATGGTCCAGCCAGTCACCTTCAAGATTCCAGGCCAATGAGCGTTCTTTATCACTCAAATCTGAAAAATTTTGACTTAAGGATGTGGCAAAATCATCCTGCAAATAATGCTCAAGGAAGATTTTTAAATCATGAACTGTTGAAAACAAACCTGCACTACCTGCATGTTTCCCAAGCAAACGAGCTTTGGGATCATGGACCACTCCTGCTTTCTGTCCACGGACCGTTGGAACAGCACTGCTAACTGGGCCAAACTGTGTTTCTTTCATCTTCCACGGATCCAAAACTTGCTCCTGTAAAATCTGGTCTAAATCTTTCTTGAAGTAACTTTCCAAGAGAAAACCCAGCAAGAGAAAGTGCACATCCGAGTAAAGAAAGGCTCTCTTCTCACGTCGATTCAAATGAAACATAGCTTTTCTTAGCTGGTCAGCTGAAAGCTGATCCCTATTTGGGATAAAAGGATCTAAATCCGTCGCATGCGTTAAGAGTTGTCGAATAGTAATGTCTGGGTAATCTACCTCTGGAAGATAGTCTCTTATGGAGTTATCTAGCTCAATCTTACCTTCCTTCCACAAGAAGATTAAGACAGTTCCTACTCCAACAACCTTACTCACACTGGCCAAATCATAGACCAAACCCTTACGAGTCAGCTCGCCAATTTCTGGATTTGCTTCTCCTAGATACCAATCAGACCAAGCGCCATCCTGATAATATGCAAAAGAGGCACCAGGATAAATCCCTGCCTCAATTTGTTGCTTTATTTTTTGAATGATTTCTTGTTTCATACTTCTTCAAACCACAATTCGATGTTGTTGGTATCCTTACTTAGGAAAAACTTCTCAGATTTTGGAATAAAGTAACCAGCTTCTTCGAAACGCTGACGCAATACAGCAAGATCCAGATTCTCTACTTGAAATTTCAACATGGACAAGTCCCAAGTTACATTATTTTCAAGTAGCAAATCACTACCTTGAGCTTGATTAAAAGCTAGTCGGTTTTCGATTTCTTCTTTTTCAAGCAGACTAGCTGTCTTTTCTGGCAAGTTAATTTCCACAGAGATTTCAAAGGCTGTCAAATATCTCAGTTTCTCATCTTTTGAAAAAGTGACTTCTTCCTCAACTTTATTCAAATCTTTGATATCATCTTCCGCATGGATAAGGACACAATCTCCTTCCGGAGAAAGAACCTCAAAAGCATAGCCCTTGTTTCCTTTGTAGAGGCGAGGATGTTTTTCCATTCTAGCTAGTAAGGCTTCAATTTCAGATGCATTTTCTACCTTTACAAGTAGTCTAGCTAATTTTTTTATCCCTTCAACTTTACGGCTTCTCATACTTGGTGATTCTTCTAAAACTAACTTTTCAATGCCTGACTGGTCTCCAAGTGATAGAAATGCAGACTCTTCAAGCAAGGGTTTCATCCCCAAAGTCTCAAAATAAAATGATTCATTTAAATTTCTATTATTTACCTTTAGCGTCGGGATCATACGCTTTATTTGATTTACAATCATAAATTCCTCCAACACTTTTTATTTTAAAGGATTTTATCTTTTTTTACAAGTTATTCAATAAAAAACTTTAACTATATTAACTCCTTAAATAAATCAACCCCTTCTGCTAGTAGAAGGGGGACTGGTTTGTTTTTACTAAAATACCTTATTTAGTCTTTCCAAACTAGTTCTGCTTGGAGACCATAATGATCGCTCACCTGTGGACTGTTTTTACCATCAAAGACGACGTGAAGGTTTTCTACCTGAATATCCTTTGTCGTAAAGACATAATCAATTCGAAGTGGTTCGCTGTTCCCCTTCCAACCATCAATTTCAGGCGGAACGGTAAAGCTTCCACTTCTTTCTTTTGCAACTTCATATGCATCTTGTAAGACTAGTGGACTAGCTAGAATGGCTTGATAACCTTCCTGACCAGCAGGATTATTGAAATCACCTGCTAGTAAGAGTGACTTGTTCAATTCTTTCAGAACCGCTTCAAAGCGCGCCCATTCCTCTTGGAAGCCTTTATCCCACCAAGAGAGATGGACACTGGCAACTGCAAGCTCTTTGCCTTCAACTACTGTTTCTGCTAAAGCAACTCGACGAGTGTGATAGTCTGTTGGATCATCTACATCTGATACCAAGATCTCACGCGCTTCAATTGGTGTTTTAGATAGGATTGCAACACCTTCATGGTAACGATCATAACCGATATGGTTGTAGGCCCAAGTCCAATAATAATTTTGACCTTGCTCAGCCAACTTCTCTACCAAAAGTCGCACATAGTGGTCTTGATGAATCGGCTCAGCCGATGGTAATGGCTGATAAAGTGGGCCTGTTTCTACTTGCGCTGAAGTAATTTCTTGGTTGATTTCCTGAAAACAAATCAAATCATAACTGTTTTCAAGGATATCTTGAAGTAAAAGTTGAAACTTTTGTTCAGGATTTTTTTCCATCCAACTATGGGTATTGAGTGTTAAAAACTTCATGCTTTTCTCCTATAAACAAGAGGTTGGAAACAGCTTCCAACCTCCTAAATATTACAATTCTACTTTTGCAACTGCTGTTTTAGCTGCAAGAGAACCTGTTTGTTCTAACTTAACTGATTTGATCGCATCACCATTTGTGAATACAACCACAGTTGTAGTTTCACGACCAGCTTCACGAATAGCACCCAAGTCTGCTGTGACAAGAAGATCACCAGCAGCAACCTGTTGTCCTTCAGTAACACGAACTGTAAATGGTTTTCCTTCAAGACTTACTGTGTCCAAACCAATGTGAACAAGTACTTCAAGTCCTGACTCAGTCACAAGACCAAGAGCGTGTTTAGTTGGGAAGATACTTGATACAGTACCTGATACTGGAGATACAATGTTTCCGTTTGCTGGTTCCACTGCAAATCCGTCACCCATCATTTTTTGTGCGAATACAGGATCCTTAACTTGGTCCAATTCAATCACTTGACCGTCAGCAACTGAGTAAACTTCTTCAGTCACACCTTTATATACAACAGCATCTTTTTGAGCTGCTGCCATTTGACTTGGAAGAGTTTCAGGAATTACTTCACCTGAGTCAAGAAGGTCTTGAATATCTGATTTCAAAACGTCAGCTTTAGGTCCGTAGATAGCTTGGACACCTTGTCCTTTCATGACAAGTCCCATAGCTCCTTCAGCTTTCCATTGTACTTCTGTTCCGACTTTTTCAGCGTCTTTTACAGTTACACGAAGACGAGTCATACATGCGTCCACATCGACGATGTTAGCGCGTCCACCAAGAAGGTTGATGATGTTAACAGCTTGAGAAGCTTCTGCTACTTTTGACTCACCAGCAGCTTCAGATTCTGATGAACCTTCGGCATTTTCATAGTTTCCGTTACGTCCTGGAGTCGCATAGTTGAATTTTTGAATCATGAAGTTAGCAATGAAGTACATGATAACTGCAAATAGTGCTGTTACCCAGATAAAGTTAATGATGTCCATACCAAGACCAGCATTGATTGCTAGTGGAGTACGAGTCAAGAATTCGATTGAACCAAATGAGTGCACACGAAGGTGAACAATATCAGCCATTGCAAAGGCAGCACCTTGAACCACAGCGTAGACAAGGTAAAGAGGTGTTGCAACGAACATGAACATATATTCAATCGGCTCAGTAACACCAGTCAAGAAAGTTGCAAGAGCTGTCGCAATCATCATTCCTTTGTATTGGTGTTTCTTGTCTGCTTCAACATTACGGTAAATAGCAGCAGCTACACCCATCAAAATACCGAATGAACCAATCATTTGTCCAACTTTGAAACGAGCTGGATGAACTGTATCGAGCAATGTTTGGTATTGGCTAGCATCAGTACCTTTAAGGTTAACAAGGTCTGTTACCCATGCAAGCCAAAGTGGATCTTGTCCAAATACTTGAGTGCCTTTTGCTGCACCAGTTAAAATATCATAAGTACCACCAAGAGCTGTATAGTTCATTGGGATAGTCAACATGTGGTGAAGTCCGAATGGCAAGAGCAAGCGTTCCAAAGTACCATATAAGAATGGTGCAAGTACTGGTGCTGTTTCTTGTGAATTGGCAATCCAGATACCGAAGTTGTTGATACCTGTCTGAATAAGTGGCCAGAAAGCTGAAAGAAGAATTGCAGCGATTGCTGAGCGAAGAATAACTACAAATGGTACAAAACGTTTCCCGTTAAAGAATGAAAGTGCATCAGGAAGTTTACGGAAATTATAGTATTTGTTAAACGCAGTCGCTCCAACAAAACCTGAGATAATCCCTACAAATACACCCATGTTAAGGGCTGGCGCCTCAAGTACACTAATGAAGTAATCAGAAACTTTGATAGAGTTACCAAAGAGTGTTGAAACCATAGCGTTAGGATCCTTCAACATATCCCCTGATACACCGAAGATTGTACCAGTGATACGGTTAATAAGGATAAATGCAAGACCTGCCGCAAAAGCGCCACCAGCACGTTCCTTAGCCCAGCTTCCTCCAATAGCAAGGGCAAACAAAATATGAAGGTTACCGATAACTCCCCAACCAATTTGCTCTAGTACGCCACCAGTAATAACTAGGGGAGCAAGGTTTGGGTCAATCATTGCAAGTGACTTACCGATTGAAATCATCAATCCAGCCGCTGGCATAACAGCGATAACCACCATTAGAGCCTTACCGAATTTCTGCCAAAACTCGAAAGACAAGACATTTTTGAATGTATCTTTCATCATTCAAATCTCCTTTATATTTATTCGGCAAACGTTTTACGAAAACGTTTGCGCATGTTTATGTTTTAATTTTACCACTTTTTATTTTTTTGTAAAGGCTTTTATAAAAAAAATTTGACTTTTTCTTTCACTTCACTTTCTGGTACGCTATCTCTTACTGACCATTTTTGAGTTTACTGCCATTTTTTGTTATAATATTAGCTATGAAATCCTATAATACCTTGAATGATTATTATCGAAATTTATTCGGAGAAAAAACTTTTAAAGTTCCTATTGATGCTGGCTTTGACTGTCCAAACCGAGATGGGACTGTGGCACATGGAGGCTGTACTTTTTGCACAGTTTCTGGTTCTGGAGATGCAATCGTTGCACCTGATGCTCCTATCCGTGAGCAATTCTATAAAGAAATTGACTTTATGCATCGTAAGTGGCCTGAAGTTAAAAAATATTTGGTTTACTTCCAAAATTTTACCAATACACATGAAAAGCTGGAAGTGATTCGCGAACGCTATGAACAAGCTATCAACGAACCTGGGGTTGTCGGTATCAATATCGGTACTCGACCAGATTGCCTTCCTGATGAAACAATTGAATACTTGGCAGAATTATCAGAGCGAATGCATGTTACCGTAGAGTTAGGCTTACAAACAACATATGAAGCCACTTCTGAATTGATTAACCGTGCCCACTCCTATGAACTCTATGTGGAGACAGTTAAACGCTTGAGAAAATATCCCAAGATTGAGATTGTAGCTCATTTGATTAATGGCTTGCCAGGGGAAACTCATGACATGATGGTGGAAAATGTTCATCGCTGTGTGACGGATAATGATATTCAAGGGATTAAACTTCACCTACTTCACCTCATGACCAATACTCGGATGCAACGTGATTATCATGAAGGTCGTTTGCAGCTCATGAGTCAGGATGAATATGTCAAGGTCATCTGTGATCAGCTAGAAATCATTCCCAAACATATCGTTATCCATCGGATTACGGGTGATGCGCCTAGAGATATGCTGATTGGTCCTATGTGGAGTCTCAATAAATGGGAAGTTCTAAATAGCATTGAGGCTGAAATGAGACGTCGAGGTAGTGTTCAAGGATGCAAGGCTGTAAAACAGGAGTTTATGAATGAAAAGACCACTTGAAATGGCGCATGATTTTCTTGCCCAAGTCATCACCCAAGAGGATATTGTAGTTGATGCGACCATGGGAAATGGTCATGATACCCTTTTTCTAGCTAAGTTAGCTAAACAAGTCTACGCTTTTGATATACAGAAACAAGCTCTAGAAAAGACTAGCCAACGTCTACAAGAAGCTGGTTTGACCAATGCAGAATTAATCCTGCAAGGTCATGAAACCGTAGATCAATTTGTAAGGGAAGTTAAGGCAGCCATCTTTAATCTTGGTTATCTTCCTTCAGCTGATAAAAGTATTATCACCCAACCTCAAACAACCCTTGATGCACTGGATAAACTTTGCCATATGCTGGTTAAGGGTGGACGAATAGCCATCATGATTTATTACGGGCATGAAGGCGGAGATATAGAACGAGATGCAGTCATGGATTATGTCAGTCACTTACCACAACAAGAATATACTGCTGCGATCTATCGCACTCTCAACCAAATTAACAATCCACCATTTTTAGTTATGATTGAAAAATTAGAAAGGTATCGACATGGATAAACAATACCTACGAGATAAAATCGAAGCTCTCCGCCACAACTTTGTCGAATCAACCCAACACGAACGGGCAGTTGGTATGTTAGATGAAGTTCATATGAGCAAGAAGATGCTAAAAATCAAGAAAAAAATGATTTCACTTGAAATGGAGCGTTGTCAGAAGAAAATCGAGCATAAGGACTGCTCAAAGATTGATCAAAAAATCCAAGAACAAAAGGAACTTTTTGAAAATTGTCGTAAACAAAAATAGGGAGGTGGAAAATGAATTTACTTTTTTATCTCTTGGTGTTTTTACTAGTTCTTATTGTTTCTAGTACGACCAATAAGCTTCTGACCTTTTTACCCATGCCTCTGATTCAAATTTTGTTAGGGATTGGAATTGGACTTTGTTTACCCAACAACCAATATCATTTAGATACTGAGTTATTCCTAGCTTTAGTCATTGGCCCGCTACTATTCCGAGAGGCTCAAGAAGCAGACATTACTTCTATCCTAAAACACTGGCGGATTGTCCTCTACTTGATTTTTCCAGTTATCTTTATCTCAGCTCTGAGCATGGGGGGAGTCGCTCATGTCCTTTGGGCTAGCCTTCCATTAGCCGCCTGCGTAGCAGTTGGTGCCGCTTTAGGGCCTACAGACCTAGTAGCCTTCGCATCCCTTTCTCAACGCTTTTCATTCCCAAAGCGGGTTTCTAATATCCTAAAAGGGGAAGGTCTTCTGAATGATGCTTCTGGACTAGTAGCCTTTCGAATGGCTCTCATCGCTTGGACAACAGGAACATTCTCCCTTACCCAAGCCGGAACTTCATTAGCCATTTCCATCGTTGGAGGATTTGCAGTCGGCTTTATAACAGCCCTAATCAATCGCTTCCTCCATACTTTTCTACTCAGTGTCCGAGCAACAGATATCGCAAGTGAGCTCTTATTGGAACTTAGTTTACCTCTCTTGACTTTTTTCATAGCCGAAGAAATTCATGTTTCAGGCATCATCGCCGTTGTTGTTGCTGGGATTCTGAAAGCCAGTCGTTTCAAGAAAATAAATCTCCTTGAAGCGCAAGTTGATACAGTTACTGAGACTGTTTGGCAGACTGTAACCTTTATGCTCAATGGTTCAGTCTTTGTCATTCTTGGGATGGAACTGGAAATGATCGCGGAACCAATTCTTAAGAGTGCTTTCTACAATAAAGTACTTCTCTTACTCAGTGTTTTTCTCTTGACCTTCCTGCTTTTTGCTATCCGCTTTGTCATGATCTATGGATTTTACGCATTTCGGATTAAGAAGCTTCATAAAAGTTTAGACAAATATGTCAAAGACATGCTCCTCCTTACCTTTTCTGGTGTTAAGGGAACTGTATCCATTGCCACTATCCTTTTGATACCGTCTAATCTGGAACAAGAATACCCTCTTCTTCTCTTCCTCGTAGCTGGTGTAACCCTGGTAAGTTTCCTGACGGGATTACTAGTACTCCCACACCTTTCTGAAGAGAAAGAACCATCTAAGGATCAGCTCATGCACATCGCTATCTTAAACGATGTCGCCATGGAATTAGAGAAGGATTTAAAGAACACAAAAAACAAGGTTCCACTCTATGCGGCTATTGACAATTATCATGGACGTATTGAAAATCTTATTCTTAGTCAAGAAAACAAAGAAATTCAGGAGGACTGGGAAGCTCTTAAACTCTTGATTCTCAGTGTTGAAAGCGATGGCTTGGAACAAGCCTATGAAGAGGGCAAAATCGGTGAAAGAGGTTATCGTGTTTATCAACGGTACTTGAAAAGCATGGAGAAAAATATTAAGCGAAACTTTGCTTCTCGCCTAACCTATTACTTCCTTGTTTCTATACGGATTGTGCGTTTTCTCCTTCATGAGTTGATCACATTTGGAAAAACCTTTCGTTCTTGGAGAGACAAGGAAAACCAAAGACTTCTTGCCATCGATTATGACCAGATTGCAGAGCTCTATCTAGCCAACACTGAAATCATCATCGAAAGTTTAGAAAACCTCAAAGGGATTTATAAGAGTTCTCTGATCAGCTTCATGCAGGAATCGCGTCTCCGTGAAACCAGTCATATTACCAGTGGTGCCTTTGTAGAACGGGTTATCAATCGTATCAAACCCAATAACATCGATGAAATGTTGAGAGGCTACTATCTAGAACGTAAGTCTATCTTTGAATACGAAAAACAAAAACTCATCTCAGCCCAGTATGCCAAAAAATTACGACAAAATGTAAACAACCTAGAAACCTATTCTCTAAAAGAAGCAGCCAACACACTACCTTATGATATGATGGAATTAGTTCGAAGAAATTAAAGTCTATAGAAAACAAGAGAAAAACTGGAGGATTGTAAAATGAAAAAGTTGTGGAAACAGCTGACTGATAGACCCTTATTAAAAGCTTTTTTGCACTACTATCAAGCCTCCGATAGTGAGTTAACTAGCGTTGCTGTTGCCTACTATTGGTTGATTTCAATCTTCCCTTTACTCATGATAGTGGTCAATATCTTACCCTACTTTCAAATTCCCATCTCAAACTTTCTATTAACAATCAAGGAATTTTTACCAGATACAATCTATGAAGTTGTTGCAAAAATTGTCAGAGAAGTTCTGACTCAACCATCAACAGGTTTACTAAGTTTTGCTATCTTATCAGCTCTTTGGACTTTCTCCAAATCCATGAATTTTCTTCAGAAGGCCTTTAATAAAGCCTATGGAGTTGCAAAAAATAGAGGAATTATCTCACACCAGCTGATGAGTCTCCTGGTTAGCTTTGGCCTTCAAATTCTCTTTGCCCTTGCCTTATTCCTCAGTATGTTCGGCCATATGTTATTGGACTTGCTTAAAAACTACTGGAAATCTGAGAGTGCTCTGTTTTCTTATCTACAAGATTTTACGGGGCCGCTGATTTATGCCTTTCTTTTTGCAATCGTAATCATGCTCTATTATTTCCTACCAAATGTTAAAGTAAGTAAGATTCGCTACGTCATACCTGGAAGTCTCTTTGTACTAGTTACGACGATTGCTTTATTAAACATCTTTGCAGCCTATTTCAACAATTATGTTAACTATCTAGTCGACGTTCGATTTTTTAGTTCCATCATCGTTGTTGTCATGATGTTCTGGTTTATAATTATTGCCAAGATATTAATTATCGGTGCTGTGATCAATGCCAGTGTTCAAAGCCTAAAAGACCCGGACTTTAAAGCAAAACCATAAGTTTTTATCGATTAATACTCAATGAAAATCAAAGAGCAAA
>NZ_KV795009.1:89571-192185 GCF_001808865.1 Streptococcus sp. HMSC061D10 | reverse complement strand
AAATCAAAGAGCAAACTAGAAAGCTAGCCGCAGGCTGCTCAAAGTACAGCTTTAAGGTTGCGGATAAAGCTGACGTGGTTTGAAGAGATTTTCGAAGAGTATAAACAAATCAATCCCCCAGTCATCAGATACTGGGGGATTTTTGAATTAGTTACTTTCTTGTCCACTAGTCAGGGCTTGCAATTCTGTTTTTAGATACTGAGCCAAATGTTGGTGAGCAAAAATATTGGCATTTTTTTCTGCTGTATGATTGTAGTTGGTGTTGGTATTTACATCATAGACATAAATGTCTCCACTCTCTGATTGAACCCATTCAATCGCGGCAACTTCAATCTGAGCATTTTTCAAGAAATTCTCATAAGCTTCTCTCCGGTCATCTGGTAGAGGTTCTGTAATCTGGAATTTCTCAGACGTTTCTAGTTGTTCTGGTCTCTTGCCGATTTGACAACCATCTGCTGGACAAAGTTGGAAACCATCTGAAGAGTCGATTGAAACAGTGTAGAGAAACTTTTGATTGATAAACTCTGAACGACGGATACGTCCATCACTTGGTTTGATGTAGGCTTGTAACAAGGTAATCCCGTCCACGGAAGGCTCAAAGAGTGGACTATTGACATAGGCTTCAAGTTCTTCTTCATTTTGGAAGAGTTGAACGCCTAAACCCTTACCTGCTCGATTGTGCTTGGTAATCAAAGGATAAATGTTTAGTTTTCTTGCTGCTTCAATGATGTTTTCTTGACCCAAAACTGCAACTGTTGCAGGAGTCTCGATACCAGATTCGTTTAACTTCAAATATTGTTTGATTTTACTAATTTCAAGGTTGATAGCACCGGTACCATTCACAACTTTGCGTCCGTGTGCTTCTAACCAAGTAATCACTTGCTCTGTAAATTCTGGCGCATAACGATGTCCTCTTGTGTGAGAAGAGGCAGACATACGATTGTAAAAGATACCTTGCGGCGGTGGGCTTTGCAAATCTAAAATCCCACTAGACAAATCCCACAGTTCATAAGGGACTTCTAGTTCTTCCAACCATTTGACCAAATGCTGGGTCCATTCAAGATTCTCATGGATTACATAAACTTTTGCTTCACTCATTACTTATAAACTCCTTAAGAAAAGCTGACTGATAATTGGCTTTCCTTTTCTTCTTCTAAAATATATCCTTCTGTTTTTTCGATAACGCTGACTGTTAAGATTTGACCCAGAACATTGATCATGGTACGGCCGGCATTGACAAAGAAATCAACTGCAAAAATCAAGGCCACTCCTTCAACTGGCAAGCCCAATTGAGGTGCTGCAGCTAGTAGAACTACGATAGCTCCTGATGGTACGGTTGCTGCAGTTTTTCCAATCAAGGTCAAGAGTAAAACAGTAAACAAGAGACTTGATAAAGAAAATTGAATGCCATAGGCGTGGGCGATAAAGATTGTCGCTACTGAGAAATAAACTGCTGCTCCCTCTAAGTTAAAAGTATATCCTAAAGGAACAACTAAATCAATTGTATGCTCGTCATGCCCCTGTTTTTTCAAATCTTTAAGAAGTGATGGCAAGACAACACTCGAACTACCTGTAACAAAAGCCAGAGTCAAGAGACTCCAATTTTCACGAAAGGCTGACAAATACGGAACTTTAAAGAAGACTGCAATCAAAGGGAAAATAAGGAGAACCAAAACAGCATAGGCCAAATAAGTTCCAATGACAAACTGACCAAGTCCAATCAATTTATCAAGCCCAGTAGTTGCAACATCTTTGGCGATAAATCCAAAAATTCCAATCGGTGATAATTTGATAATTACTGCAACAATCTTGTAGATGGCTTCAATCCAGATTTGGAAACCTTGGATAATTTTCTGAGATTTCTCTGATTTAAGATTCCCGATTCCATAACCAAGAAAGATGGCAAACACGATAATTGGTAAGAGGGCACCTTCTGAAAGAGATTTGACGATATTTGATGGAATAAAACCAAGCAAAAATTCGCTAAATTTTACATTATTGGCAATTCCATCAAGGTTTCCACCAGTTTGACCGATATTCACTCCTTGACCAAATCCTAAATAGTAACTAGCAAATACAAACAAAAGAGTAATAGCAGTTGTTACTGCGAAAAAGTAAACCAAACTCTTGGTCAAGATTTTCCCAAAAGATTTTTTCCCGATAACACCAGCTACCGCAACAACGATAGTTGGGAAGATTAAAGGAATGATAACCATATTGATCAATTTAATAAAGGCTTGACCTAAAAATTGATAAAAGCCTGCAAATTGTGGCCAGATGATCGCAGCAATCACACCCAAGACCAAAGCCACCAATAATTGGATACCAAGTGAGAGTTTTGACCATAACGTAACTAATTTCATAAGAAACTCCTTTGTTTTATTTGCTACTCATTCTACTACTATTCTTCACTTCTGACTAATATATATTTTCTATGGTGAACATAAAAAAGATTTATATTGAGGACTCAAACTATCATTGTATCGAACACATGATTTATTCTGATCAAGCAGAAATTATAAAATCTGTTTCTTATCAATGATTTTTTGCTAAAACAGTGATAAATCAAGGAATTTACTTTTCTATTCTCAAAATTTTATGATACAATAATGGTATGATTTTAATGAAACTTGCTTCCATCTTGCTTTTGGTACTAACCTTAGCTCTGGCGATTATTTTAAGCAGACTCTTTAAGTTAAAGAAAAGGGGCATCAATGCTGCTGATTTAGCTTTTCCTTTTCTAATTTTTGAATACTATTTGATTACGGCTAAGATGTTCACACACAATCAACTCCCAGTATTGGGAACGGCCTTATCAATACTAGCAATTGTGTTAGTCTTTTTCTTCTTAAATAAAAAACGTAGTTTTTATTATCCAAAATTTATTAAATTCTTTTGGCGAGCTGGATTTTTACTAACACTGCTCATCTATATCATCATGATTGTTCAAAATTTCGTGATGAAATAGTCAACTATAGCAATACAGTCCACCAACACATCAATCTTGGTCACTAAATGTTCTATATGAGGCACTTTTCTGATAAAATTATAAAAAAATAAAAATAGGAGATTAATCAAGTGAAAAAAACGCTCTTGGCAAGCGCCATTACGCTTTCAGTTTTTGGTCTAACAACCAACCTTAGCTATGCTGAGGAGAACAAAGTACAGTCAACCCCAGTAGAAACAACACATAGTGAAACCTCTGCTGACAAAGTGGAGAAAAACAGTCTCCCAGCCAAGGAAGCTGAACCTTCAACTGAAGCAAATGCCAATCAAACGACAAATCCAGCTAAGAAAGAAGAAGACAAGGCACCAGAAGTCCAAAAAGAAGGTTGGGTATTAGAGGAAAACCACTGGCGCTTCTATGAAAATAATGCCCCTGTTCTTAACTGGAAAAAAATCCACGGAAAATGGTACTACTTCAACAAAGATGGAATCATGTTGAGCGATACTATTTTTGACGGATATATCCTTACTAGTAGCGGGGCCATGGTCGATTCTGGTTGGATTAAACTCCAAGAAAAATGGTATTACGCTAACGCTTATGGAAAAATTTCTCAACAAAAATGGGAAAAGATCGGTGGTGTCTGGTACTATTTTGATCAAGACGGTGTCATGCTCAGCAACACAATTTTTGACGACTATCTGTTTACTAATAGTGGTGCCATGGCTGAGAGTTCTTGGGTCAAACAAGATGGACAATGGTACTATGCCCTTGCTTCTGGTAAATTAATCAAAAACAAGTGGGACAAAATTAGTGGTACTTGGTACTACTTTAACAAAGATGCTACAATGGCAAGCAACCAATGGCAAGGTAGCTACTACCTAAAAGTTAGCGGTGCTATGGCTGAAAAAGAATGGATTTTCGATAAAAACTATGATAGTTGGTTCTACTTAAAATCTGGTGGTGCTTACGCAGCACGTGAATGGATTGGCTCTTACTACCTCAAGGCAGGTGGCTACATGGCTAAGAGCGAATGGATTGACGACAGCTACTATAAAGCCCGCTATTATGTGGATGAAAATGGAGTCTATGTTACAGGGACCCATAAAATCGATGGACAAACTCATCAATTCCAAAGCAATGGGAAATGGATTGGTGAAACTTCTGTAAGTCGTGGTTTTGAAAAGGGGAAATATAACAATATTATCTTCCTAGATCCAGGTCATGGTGGTAAAGACCCTGGTGCCGTTTACTATAACACTAATGAAAAAGACCTCACTATGCTAGTTTACAAGAAACTTCGCAAGGAACTCGAGGGACTTGGCTATACAGTTCTTTCTTCAAGAGACAGTGATGTCTTTGTAGACTATGTCACCGAACGTTCAAGAATGGTTAATAAGACTGATTCAGATATCTTTATTAGTATTCACTTCAATGCTAGTGGTAATCCAGCTTCAAATACGGCTGGGATTCAGACTTATTCTTATGAAGCAGACTCTAGTTATCCTTCTAAGATTAACCAATACTGGCATAACCATCCTGACCGTATCAGTGAAAGTAATCGACTTGCGGCAGACATCCACTCTTCACTATTAGCTGAAACTGGTGCTAAGGATGCAGGTCGTCTACGAAGGAGCTTTGCTGTCCTTCGAGAAACTAATAAACCAGCCGTTCTATTGGAATTGGGATATATTGACAATTTCAATGAGAATCAACAAGTCCGCAGTGATGCCTACCAAAACAGATTGGTTGCAGGTATTGTAAAAGGGATTCAAAAATATTACGCAGGTCAATAAAGAAAAAGTCTCGAGGAAATCTCGAGATTTTTTTGTATTATTTTTCTTACTTGTTGGCTTCAGGAAAAAGAAATCCAATTCCAACGCAAGCCAAGACTCCAGCACCGATAACCAAACCGCTTGAAAGTGGCAAGATATCAAGAATAGCATTGGCGATGATAAAGGCAATCATCAAGCTCATGAGACTGGCCTTGTAATCTTTTTTCACCAAATTCTCAAGAGTAAAAAATAGGAATAAACCTACTGGAAAGAGGGCCCAGATATTAACATCCAAACTTGGCCATCCAACTAAACCAAAATACAAGACTGCTGCTGCAACGACTAAAAATCCGATACCTACTACTTTTTTCATGATACGACCTCATTTTCTATTTTGTTAGGAAGTTTTATCTCCCTTTAACAATTACAACTATAACAGAAATAAAAATCACAAACAATAGCTTTTGTCTATGTGGCAGACATGATAGACTATGTGGTCAGAATTTTTCTAAAAAAGAAGCCATTGCTGGCTTCTTTTCATTCATTTTTCTTTAGACTCTAAAGCTGATTTGATGGCATCACGATCAGCTTTCAATTTCGTTAAATTTTTCTCTTCAGATTCTAATTGACTCGTATCCGGTTTAACACGATAGTAAACATTTTCTGGATGCATCAACATTCCTTCATATTGTTGTCCTGCAAAGAGTCTATCCTCAGTGTGATTGGAATTGTCTGTTATTTTACCATCACCACCAGATTCCATGACAACACCACTTGGTACAACGACTACCACAAACCCTCCCGCCTGAGAACCTTTTGCCCAAGCACCAAGGGCTACTGTTTCTGGGTTGCGATCATTCTGACTTTTTGATACTTTCAATTCAACAATAGACTCATGCTTTTGATCATTGACTATCCAAGAAGATTGGACTTCCCCTGAATCATTAATGATATATTCATTACCAGACTGTGTCCGCCAAGTACCCTCTAAACTTGATAAATCATTATTTCTGAGGGCTTCAATATCTAATTTGGGAACAGAAGCTTCTTTTTTTAATTGACTAACATGCTGCTCCGATTCTGAGATCTTGGTATCCAAATCAGCCAATTGCTCCTTTAGCTTTTGAATTTCCTCTTCCTTTACCTTATCCTTATCGTCCTCTTTCTCCTGAATTCTTGTCGTCTCTTCAGTCTTAGATGAGGAAGAAGTTTGATTTGCTTCTTGCTTGAGATTAGGTGAATTTAAAAAGATGCTAGCAACAATGATTATAACTAGAGCTGTTATGGCAAGACCGATATACATTTTTATATTATTAATTGTAGAAAGGGTTTCTGCCAATCTAGATGAAGTTCCTTTTCGACCATGGGTCTTCTCAACATGTTTCATCTGTTCTTTCTTGTTCATGATACTCCTCCTCATTTTAATATATGTTGATAATTCTAATCAGCTTTTGTAGTTTTACTCTTTCTGATGCCAATCTATAATATTTGTATAAAGGTAATCTATCACATAGATTATACTACTCTTCAAATACAGATAAAAAATTTTATAGAAACTTTTTTAAATATTACTAAAGAGTAAATCAATCTAATCTACTTTATTCAATATTCCCTTTTTGGTCAAAATTTGGTCAAAAAAATTAAAAATGCTAAATTATTTTTAAAAATAAACTTGTAATTATTGCCTTTAAATAAACATTTTGAATTTTCTTTGTCTTTCTTTACATTACTAAAAATGCCGATTGCAGGGATAAGAAAACATCTCAGAAATACTGTATTATCAATACTTTTGATACACTTGGTCAAATTTTGGTCAATGAATTTGCTTTTATTTTTCTTCTTTAATCGACCAATAACTGCCTAACTGTATCATACTCTTTATCGATCACTTCTTTCAAAACATGACCATATGTTCTAATAATTTGCTGAATATCTTTATGTCCCATCAGCTTTGCTACTATCCATATATCCACCCCCTTTGCAAGTAGAAATGAACCGTAGGTATGTCTACCTGAAGTTGCTGACATTTCTTGACTACCAATTCCAAGTTCTGATAAACAAACTCTTAAATATTTATTAAGACCTGCATTTGTTGGGATTCTATATCTTCTATCATAAAAAACTAAATCTTCTTTATTCAAATCTTCACGATCATAAAGAACTTTAGACTGTTCTGCTTTTAAATCTTCTAGAACTTGTAATAATTTTTCATCAACAGGAATCTCTCTAACAGAAGTTTTCGTCTTTGGAGGAGTAAATTCTTGTCGATCTCCTGAAAATCTTCTATATGTTTTAATGGTCTTGTTTTCAAAATCAATGTCAGACCAGCATACTGCCATACCTTCTCCAACTCTAAATCCAGTCTTAAATAAAAAGTATAATAGATAAGCCATCACCGATTCTCGATAATTAAATTTTGACCGTAGATGAGATAACAAACTTTTATAGTCAGAAATACTATGGAGATATTTATCATCAATATCTTTACCAGACAGACCAAATATTTTTACACCCTCAGTAAAATCATTCAAAACTAGACCATTTCTCTTGCTAAAATTGACTACTGTTCGAATATCAGCATTTAATCGACTTACATGATCTTTAGTTACTTGTTCACCATATTCATTCAATTTAGACTGATATTCTTTATGACTAATTTGAACTGCAGGTATGTCTAAAAAGATTTTCTCCATCATCTTTCCTCTATAAGAATAGCCTTCTTTTGTCGATTTTGCCTTTTCTGATGGAAGAATCACTAGATCATACCAATCCTGCCACAACTCATACAGTGTAGCCTTACTATCAAACCTCGCTGTATAATTTGATTGAAATAACTTACGCTCCTTTTCTTGAGCTTCATTCATTGCTTCTCGTTTAGTTCTAAAACCCGAATTTGTCGCAATAACATTACCTTGCTTATCAAAGATACGGTAATCCCAAAGTTTGTTTTTTCCACGCTGTCTGTAACTTGCCACACTAACTCCTTTCTGAATGGCAGCCATCACCATTCTATTATAACATCAATAATATTTTTTTATAATTTTTATCAAAATATTCCCTTGTTTTTCTTGCTAAAAATCTATAAGGTGTCCCCTTACTTTTCGGATACAAGACAAATCCTTCCTTATTTTGCTCAATATCTAATTCATTTTTGATTGTTGGATTCAATAATATATCATTGACCAATTTTGTTTTACTAATAGACAATAATTCCTCAACCTTATCAATAGTCCACCATTGACCAATTTCTTCTTTCTGTATTAAATCTAGATACTCGGAACGACTGATCAAAACCATATTAGAAGGAATTGGAACTTCAATATTAAATACTTGTTTCGACTCTTTCATTTACTACTCCTTAAACAACAGCAAAAAAAAACAAGCCATTTCTGGCTTGAATTTATTTTCTTAATACGCACTTTTTTGATATTCATCCCATAAAGCTTGAAGATCATCTGCATTTTCTAAAACATACTGCCTTACAATCTTCATATCTTTTGATTTCAATCTACCATCTCGAAGCTCTCCAGTCAAAAACATTGAACCTACTTCCTCACCGTGGATATAGATATGAATATGTGCCTTCTGACCTTTATGATTATGCTCATTCGGACGAATCTCAATACCATACTTCAAAAAAGAATACTTAGGCATGTAACAACCCCACGTAGTCCTTCCACGTTTCAAGGTAGTTATCACGATTCAATTCAATTTGTTTTTGAGCAAACCGAATATCATAATCAGCCAAGTCCAAGTTCTCTAAGACTTCACCTGTAAGAATATTAAAAGTTCCAATCAATTCTTCATCATCATACATACGTAAGATAGGGTTATTAGGATTTTTAAAAATATCTTCTTTTGTGACTTCTAGATTTGTAACACCAAATTCTTTAATCATGATTCCTTCTCCTTTCACTTTCTTTTATTATATCACATTTTCAATTATTTTATAATTGTTCTAACAACTTCTCTATATCAGGAAAATAAGTATAAGCTACTCCTCTACTAAAATCAAAAGAGTGGCCTTCCTCAATTGATACAGATACACTAGCATAATTTTTTCTTGGTAATTTTTTATCAGCATGACTCCCTTCATAATCATAAACAACTTTAACAAACTTCGCATTTTTTATAACTTCAACTATCATAGTTTCAATACCATGATCAGTTACAGAGTCAGCAATAAACTCTATAGATTCTTGATTTTCACCTAACCTACTAGCTAACTTCACAGCATAGATTTTTAATAATTCTACTTGATCCATTTTAACTCCTTAAACCAACAAAAAAAACAAGGCAAGCTTTACCCTGCCTTGGCTAATTTTGTGCTACTTTACTTTTCTTTTTCCCAAAAATGTTGCAATCAAACCAACAAATCCCCAAATAGTTGCAAAAATTGTGCTAGCTGTTCCAGTATTTGGAAGAACTTTTAGTTCTCCTTCCTTATCTTTCAAAGCAATTGTACCATCTTTCTGTTTGACTGCTCCCACTTCATAAGGCTCTTTTTCTATATAATTGCCTTCACTTTCTTCTACAACTACTTTGCCTTTATTAGTGCCTACAATCTTATATCCTGTATTTGTTTCGATAGGTTTTTCCTTAATTTCTTCTTTAGTCACATTCAAGGGTTTAGGTTCTTCTTTTTCTTTTACTCCAACATTATCCTCTGCCTTTTGTTTTTGTTCCTTCACTTCTGGAGTATCTTCTTTATTTGGTTTCGTATTTTCTTCTCCCTCTTTTGATTTATCCAAAGTTGAATCAGAAGATTTTTGATCTCCTTGTTTATCATCACCCACATTTTCAACAGGCTTTTCTTCTTTAGATTTATTGGTAGAAGGACTTGTTGGCTCCACAACTACTCCTGTATGATCGTGTTCCTGATTCTTATTAGTATCTTTTCCAAGTTCTTCAGATGGTTTATCTTCTTTTGGTTGTTCTGTTGGCATTATCGGCTCTACAACTACTCCTGTACTATCCTTGTCCTCTTTTTTATCCACACTTCCACCCAAATCTAGATTTTCATTTACTGTTGGCGCTGTAGACTCCTTAGGAGCTTCTGCAGGTTTTTCTGAAACTACTAAACCTGAATTATCATTTGGAGTTGAACTATTTCCACCCAAATTAATTTCATCTGCTAAAATTCCATTTGCGACTGAACTCAATACAGCCACTGACAACAATGTTACAAATTTTTTATTCATATTTTTCCTCTTTTCTTATTTACCAATTACATATAAAAAGTTTTTTGCTTGGTCAGCAGTAAAGACACGATAATCAGTAATTCCTGTTCCTTGCATCGGTTGAATCACATTACATTCAGAAATCAATATCGAACCATCATCTTTAATATCCTCGACAAAGGCAACATGACCATAGGTTGCATGACTACCTGCTTGTCCTCCTTGAAACGAAACAGCAGAATGTTTAGTCGGTGTATTTGTCACCTCATATCCATCCTTGTGTGCCCAATCCTGACCATTTCCCATATACGGATCAAAGTTTATTCCAAATTCTTTTGCACGATTGAAAACATACCAAGTACATTGACCATAAGGATAAGATTGAGTGATATAGTCAGCTTGATTTATTTCCTTATCAATCGAAAATCCACTAGGTAATTCAGTCGAAACCTGACCAAATGGAACATCTACGCTACCTGCTATTGCACTGCTACTTGATGAGCCGTCTGATTCAATCGTACCTTTAAAGACTTCATACCACTTCTTACTGTCCTTTTTTAGCTTCTCTAGTTTTGTTTGTCCGTCTGATAACAATACACCTTCATAATGTTCAGACCAATACTTGGCACTTTCAAAAGGATCAGTTGCCTTTTGCATATAATCTTTGACTTTTTTATAGCCATGATTTAATTCATAGCTCATTAGTTCCAGCTCTACTGTACTATCCAAAGTACGAGAACTTGCATTTCTCCATCTATCACCATTGATAGTATTATCCCAACCTGACCATTGGAAATATCCAGCAACTCCACCTGAAGGATTCGTTAGTTTAGGATCAAATCCACTTTCTCTTTCAGCATTTGCAAGAGAACCACTAGCACCCTCTAAAGTAAATTTCTCTTTAGATAGTTGCCAGTTAAGAATCTTAATGACATCTTCTGCACGTTCCACCGAGATATTCGCTTTTTGAGCTACTTCTTGTGCTGTTAAACGTGTTCTCTTTCCAGTCGTACTATCAGATGAACTCCCTGAAGACACACCTACAAATCCAATCATCAGAATCAAGATTAGAAATAAGGGTAGAATTGTCGCAATAATAGAACCAAAAATTTTTGCGTATTTTTTAGCTATCACTTCCTACCCCTCTTTCTTTCAATATTTACATTTGGAAGTTCTACTTTTTTATCTCTTCCCTTTTTCTTTAAACTACTAATCTTACCTCCTTTCATTTTTTTACTTTTCGGAGAATTAATCTTTGATTTTTGAGGTGAAACTTTATTCAAAGGATTCACTTGATTCATTCTCTTGTCTACCTTGGCTTGAAATTCTGCTTTCTTTCTGGCCAAACGTTTTTCTCTCAAACGTTTCACCTCATTACGAGAACTGTTTTTTATTTTCTCATGATAATCTGCCTTTGTTCCAAAAGATTTTCTTTTTGAATTTAAGTCTATAAACTTATTCGATTCTTGATTTCTAAACGCATTTGTACGCACTTCATAAAGGAAAGACATCGCTCTATTTCCTTTTTCTTTCAGAGCATTAACCGTACCTGTTGTTCTATGTTTGACAGTCGCATAACCATCTCTAACTCTACTATAAGTTTCATTTTCGTTAGTATCAAATACCTGTTCTTTAGTCAATCCTTGTTTTTTATCCAGGTTATTAGTTGGCGAGCTTAAATTTTTAAGACGAGGTTGTAGACTTTCTTTCCCCATCTTCAAACCACCTTTTGCAAACTGACCACTAACTACTAATCCGTCTTTACCTGTCCTATACAATTTCTCTCGAATCTTTTTAGTTCCTTTATTCAGATTAAGTCCATTCATTCGACTAACAGGCAAACGCCCAATTCGTGAGAACATAGATAAAATCATTGCTCTATTCTTAATCATTAAAACTAACAATATCGCTTTAACAAAAATAACAACCAATACATTCTCACCAACTGCATAGCCAATAAAATCTGTCAAAGAATTATAGAAGAATACAAACAATGTTGTAGCTAATAATGTTACAGATGATAAAATCAACATAGATATAGCTTTTTTATTAAATCCATGAATCAAATGTTCCATCTTTGGAAATAGACTGATCAATAAAATAAATGGCAGTATCAAAATTAAAAAGATATAAACCATTAAAAAGAAAAATCGTGATAAACCTAAAACAAGATAAACACTACCAACTACAATTACATCAACCAGTGAAGCAAAAGCATAGCTAAACTTTGCACCCCACTCATTTTTCAACATCTTATTTTCAGGATCTTTGTCTTTTGCAATATCCTTGATTTTTTTCTCACCGACAAGATGATCTCCATCACCCTGCTTATATCCAGCTAAATCTTCAAATTCCTTATCAGATAATTGAAATGAGCCATCTTCCTTTATTGGAGAGTTCATATACTTATAAGCCTTGATGATAGTATCATTAAAATAAGCATCAATCTCATTGGAACTTTCTGAAGTCAGAGTTTTTGTTATCTCACCATTAAGCGTAATTGTTGTTGTTCTGAATCCATCATATAAGTGAGTCAATAAATATTTATTTTGACCGTCCACATTGAATCTTATAAAATATAAACCAATTAGAGTATAGATCAGTACCATTTTAATAAATGACTTCATCACACTACCCTTACCAGTCGCAAACAAATACAATAGATAAACTGCCATACTAGCACCAACAACATAAACAACTTCTTTACTGAATAGAGAAGAAAATACTTTACTAGAATTGTCTATTGTATTATTCAATAAAGAAGTTATATCACTCATTCCATCAACTGCACCATAAATACCAGCAATAATCCAAAAGATAAATTTTGATACCCAAAATACAGCTTGCACAATCGAATTGAAGAAATAATTCATATTTGAATCAAATCCAAAAAATTTCTTATCAAAATAAACCTTACTAGTCAAATCAGACATTTTGGACTTATAATTTTCAAAAGTCAATTTGCTTGATTCTTCTTCTTTTTTCTTTAAGGCTTCTTGTGTTTCTTTTGCCTTTTTGGCATTATCCAGTATTTTTTTTGCATTTTCAGCAGGATCGGTTAATTTGGGAGTATTTGTATTTTTATCAAACTCAATAATATTAAAATTGTTATTAGGTAAAATTGGCTCAGTAGCATTAGCTACAAAAGGAAAGAAAAATATAGACAAAATAAATCCTAATAAAATATTCCTTCTCATTTTTCCCCCTTACTGTACTGATACTAAACTAGATTCAACTGTTTCAAATAATGGTAAAAACTCAGGGAAAATTGTACCATCTACTGTAATACGTTCTTTTCGTCCGAAAGTATCGTAATAGATACATTGACCCATTGTTTGATTTTCTAACCACGCTCTTGATAATTCATCATTTTCAACTCGTAAATGTTCCAGTATTGCTTCTGTTTCTGTATGTTCAGGGAAAGCAAAGACTGTACCAAATCCAGTTGTATCATCACTTGTTTTCAAGTCTTTTACAGATTGAGTCACCAATACCAAGAAATTGTTAAAGGAACGTCCTGTACGTTTGATACGGTTAACTACTTGTCGTCCAGCAGGAGTTGACATAATCTGCCATGCTTCATCAAGGAATAACATTGTTTCCTTATCTTTCTCACGTTCACCAAAAATCGCACAGAAATAAGTTAAAGCATACATAACGGTCAAACTTCTCAACTGAGTTTCAGTCATTTCATCTTTATTTGTACCTTTAGGCATATCAAGACCTGTAATTTCAACAATAATCACTTTATCATCTGTTTTCAAAACTTCTTGACTACCATCAGAGAAGCACAAAGATAGCAGTGAATTCTTTGAAATTCTCTTCAGGAAATAGCCAGCAGTAGCAACTTCTTCTTTTGCATTGCTTTCCAATTCAGCAAATACCTGCAACATACCAACCTTTTCACCAGCATTTCTACGCTCAAATACCTTATCAATCGCATCTAACAGATAGGGTTGAATCTTGATATAAGAATTTTTATCCAATACAGAAGCTACAAGTACTGTTGCTAATTCTGTCAACTCTCCTTCATCTTCTAAAAATGAAAATGGATCAAGAACCCCTCTATTTTCCTCTTTTCGCATATCCAAAGTAATAAAACGAATAGAGCGTATAAATTTTTGAAGTGGTTTATAGGTGCCAGCTTTTTCTAACTTAGCTAAAACTGATAAAAACTGTTTCTTCATTTCAGCTTTGGGATCGACATATAATACTCTGGCTTTAAATAGAGCATGAAAAACAAATAAT
The DNA here is from genome assembly GCF_001808865.1 of Streptococcus sp. HMSC061D10. Lineage (NCBI taxonomy): Bacteria > Bacillati > Bacillota > Bacilli > Lactobacillales > Streptococcaceae > Streptococcus > Streptococcus sp. HMSC061D10. The sequence goes on along the minus strand of NZ_KV795009.1, from coordinate 178,038 downwards.
AACTTTGTCAGGAAAGATTTTCCATTCCCAGTCGCACCAGTAATAGCTGTATGAGGATTGCTTGTTTCCTTTCCATGAATACCAATTTTATTCGCTTGTAGTAAGTTCGTAAAGACAATATTGGTACTTAAATCCAAAGCACGTTTAAAGTCTCCAAACCATGAAGCAATTTCTTTATCAATTCGAGCAATAGGAAAGCCAATATCCGTACCTACTTTTTTCTTTGTAAAGAAAAGATTTTCACATAGTCCACGCAGACTTGAATATTGTAAATAGCTTTCTCTTTTATTATCAATCAACTCTGTTAAACGACACTTATAGAATAAATACACTTGATCTGCAACAGCCTTGACAATTTCAACTTCCAAATCTTTCAATCTTGAAGCTAATACATCATACTTCACATTCAATTCTTCAATACTGTCACCAGTAATCTGTAACAAGTGAAGATACGTTACCATCAATTCCTTATTATCATGCTTCTCTTGAAAATCTTCTAACAACTCATGACTTTCCAAAACTTCAATCTTTTGAACATCATCATTCTCAGCAGTTTCATTTACTGTATTCCCAAGATTTTTGCGTTTATTTCTTGCTTTTGTACTCAAAGAATAGATTCCACTTCTTGTTGAAAAACGAACTTTCAACACACTATTGACAGGAAAACCAATATTCTTAATTTCCTCTAGTAAATGTAAATAAGAAACGTTTTTGGGATAAGCATATACAGGAATTGTTGCAACATAACTTTCTTCTTCACCATTGATCAACTTCAAAGCATTTCCAGCACCAACTTCAATAATTGTTTCGTCTACATTCTCAATCGAATTTTCAAGCGCAACAATTTCACTTTCCTTATCATAGTATTGACCATTCAAAAAATGAATTCGATTCAATAGCTCTAAATCAGTTTTTTCAACTTCCTTAATAGTTAAAGCATGTAACTTTGTTTGAATCAATTCTTTCTGTTTTTCCCAATCTTTCCACCATTCAACTTTCGGCAACTCTTCAAAGCCAATCATTTTCATAATTGTTTTTCGGAAAGTCATAATCGTCTGCTTTATCGTCACCTTAAAATCAGACGACACATTGACCGACTTTAAAGGTACAACTAAATAATCTCTTGATTCTGTTAAATATGTAACTTCTTCCTCTAGCCTTTCTTCTAGTTTTGAAATCACATAATTTCCTAATGGACTTGTACCAACATCTTGCTCAATATCCTGAGATAGTAAAGCGATCTTCTTTGCTAAATCTAAATCAAAGTTAATAGTATGAATCGCAAGATCATTGTATTCAGCAATACTAGACAAATTATTGAATACTAGGTCTTTGCTGTCCTCTTTCTCACCATCTTCAATCGTATTGATGACTTGTGGCTCTACTTCAAATACAGCCAGCACACTTCCATCTTTTAAGAGAATCAAGCTATCATCTATCGCCCAAATGTTATTCGTTAATTCCACGATAAATTCTTCTCACTTTCTCATATTTTTTTCCTTTACAGAGATACATTGTTGTCCGTTCTCTATCATACTCAACCCAAAACTTGAAATAGTCCACTAGAAATCGAAACAATGTTTTTCCATCAATCTTATTCTCAGATAATATGTTTCCACACCACCAACCAGCAAACAATGAAGCTACAAAACGAAAACCCCAATCCAATAAGGGTACATACCCTAGTAAGAACCATACTAAAACAAAACTTACTAGAGTATAGACTATGGTCGACATTTTTATCGCAAATGGTAAACTAAAATCCTCATTTATCTTATGCACCCAAATAGGTTGTTTAAAAGCAGTAGTGTAAACATAGAGTTTTTTATCTTCCCTCCTCATAACATTTTCCTACTTGAATAATTCAAGGGCTTTAGACCAAATAGGCTTCGTAGCATTTAACACTGTCTCAGGATTTTCAAAAAAGAAAAGAATGAATCCTGCAACCAAAACAATCACAAAAAGTTTTCCTAACTGCTGCTCCTTCCATGCTTTAAGAGCCTTCATACCAGCAAAAAATGCGACTGCTGGAACACCAAGTTTTGATACTAAAAATTGAAACAATGCCATTTATTCTATTCTCCTTTTTCTTCCTTTTTATTAAAATCAGATGGAATTGTGTGTTCCATCTTTTCTACAAAATAACTATCTTTATCTTGTCGTAACTCAAAACTAAAATTTTCGCTATGAGTTGTCCCAGCAACATCAAGAGTAATTTGAGCATAAGCAAGTATTTTCCCATCTTTTTCCTTGAAATAGGTATAATCCAAACTCTTGAATGTTGCCCCACCAATAGACTTAATTCCACTAGAAATCAAATCTAAGTTTGCTTGACTAGTCGTATAATTTTTAAAGAACAATTCCATGAAAGATACCAACTTTTTACGTTTTCCTTCTTCCATTTCATCATTCGCAACTAGAGATACATGATTCTCTTTTTCTACCCCATCAGCTTTAAAATCACTTACAGGAGAAAACCAAGGCAATCCAGATACATAGTACTTACCATTTTTTTCACCGTAAGGAATCGAAAATTCAATCCCTACTCGCTGGCTTTTATCTCCATTTTTTGTATCATAGATCACACGGTAAACAGCAATTCCATCTTTAGCACTTAACATTCGAGCACTAACAAGATTCATTTCCTGTTTTGTCTGACCTTGATTTTTTACATCAGGAACACTTCCATAATAGTCATTCAGTTTGGAAATATTTTCATCAGATGATCCAGCTTGTGAATCATAAGAAAAATATCTACTTACATAGCCATCTAAAAACTGTTCCAAGGTTCGATCTGTTTCTTTTCTTGCTTCTACGACAGGAGATTCAGAAAGTCTTGCTTTCATTTTTGCAGTAGTCGATAAAGAAACAAACATAGAAAAAGCTCCGAATAAGACAAAAAAAGATAAGCCAGTTAAAAAAATCAGATTCGATTTTTTCTGGCTTATTTTTTTAATCTTTAACTGTTTGTCTTTTCGTGGCTTCTTTAAAAACATATTCCTCATTAAAAAGAAACCTTTCTATAATATCCATTAGGAGTATTCAAAACTTCTCCTTGGTTAATAAATCCTTGAAATACTGTCACCCAATTTCCACACTTAAAAAAATAATCAATAACCGATTTATAATCTAACTCTTTCGTCAATTCAAAAATTGTATCAACTTCATCTTTAGAACAAAATCTATAATAAGTCGTTGCAATTTTTGTCACAGGAATATAACGCTGTAATTGAAATTTGACAATGTATTCATCACCATCATATAATTCCAACACTGCTTTTTTCAGCAAGTAAACCTCATCTAAAGACATAATCTTATCTACTTGCCAATCAGAAATCCCACAAATAAAAAAGTTATCTTTTTCAATACCTCTTTCTTTCATTCTTTCTAGGATTTGATCTCGACTGTACTTCATAATATCCAATTCACAAAGAAATTCAAAATTACCTTCGTTCAGAACCCTTATATTCGCTATCATCTTGATACAAAGTAACCTTTATCGACAAAGCTACCACCTTCTTCTAAACGAACATCACGACCAAATTTTTCATAGTCTAAATAAAGAAGCAACTTTTCCTTAGATAGTTCTACACCAAGTTCCTCAACAAGATATTGACCTAAATCTCTATCAGTTGCAACTTCAGGATATAAATAACAATCATCAAAATCATAACTATCTAAGTATGATGGATCAGAAGATTCTGTTTCAATAACCGATAAAACAATATCTTCATCTACATCTTCAATATTTTCAGCAATACTATTCGCTAAATCTAAAGTTAAATCTTCACAATTCAAAGTAGGCAAACCTTCAATCGAATCAATTGTAACCTCAATTTCTTGACCTTCATAGCCAAAGCGTTCAGCTACTTCTTCACTAGAGCATGGAAGCAAAACTCGTCTTGCGATTCCTTTATAAATAACTAAAGCCATTAAATCCATTTTTATTTCCCTCCTTTACTTTCTACTGCAACAAAAACCAACTATCGTCCTCATGACCTAAATAGGTATATGATTCACTCAAACGATTGATGATTTCTTCTTTATGTTCTTCTACATAAGAAAATAATCGCTCTTCATTGACTAACTGCTCATATTCTTCATGGTTTATAATTTTAGCAAAATCAATCAATGCTTCCTTCGTATCAACTTCTGTAAATGAATTGATTGCTACATTATCAGGATTACAACCTTCAAATTCTTTAAACTCCACACCATCAAAACATTCATCTAATTTAGCAATAACTTTCTCAGGTAAATCCAATAAGGTTTTCCCATGCACATAGTTTTTACATACATCAGAAAAATTATCGTAAACTACTTTAACACTCATTTAACTCTCCTTTCAAAAAATAAAAAGGAAGCCATAATTGACTTCCTTCACAATTTTCATTAAATTGAAGCTGAACGCTCAAAACTACAACCAATCGCAAATGCTCGATTTGTAACTTTATTAAGTTCCTTATTCATTGCATAATAACTAGACAGGTCTTTCTTGATACATTCAAGGACTTGATACGGTAGTTGCAATTCTTCTTCATTTTTAAGAAGTGCACTCAATTCACCAGCCATAGTCCATGCTTGCTTAAATTCTTGATCCTTCAGTTTTTTTGCAAGTTCATTCGACAAATCAATAATTTGTTTATCTTTTCCAGCTAAAGCCATTTTTTATACCTCTTTCTTTTCATTTTTATCTTTTACATTTTCTAATTAGACAGGCTGGAGAACGTTTCTTAACTTCCATATTCACATCCACCCCTCTAAATGAAATCGTTGAATCAAATTCAAACATTCATTTTCCATTTCTTCTTTGCTCCTTCTCAACAATCCAAACCATAATAGTTTTCGTTTCACATCAACTTGATTTGCCAAATATGATTCGTATTCAGTAATCAATCGTTTCAATTCAATCCAATCATTCCTTTTTTTAGTTTGATGATATTTCTGAGATTGAAACTCAATATAAGCTTGATACTCTCTTGCTACCTTACTATCTGTCAAACCATCATAAAAATTTCTTGCAGGAATCAAATATACAATTTTTTCAATGTCTTTATATTCAATCATTCTATCCTCCCTAACTGATTTTGAAGAAACTCTAATTCTTTTCGCTGTCTAGGTGTAAGTTCTCCTGAATCCATTATCTTTTTCATATTCTCTTGCATGAACATTCGATCAATCTCAGACACAAATAATAATGAATTAGAAACCCTTTCTACCAACCATCTAATCGTCCTTTCCACTGAATAAGGTTCAGGGTTAACTGTTAGTCTGACTGCTTCATGATTTCCAAAAAGTTGTTGCCACTTGCTGTCATACTTTCTAAAACCATGTTCATCAGTACCATCATAGATTTGTATTGCTCCTTGAAAAATTGACCTCGTTAATTCTGCAATCTCACTACCAGCTAGTACTTCTGAAACAAACGCTCTAGCTTTTCCTTGCGAAAAACGAACTTCGTAGCGATTCCATATCCTAAACAGTCTGACACTAGCTGATACGCTAATTCCTTCTTTCTTTGCTATCTCGTATCTCTTTTCATAAAAGTTAAAATACATTTCAGATTGACGACTACCAAGATAGATCGATAATCCTTGCCTATTTTCTGATTCAAATGGATTTTCAAAATCAAATCCTCCACCACCGACAAATGAAAAACTCTTCAAATAAGGAGATACAATCTCTTGTTGATAGTATCTAGTCACTAGTGTTGACAAATCAAAATTCTCCTTCGTATCCTCCATTGCCATTTCATCAACTGCAATATCTATTCGAGTTACACTAAAATCACCTCCATAACACTTCTGAAACCTTTTTATAAAGTCAGTCCACGTTAGGTTACTATTTTCAAGATACATTTCTAATTGACGACAGCCTTGACCACTTAATTGAACCGTAATCCTATTTTTATCCTCTCCATTTTCACTGAATGAGGAATTAAATCCGAAAAACCAAATATCACCATAACGATACAACAGTTCATATTTCATAAATGAAGTTGTTTCAGGTCGAAGCATAACATCAAATCCGAAAAATTCTTTTGCCACAAAGTATATATCTGTTTCATTGTGAAGCGTAAATCTGAAATAGTCAATCATGTATCTTGTTAGATTAGTATCACCGTTTTTTAAACTGAACTGATTTTTTATTTCTATGAAATCTTCCTTTTTCAATGTTCTATACCCATTTTCATAGGCTTTTAGGGTAGAAACAGGGATACCAGTCTTTAATGACAATTCTTTCCTTGTCATATTTCGTTCTTTTCTAAATTTTTTTAAGTTTTTTCCTTCCATTTCTCCTTCAAAACTCCATTTTTTACCAAAAGGGACACAAAAAAGCACTAAAGGGACACACCTCTATCCCTTGTCGCTGTAAGTGTAAAGTCCATTTTGTAACTTTTGTTACCCACCTATTAGAATAGGTGGGTTAATTAGTATAGTCCAGCCCTCTAGTGAGCGCTAGTGAGCGCAGGCGCTCGTTGCTTCGCTTCCTCGCTTCTGCTACTAGCTACTAGAGAGCTGGACTACACCAACTACATATAAACAAAGAAAAGGGGGATATCCCCTCTTCTCATAGTTCGTATTCATCAAATGGAAAATCTTCCAAAATATCAGACCATTTTTGAGTTCTTGTCTTTTTCAACTCAAACAAATCTCTAACCAAAAGAACCTGAGCCTGATTCATCACAATTATTCCATCTTCCCTCATAATCGTAATTTTTCCTAGTTCTTCTAACTTCTTCAGTAAATTTTGAACAGAGGAGAAACTAACCCCAATATCCATAGATACATCACTTGCTTTAACAAGATCCTTTTCATCTTTCTTTATTTCTTTCTTACTAGCCATCAACTCTTGCACCATTTCAGAACTAGCTTTTTTAACTTGTCCTTTTTGCAATTCTTCTTTAGCCTGCATTTCTTCCTGTAATACTTGTTTTTCTTCTTCAGACAATCCAACACTAGGATTCTCTAAAGGATTGAAAGGATTCTCTCGTCTATCTATCTTTTCATATTCATCATAAAATGATAATTTTCTTTCAAGTAATGGTGAATAAAATTCTCTTGCTACTTCTCCATAAACACAAGCATAACCACGACCATAAACACGCTTACCAGCAAGATATTTCACATACTTAAATTCCTTATTCCTATTGACTTCCCCAAAGGCTAGGTCATAACCTACCTCGTCCAATCGACCAACAGAAATACGGAAGTTAATATTCGCTTGCAGTTTAGAGCCTAAGTCTTCTCTCGAAGGTTTCTGCATCGCTATTACTCCAAAACAACCAGCTTGTCTTCCTAAAAGTAAGAATTGCCCCATAGCATTGTCTAAACGCTGTCTTGTTTGAAAATCAAGCATGGCACACAAGGCATTATACTCATCACAAACTAAGAAATATGGCTCTAAGCCATACTCATAAAACTTCTTCAAATCCTTATCACCATGTTCTGCACGTTCCTTGCGCATATAAGAATAACGTGCAAACATAATTTCTACTGCTCTTTCTATCATAGAAACTATATCTTCTGCTTCATAAGAGATACGACTTTCAAAAGCTCTTTGTTCTGCCATAGTTACAAAGTCAGCTTGCTTGGGATCACCTATATCCACTACACCAACTTTAGCCATTGCACGAATCAATGTTCTCAATAATACTGTTTTACCACCACCAGTACCACCAACAACCAATAAATGAGGATCATCAACAGGATTCCAATAAAGATTCTTCATCAATTGAATACCCTTATCCGAATAGTTAACATCAGTCACCTTGATCCGATTCAAAAAAGCAGAATAGGCAAGTTTATAAGTCTTAAACTTAATATCGTCCTGAACTTCCATAAAGTCCATGAAAAAGGTTGTTTCAAGTTCACTAGCAATCTTTTTAAACTTTTCCTGAAACTTGTTTCCAGCCATTTTAAAGGCTACATCTAAATCATAACGATTCTGCTTCAAATAGACAGTAGGAAACACAATCTTATCAACGGTACCTGAATCTCTTTTCACCTTTTTTGTATAAGAGTATCCATTTTCTTTCAAAAAGAAAGCCAGTTTAGATAGTCTTTCCAACTTTTGAAATAGGAATATTCTTTCTTGCGAAAACCATGTTAAATAGATACTTAAAACAACAAATACAATCAATAGGATCACAGAATTAACAATTGATAATCTATCTAAATTCTTGATTTTTTCAAAATTTTGATACACATAGAATCCAAGTACAGGACTAAATATCAAAAAGAAAAAAGAAAAGATAAAGTATCTAAGATTCACCATGTAAGGCTTAATCTTAATTCCCCTATATGCAGGAAATAAACCCATATCTTTTCTCCTTTAGCAATTATCCTTTATGTTCTTGTTTCTGTTCTTGCTTTTGATCCTGTTTAGGTTTGACAGCAGTTTTTTTTAGCTTATCAACTACAAATACGAATCGGTGTTTATTAGGTTCAACTTGATTTCGATCAGCCTTACGCATACCGTGATATGCGATCAACAACGTATCAAAATCAATAGTTTCTTGATATCCAAGATTCAAAGCATCAATTTCTTCTGCTGATTGTTCAGTTACTTTCAAGAATACAGTGTCTTCTTGTCCTTCTGAATATACTAAAACCTCAACACCATCATAATCACCTTCTCCTGTTTCAAGATCAATATTTACAAACTGTGCCCCTTCATTCTTAATAAATTTACAATTCCCCAAAACTTCCTTTGGATTTAACAACAAGTCATTCAAAATACGATATTTTTTTGAAAAAATTTCTACACGATTTCCAAGTTCTAGTCCGTTTTTAGCCATTATTTATTACCTCCTACACGTTTAAGTCCTTTAGCCAATACATTTGTTGAAGCAGAGAAATTCGATCCTTCAACATAATCTTCTAGGAAAATTGGATCAATAGGTTCAACTTCCTCATTTACTTGATATGTAGCCATATCTTTTGGAGTGATAATCGAGAACATACCATGTTTCCCATTCATCACAATATGTCGAGTCCCCTCAAAAGGCTTACCTTCAATAATTGCTGGTGCTTTTTCAGAGCGTACATAGTTAGCTTTCCCAATAGCTTCAGGATTGAATTTAAAGTTTTCAATTTTCATTTCTTATTTTCCTTTTCTATTTACATTTTTAAACAAAATAAAAGGACGATAATCCTGTTCTATTATCGCCCAACAACACAATCTTCACTAATCTTTTTTACGTTTAAGACCAGCTAGACCAAGAACAGATAAAATAGCAGTACCTATCAATCCAAGAGAACTTGCATCAGTACCTGTATTTGGCAACTCTTTAAATTCTACAGATTGTTCTTGTTTAACAGATTCAACTGCCTTGGAAGGTTCAACTGTTTTAGATGGCTCAGTCGGTTTAACTGGATTAGGTAATTTAGGTAATTCAGGAGAATTAGGAGAATTAGGAACTTCAGGAGTATGAGTCACTACTTTAGCTTCCATCTCTTGACCATTGACAATATTGACAAATGTATTTTCAACTTTCCCACTTGCGATACGCTCAACTTCGATATAGAAATCAGCATCAAACGTACCTTGTACTCCTAGAGAGTTTAGGAACTCTTTATCAATAGTGTAAGCCCACTTACCGTCTTTTTCATTCCATGTTACTTTAACAATCTTCTTGATAAAGTCAGAGTTTGTACTTTGATCAAATTCAAATTTAAAAGCATAAGCAGAACCTTTCACAATCTGATCTCCTGCCTTAACCACTTTACCGTCAGCCAAGACGACATCATAAGAAAGAACTAAGTCTTTTTCAGCAAGGTATTCTGAACCACGAATGATTCCTGACCAATTGCCAGTATAACGATCATGACTAACATCTAACTTATCAATGCCATCATACTGATAAAGAGTATCATGTTTTGCTGGAACAGTTACACCGTCCAAAAGATAGCGTAAATATTCCCCAATTTGAATTTCTTGACCGTCACGAACTTTAGAATTATCTTTGTGATCCAAAGCATGTTTTTCAGGTTTTAAGTCAGGGGTTTGAACTGTCACCAAGTTAGAAACAAAGCCATTACCAAAGTCAATTTGGTGGAAATCGTTCTTCACAATTTGACCTTTTTCTACCAACAAATGAGCAGGAAGATCAATCGTGATATTCTTAGCCTGTCTTACATAATTCTTATAGAATGAAGCCGAGTCTTTCGCTACAAACATATAGAACTCACCTTTTGGATTCAAGCCTGCCTCTTTCAAAATGTTTTGAATTTCCTGTGTACGTTCTTTTTCGGAAAGAACATGATACATATTAAAAAGATCCTTAACATCTTTACCAGTAGAATCCTTCATGGTGATTTTGTTATCATCTACCATGTAAGCACCATCTTGAACATCATCTGCCATAGCCCATGTTTTACCATGAGTTTTAGAATCAGCAGTAAATGTTGAATATGGTTTGTAATCCGTTGTCAAACTGAATTTCACATTTTTATCAAATGTATTTGCTCCATCAATATTGTTTCCAAAGTTATCAGTAATAGCCTTTACAGGTTTTGGAGTGGAAGGAGTTACACGTAAACGTCTATATTTAATTTTTACAGTTGGGGCATCAGGTTTATTTGGTAAATCTTTTGGTTTTCTCAAAACAAGCTTTATTTCTTTAGTATCCTTTTTCTTCCACTCAGGTTCAACTGGTGGCTTAGAAAGGATAGTCACAGGCACTGTTGAACTTGCCTTACCAAAGATACCAACAGCCCACCCATCTTGATAGAAAATATCTTCATCTGTCAGATTACTTCCTGCCGAACCAAGCTGTCTTTTAACTTCGGCTCGTTTGGATTCAATTTCTTCTTCACCATGAACACCTACTCCATTGTGATAAGCAAAATTCAACTTAGAACCATATCCAACAGAAAGAAGCGAACCTAGAGGAATATCTGATTCATCCCCTACGTTAGCATATCCAAGATCACCTGCTTTTACTCCCAATTCAGGGACATCATGAGTCCATGGGGTTTTATATTCGCCTTTATAATATTCCTTATTATCACGGTTTACTTTCTTAACTTCTGAACCATTTGGATTTAAACCAATTCCTTCTGAACCATCTTGATAGGTAAAGCGTAATTCTTGTCCATAATCAATATCATTAAAAGTAGCAGCGATAGCCATCCCAACTTCTTTTCCCGTCTTTTCATCAAAAAAGTCAATTTTTGTGTCAAATTGAACTAGATTCCCAAACAAGAAGTTGATTGAACCACTACCATTGTCTTTTCTAATAAAGATCTTTGTAGCACTTAATGGCTTGCCATCCTTAACCCACTCAGCTTCCGCACTATTGAAAGTAAATCGAGCAGATATTTTCTGACCTTCTTTACTTTCAGCAACATTATGGAGCGTGAATGAATCACCTGTTTTTGGATTCACAATTTCAGCAAAAACATCATCATTTTTTGAGAGCAAGTCTGTACGACTTCCACTAATAGTTGTGTCTGAATGTAGTCCAATATAATCTTTAACAGCAGTTAAACCTTCTACTCCTTCAAATGAAACAGTTAGGCTTCTGTAATAACCCACACTGCCACGTTTGCTTTCATCATAATTGCCATAAACTTTAATATGAGTATTTTCAGCCTTCAATCCTTTCTTAGCAAGTTCTTCTTTTTGCTTGTTGTAAGCAGCCAGTTCCTTATTGTAGTTTTCTAGCTTCTTGTCATACTGCTCTTTTAGTTCCGTATTTTCCTTGTCAACCTTCTTATTATAATCTTCTTGAGCTTTCAGGCTTTCTTTGTAGTCATCTTTTTTCTTTGCATTATCACGTTCGATACTCTCGTTTTCAGCTAAAACTGCTCGACGTTCAGCTTCGTTATTTGTTTTAGCTTTCTTATATTCATCCGTTTTCTGTTTGACTTCTGATTCATGTTTTGCATAGTCAGCTTCAATTTCTTTCTGCTTACTTACGACTGTTTCGCTTGTTGCAACTCCTTCATCCTGAACATCATCAATTTCAACATTTACCCCAGCTTCTTTAGCTTCAGTCATAGCTTTATCAAGCGATTCATGAGAAATTACAACTTCAAATTCTGCTTTCTTTTCTACAGCTACAGGGGTATTCACATTTACCTCATCAGCAGTTACAGTTGAAGAGAAAGCCATTCCCAACATTGCAAGTGCAAGGATAACTCCACAAGCACCACCAGATTTCATCTTACGAATAGAACCGTAAGCCTTAAATTCTTGAATTTTCAACATTTATTATTAATTCTCCTTTTATTGATATTTTTATTTTTTAATCTCGTCACTTTCAAGAAGGGGAACGAGATCGCTTAGTTACTACAATCATTTTTTCTCCTTTTCTACAAATAAAAAAGCCAGTTCCCCAACTGACTTTAAAAATAATAATTCATTTTTGTATTCTATCTTTTGAAATATCTATTCATTGATTCTTCAAAACTATATTATCTTGCACACAAATTTTGAATAACTCTTTATCACCTCATTTCCTATTGTTAATTCACATAAAAGAATACAAGTATATTCTCTTGTGAAAACTAACAATAACACTTATTGTTAATTTTCTAATCTTTAAAGACTTTTATCCAAAGTCTTTAAAGATTCCTAGTTATTTATATGCTCATATCTTCACATATTTTCAGCTTCTAAGCCTACTACCTTCGCCAAAGTCACGAATTTAAGAATTACTCAATACCCCCTCTTTCTTACCTAAAGGCATTAGCAAAAGTTAATTACTCAACTCCCACATACCGACCATACGACATATAGACTTCACTATCTCTCCCTAGCTACCTTCTACGAAGTATCATTGACTGTTTTCAGCCGTCAGTTCCCTTTACTTATCTACTAAGGCGAAAGGACTAAAAACCCAACGTGATCATATGAAATGACTAGTAGATATAAAACCTAGAGCTACTAACAGTCTTGACTTTTAACCAGAAATCACTTATAATTAAATTGCTACATTTATTAATCGTGTTTGGTCAGTGTAAATCATTGCCTGACACGTTTTTTATTAAATTTTCAAAGTTCAATCATCACAATAAAGTAATCATTTGATTACGTTGACTATTATATAATCAAATGATTACTTTGTCAATACTTTTGTAAAATAATTTTATTATTTCTTATTACGGTACTTATTATGGAATTTAAAGATAGATTAAAAGCAATTCGACTGAACAATAAACTCACTCAAAAAGAGGTCGCAAACCACTTCCAAACTTCACCTCAAAGTTATGCCCAGTGGGAGAAAGGGCTAAGAAAACCATCATCAGAAAATCTTCAGAAACTTGCAGATTTTTTCAACGTTTCAACTGACTACCTTTTAGGGAAAACTGATTTTCCTGAACCTGATTCGGATATTGATTTAGATACTGCTATTGATAATTCAGTCGCTTTCGATGGTACGCCTATCACAGATGACGACCGAGAAATCATCAAAAATTATCTGAAAGATTACTTCGCAAATAAAAAATAAGTATGAATCTAAATAAAGTTATAAAAGAAATTGAGCAATTAAACTGCCAAGTTGTCATTCTTGACAACTTATCCTGTAAGGGGAGATATGTACTTGCAAATAACAAACACTTTATTTTCCTTAGTTCCGATACAACAGATATTGAAAAAATAAATATACTTCTTCACGAAAAACACCATCTCATTAATGATGATTGTAATAACTCTTTATCTCAGATCGAGACTTTTAAAAATCATATTGAGTCTGATACTGAAAAAAGAAGAATCCTTGATTTTATGAGTTTAGTAAATAGTGAATACCCAATTGATGAGAGTTTTAATTATCAAAACTATATTTCGAACGCAGAAATTCCAGCAAAATATGAAAACTATGTTAAAGAAATAGCTAGACAATTTTATAATGATAATAAAAAAAATAACATTATCTAATGATAGTGTTATTTTTTGGCTCTATAATATTTATAAGAATTTAATCCATCACATAAATTATACAATTTTTCAAACACATATAAAAACTTCCTTAAAATTATTTTGAATTACAAAAGAGAGAATCAATCTGACTCTCTCTTTTACTATGTTAAGTATCAACTACAGTTTACCATTAGCCTTCATTACTTAACCCATTCACCGTTATAGTTTACGTAATAACCACCCACTGTGGTATTAACAGCTAAAGCACCTGAACCATAGGCATAGTACCATTTACCATTGACTTGGAACCAGCCTGTCTTCATATCTCCATTACTTGCATTGAGGTAGTACCAAGTTGAACCATCTTTCACCCAACCGGTAGACATTGCACCTGATGAACGAAGGTAGTACCAACTGTTACCAACATAAGCCCAACCTGTCTTCATATCACCATTTTGAGCATCTAGATAATACCAAGTTGAACCATCTTTCACCCAACCAGTTGCCATAGCACCTGATGAACGGAGATAGTACCAGTTATTACCTAGATATTGCCATCCTGTTTGCATTGCAGCAGTTGTTGGATCTAGGTAGTACCAAGCTGAACCATCATTTATCCAACCTGCACGTGTTTCACCACCAATATAGTTTTCTCCATTAATTTCAGTTTTAGCTAGATAATACCAATTAGACTGATCATAAAGCCAACCTGTCTCTAAAGAATGATTCTGATTAAAGTAATAGTTCGTGTAATAACGCTTCTCTTCCTTATCTTCTGAATCTTTACGTTTTTCCCCGTACTCTTTTCCAACGCTGTCTTTTGTTTTAATCTCTAATGCTTTCCAGCCAACATATTCTTGGAGAGTTCCATCTTGTCCAAAATAGTACCACTTGTGTTGAAGGCCAATTTCATTAATTGGTTGGTTATTAAATAAATCATCACGATAACCTGTCCCAGGAATTTCTAAGTATTGCCATCCAACTACCATTTCTCCTTTATTACCAAAATAGTAAGCTTTACCGTCTATTTTATGCCAATAGATTGCTTTATGGTCATCTTTTATATAATATTTTCTATTATCCTTATCAACAAATTGGCCACCTGTGGTATCCGCAAATACTGTATTTGTAGCTAGCAAACCAAAGAAAATTGCTGTTAGTCCAACTTGCATAGTTTTTTTCAAAAGTTTCATTTATATGTCCCCCAATATTAAATCCACTCACCAGATGAAGCAAAATTATAAACTTTACCATCGATAGTTTGGCTACCTGTTACCATAGCTCCACTTGAGTTAAGATAATACCAGTTTCCTCCTACTTTTATCCAACCTGTTTTCATGTCTCCATTAGTAGGATCTAGATAGTACCATGTTGAACCATCTTTATACCAACCAGTCTTCATATCACCATTTTTATTATCTAAGTAATACCATCTGCCTCGTACATATTTCCAACCTGTTGCCATTGAACCAGAGGTCTCCATATAATACCATTTTCCGTTTACTTTTTGCCAATCTGTACGCATCTTACCAGAAGCATCTAGATAGTACCAAGTATTATCAATTCTCTGCCAACCTGTTTGTTTATCATGTTGTCTATAATAGTACCAACTACCACTTAATTTCTTCCATCCTTCGAGAGAATAACCTTTGAGTACTGAATAAATAAATGATAAATTTTGTTCATTTAATTTTACTGCGCTATTAACTTGGTTATCTTCATCACCCAAAGTATGTACTCCGACTACACGGTGACTAGCATCATAAACAGCAGATCCACTTGATCCCTCCAAAGTATCAACTTGATAATCCAAAAAAGTACCATCATCACTTAAAACTTGTTTTTTATCTGTATACATTTGATGAATTTTAAAATCATATGATGGATAGCCTGTAATCGTTACTGGTGTTCCAGCCAAATTTTTCTGACTATTTGGAAGCCCCAGTGTTCCCAATTTTGCGCCAACAGGCTCTTCTAGAATTAATAGAGCCAAGTCATATTTCGACGCATCTCTAGAATTTAAAGTTCTAAATTCTTTCAAATAACGAACTTCCTTAACCTTGATCTTTCCAAATGGTTCCTGATCTGGACTAGCTGCCGGAAGTACATAAATAGCATCAGCTTCTTTTCCATATTTATGACTGTAGAAGTTATGAGCTGCTGTAATTAAAACATTATCTTTAATAAAATTCGCGCTTCCTCTTCCTTTTATATTTATTCCATTGGCTACACCATTGTACTCAGACAAAACCATAGCTGAAGTTGAATACGGATATTGTAGAGTATTATCAATTTTAACCAAATCATCATTACCGATAATTACTTCTGATTGTTTTTGGTAGTATGAACCATATGTTGGCGAAATCTCAGGAAGTGAAAAATTATTAGTTTCTGGACTTTCCTGTAATGTTTCACTTACCTCATATTCTTCACCAGTACTAGAAATAACAGTCAAAGCAGATGCTGTCGATAGCTGACTAGCTAATAAAGTACTCGCAATAATTGAAATACCCAATTTTTTATAAAACGTTTTCTTCATTATTTTATCCTCCTAATGAAATTGTAGCATACTATCCTAATTTTTTCAATATATTAACTAAGAAAATTACGGTATCTTCTCATTGGTCTTGTATACTATTGTATCTACCAAGAAAATACACTTCAAACTTCTTCAATATATATAAAATAGACCATTCCAGAATCTACTGTAATCTATATTAATTTTGATCACAATTTTTTTCTTAGTGATGTATATCTTTTTTATTTTGATATTAACTTTTATTTTTAATCTCTTTATTATTCCAAAATTACAGTTGCAGAGAGCTCGTTATTGCAGTAAATATCTAATTCATTTTCAGAATTACCACTAAACACTCCACCACCTTTTTTACTAAAGATAAACTTAACAAAATAAACTTCTAAATCACCTTCATACTCCACTTCAACTTCAAAATTAGAACCTGCTTCTATGTCTCCTATCTGAACAGAATAATCATTTAGAAAATCTCTTGCAAAATAATTTAATTTAGGTTTTAAAAATTGTGGCACTGTATTGTAATACATTACTTTCTTTATTTCCATATATTTTTTCTTCCAACTTCTTTTAATTTTACGATAATTTCATATATAAAGTATAAATAGGAAAGTCTTTATAGCTTTCTTTTGTATCATTATCCAGTTTGTTCCAAAACAAATCAGCTTGTGGTTTCGATTTTAATAACACTGATGAACCAAAACAAAGTTCATAGTTATCATTACTATTTACTAAAATGTTGCTCAGAATCTCCATTTCTTTGCTGTTTAATTTACGAACTCTAGATTTTATTTGAAGGTCATTTATTATAGCCATCTCATAATTTTTGGAGTATTTTAAGTTCCAGTCAGAAAGAAATTGTGCCCAATTAAGCAATAACTCACTTCTAGAAACATCTTCTGCCTTGTCAGCAGCCACAACTATTTTTAAAATAGTGTTGTTAGCACCTTCATATTTCAATTGATTATCAACTAATATTTGGTAAGAGGCAATAACCGAATCAAAATCACAATTATCTATTTTTAGCCAGTCATTTGGTTCTAAAACTTCAAATATTGAAATGTAGGACGAATCTTCACCTCTCCTACACCAAGGAGTTTCAGTAAAAATGTCTATCATAGTTCCAATATTATCTGTCTCAAAGTCATATAAGGTAATAATGTGAATATTAGCAATTCTTAGGTGAAGTAATTTTGATTCATTATAATTTAAGGCAACTTTCTTCTTTAGAATAAGCCCTAAATTGAGAATATTTAGATTTCTTAGAGATTGTTTATCAAAGTAAGTTAGATCAACCTCTTTTTGTATCCCCATATTTTCCATGAAGTTTGAAATCTGTATCAATTCCTCTATCTCAGTCTCTAAATCACGTGAAGTAATATCCAATATTGACTGTTCATCTAGTTCTATTGTATTACCATTGAGCTTGCAATATCCGAATTTTCCTAGTTCTTGAAGTGCCTGAGTGCACTTTATGGCTTTTGATAACATATTAGGTCTTGTGTAGTTAAATGTGAATTGTTTCTTCTTAACATCAAATGACATTTTAAAACCTTCACCAAAATGGAGTTGTACACTCCCATCAGGGAATCTATGCCTTTTTACATTTTGAAAAATAGTATTCCCGATTGTAATAATTAGATCTGTTTCCTCGTAAGTTTCGACAACCTTTATTGTATTTTCAAGTGGTACTTCAATACCAGTTAAAGGATCTTTATAATAAATGAAGAGATCATTTTCTTCCTGATAGTTAAAGATCTCTCCTTTTTCTTGACCATAATAATAGAATTTAAGGTTACTATCATCAGAGATATCTTCAACTGAAATACCATCAACATTTATGAAGCTATATTGCTTACGACTATTTGTTATAAAATCGACTAGCATAGGGTACAGTTTTTGTTCGTCTAATTCATGAATCTGTACAGAAAGTTTCTTATTGCTTGTTGTTTTATTTTTTAAATTACTTTTTTTAATCAGCTTCTTTATAGAAAGAGGAGGTAATGATTTATAGTAGATATTTCTTAAATCACCATCCTCGCTTAACCAAACTACGAATAAAACTACACCACCATTTTTTGAATATAATTCTAAATCACTTATGTCCAACGAGAAGGATTTCAATTTATTTTTCTGTTGCCTTGTAGCTTTAATTTGAACAGGCACTTTACCAAATATTTCACTTCTTTTCTCACTAGAAGTTTTAAGAACATGAATCTCACCATCCCAGACTGGAGTTTTATCATTACTATCAAAATAAGTCTGAAGTAAACTATGTCTATTTATGAATGTTGTCAGATATGAAACACCTAATGTCTCAATTTGTCTATTATTTGCCAAATTCTAACCTCGATAAATAACTCTCTCTATATATTACATTATACCATTAACAAAGAAAAACATATAGCATACCACCACTATTTTGCTTAAACTGAAAATATAAAAATCACAACTATACTATAAAATTTCCTTTTATAAATTAAATATCCTTATCTAAATTCACAAGAGAAAATGTGCACTTAATGTGACAATTCAAGACTAAAAAATCATTATACAAATCAAACTACTAAAAATGAATTTATGGTATACTAGTGATAATAAATTGTTATCACTAGGAGAATACTATGGAAATAAAAATAATTGATAAAATTTTATCTCAAAAATGTTTTTGGACAATTATTTTTACTTGTTGGGTTTTTATTGGAATTATAATATCAATTTTTGATTCATCATTAAAATACAATTATATATATGTTTTCGGGGTGAATTCTCTATTGTTAGCCCAGATTATCACATATCAAAATTTAATGAAAAAAGAAATAATCCTTAAAACATCTATTTCAGGTACTAAAGTCAATAATCTTCCACTATTTCCAGTATTCAGTAAAAATAATAGTTATCTAAACAAATGGTATAATATATCTATTTGTTTTGTAATTGGTTTAATTTATTTCATTTCTCTAGTATTATTAAAGGTTCTTATCTTGCAGGAGCTAATTACAATCTATGGTGCAATTACTTTAATTCTAACTGTATTTATTGCAATACAACTGTATTTAAAGTATATACTTTATATTCTCACATTAAGGAAAATTTCAAAATTAGAGTTTATTTCATTAGTACCAATTTCCCTGCATAATCCATCTGAATGTGATTGGATAGTTAAATTTACCGATAGTATGAGTTCATTTAGTAATTATTTTGGAATTTTAGGTATTGCTTATACTGCTCTATTCTATTTAACCACTCCACTATCTGCTATTAAATTTACCGGATATACATTAATAATAGATACACCTAATAACCTAGTATTTATAATTACTTGGGGAATAATTTTTATACTGATTGGCTTTGGTTATTTAATTTTTGACTATCTTTGGAAGAAATATATTAAAGAGATAATAAAAAAAATAAAAATAATGCAACTAAAGGAATATGATATTACTGATTACAGTAATAAACAACTTAATAAAGATTATATTGAACTATTTAAACTCTATAAAGATTCCCCGAACTTTCCACAGTTATTCAATGGAAAAACACTCAATCCGATAGGTTACATCCCCATTTTGATAAATCTATATAGGTTACTTCAACCATTTTTATCACAAAATTAGTGTTGTTAAAAGAGCAGAGAATTCCAATCTCTGCTCTTTTATTTTAATAAATCCCCGCTCTCACCTTCGCTAATTTAATTGAATAATCAATAAAATAATTTAATCTTTCCATAGAGTGATTTTTTTCTAAAACTTCACATTGTTTTTTAATATCAAACTCAATTAACGAAACTTCATTTTTTATATGTTTTAACACACTATATTTATTCAATAGAATTTCTATATTAGTCACCTTATCTTTATTCTGAAGTCTCAATTTTTCTTTATTAGAGAGAAACTGTTCAAGGTAAACGTAACATAAATTTTTCCTACTTTTATTAATATCAAAATTATGATTCCCTTTGTATTTTACAGTGAACTCAGGATTAAAGTATGCTTCGCAATCATTTAGTAATTGAAATAAGTAGCCTAATTTATAACCAATAATTGCTAAATGTTGATTGTCTAATTCAGGATCATATGATTTCATGCCAATCACTAAACAATTTTGAATAACTTGTGAAGTTTGGTTATCTAAGATTTCTTTTATTTTATCAATGCTTACATTAATATCAATATTTAATTCTTGTATTGTTCCCTGACACATTCTAATAATCATTTGGCTAAATATCCTAATCGTAGAATCATCAATTTCAGATAATAATTCAATACACTTTCCTAATAAAAAAACTGTGATTACTAAGGCTTCATCAATAGAATATTGCTTATGTACTGTGTATATGCTATGTCTTTTATCGTCTTGATCTATAATATCATCAATAATAATAGAGGATTTATGAATTAACTCAATAGCTATTGCAGATTTGTAAACTTTTTCATTTAGATTCTCAGAAAACAACTTATAACCATAATATGTTAACAATGGTCTGAAACGACTCCCATTCACCACTTGAAGTATCTCATGATATTGTACTGGTAGTTCAAGCAGTATTGATTTAATCCTAGAATCAATAGTGAACAAAAAATCTTTTTCTTCACTATTTAACGTAATTTTTGGTGTCTTTTCCATAGTATTCTCCTAGTGATAACAATTTATTATCACTATACAAAGCACTCAAATAGGTTTATAATAGCATGATTATTGATAAAGGAGATTTTTATGGATTATAAACTTATTTCTACTTACTTAGATTATTGCAAAACTCATAAGCGTTTGAGTTCACACACGATTCGTGCTTATAAGAATGATCTTATGCAATTTTATAACTCAGACTATGATAATGTCGAGTCCTATATAGAACAGTTGACACGATCTAACATAAAAACGAATACATTAAGAAGAAAAATTGCTTGTATGAAGGTGTTTTATAACTATCTAAAATACCAGAACATAATTGAAGAGAATCCCTTCAATCAATTGCGTTTTCAATTTAGAACTGAAAAAGTATTGCCTAAAACGATTCCGTATGACATTCTGAAAAGCATTTTTATATATTTAGAACAGAAAGTAATTGTATCTAAAACTGACTATCAAAAACAACATGCTGAAAGAAATCTACTAATTATTTCACTTTTACTTTCAACAGGCATCAGAATTTCTGAACTTTGCCACATTCATCTCAAAGACATTAATCTTTCCAATAAGACACTCCATATTATAGGAAAGGGTAAGAAAGAACGTATCTTATTTTTAGGAGATCAAAAAACATTCAATTTATTAGAAACATATATAAATAAAACAAGAAATGAACCCAATGATTTCTTGTTCCCAGGGAAACATTCGCCTAAACCATTGTCAGAGCAAAGTGTACGTTTAATTTTAAAGAGAATCGTTGAACAAAATAGCTTATCTAAAACTATTACACCACATATGTTTAGACATAGCTTTGCAACAATGCTTCTAGATAATGATGTAGATATTCGATACATTCAACAAATTCTTGGACACAGTTCTATATCAGTTACACAAATCTATACTCACGTATCCCATTCAAAACAGAAAGAAATACTTAGTTCTTTTAATCCTATATCAACGATTCATTCTGAAAGCGAGTAAGAGACATCCTCAAAGTATACAGTTTACTACAAAAATTAATTTTTGTAGTTAAACCTTAATTAATAGATTTTATACTCAACAAAAGCAAAAGCATACAAAACTTCACTTTGAACCAGTATTTATACTATATTCTGTATTAAGCACTTCTGTAATTATTTTTCTAAAATACAACCTTAAAATATCCTTAAATAAAACAAAAAAAGTTTTGTCAAAAAACAATTCCTGGATAAAAATGAAGTAAATCTTCCCACAATAAAACGCATACTATCGAGTTTTTTTATACCTGATACTATGCATTTTTCTGATTTTTAAGACTTTTTGCCTAGCCTTTTACTTACTGGTGAGATTCACAATTAGTTTAGTTTTTGTAAGCAAATTGTTAGCAAAAAAGAAAAATCTGCCAAATTACTCTTATTGGCCCTACTGGTTTATAAAATCAATTATATCTTGTTCGATTTCACTTTTCTGTTCTCTACTAAGTCCATTTAACCTCTTTTTATAAATTAAATCTATTTTACTATAGTCAATTTCTGATACTTCTCCCTCAAAGTATTGTGGTGATACATGATAAAATTTGGCCAATTTATTTAACCATTTTGTATTATTGATTTTACCTGAATTTTCTATTTCAATATATTTTTCACACGATATACCTGTTGCACCTGAAATTTCTTCAACATTAACTGAATGTACTTCTCTAATTGCTCGTATTCTTTTAGCAATTCGTTGTGTGTCTCGAAATGCTTTCCAAGTTAATATTTCCTGTATTTTCTTGAATAACGCTTTATTTTTTATGATAACTAGTAGTAATTGATTTTTTACTCGTGTAATTGCTTGAAACAATCCATTCTCAGCAAGATAGTTGTAGCCCCATTCAACAGGTACGACAATTTTACCATCTGCATTATGTGTTACTCTGAGTGTCAGAGGCAATAAAACCTTATCATACTCTCTTCCTATAACCGTAAAACCATCTAAAGAGTTTTCATAAAATTTTGGTAATTTTGTTTCCCCGTTACCAAACCACACTCTTTTTTCAGGCATCTCTATAGAAATATAGCCCTCATTATCTATACAAGACTGAATAAAATCCCTTGCAACACATTCATTATCAAAGTAAACAGCATTAACCTTTGGAAAATTTAAGACACGTAAATCCTTTTCTTGTGTATTGAAAAATTTTCTAATAAAAGTAGAAAGTTCTATATCTGTCCTTACACTGTCTGTAAGACAGTCAACATACTCAACTACATTTTTATATTGTTCATCGTTCAAAATACCCTGAATATCTAAATTTCTTTCTTCTGGACGTAGTGTTTGCGCATTGTCAACAGACAAGACCAATTTATTTATTTCTCCAGAATTTGCGATCTCTACTAATTTATTCCATTGTTCCTTTCTTAATCTTTGACTTTCATCAATAATAACAATATCATAATCATTTAGCAAGACATTGTTGAATTCTCGGATATCAATAAATTGAAAATTAGAATGTTCTTTAATTTTCAATTTAGTATCTGAATCATAAATTGCTGAGCAAAAAACAAATAGAACTTTTTCCCCACTATTAGAAAGTTCTTTGGCAACATCAAATAATATTAACGATTTCCCAGTACCTGCAGCACCTTTAAGTCCAACATAACTTTTTGATGATTCGATTATCTTTTTCTTTGCTTGTTCCTGTTCATTATTTAAAAAATATTGGTTATTGAAGAATCTCTCTGATTCCGAATAAGGTGAAATAATGAATGAAGTGTCAACTAAGCTTTCTAAGTAATTATATTCAATGTAATCACACGGTATATCTCCAAACAATTGCTCAAAAGTAATTTGTAAAAGTTCCTCAGTTTCCTCATTAAATTTATATAATATTTCTGTTTCTGATACAAATGTGTAAAGTGATACTTCCATATCTGTAGAAATTGAACTTAATAAGTAAGAATGCCTTTTTAGTTGTCTAAGAATTCTCTCTTCGGAAATATGTGTACTCTTTAACTCAATATTGATGATCTTTCGCTTAGAAAATCTCAACATATCAAATTCTTCAGATACAACTCCTGTGTACTTAGTACCTAAGAAATATCCAGAAAATGCCCCATTCATACAACTAGGTTCTAGTTCTTTGAATTTTTCAAAAATTTTATTTATCGCCTCAATCTCAGTATCATTAACTTCTTCAATATGATTTATTTGCTTGTAATATCGAAATATATCTTCATCTATTTGACTTTCCATAAAAGATACTAAATTTATAACACCAGATTTCATATAAATACCTCACATTTTTAAATACTTCTTTATTAAATAATACATTTCTAACTTTTGTTTATCATTTAATTCTACTTTTCTAAGTATATCTACAAACAATATCATCACTACATTTAAAATAGTAAAAGCTAACTCCAAAGATATCAGTCATTTTTTCTAATGTTTCGTCCTTTCAATCTCTTCCTCCGTTTTCTAACCTAACCTACTGAGCTTGTGTTACACCTAACTTCTCAGCAAGTTCTGATTGAGTATGTTCTACGTTCAAACGAGCTTTTTTATATATCCTTTTGCTTCTCTATTTACCTATAACCAGAACTCATACAAAATATGTAATACTAGCTAGCTTATGAATATGAAAAAATAGCCCTGAAAGCTCTGCAGAGGGTTATGAGGATTTTATTTAAAGCAATATAATTATAACAAAATGACAATAAAAATCCATAAGAAGAGAAACTTGTCTATTCTAAGGATATTATGGCAAATCTACAATAAAATAACAGTAAAATTGCTAATACCTAATTCTTCCATTTTCCTAGTTTATATATTGCAAGACAAGGGAAAGGGCGCAGACAAAAGCAGGACTGGCCGAAGCACGCAGTTCTCATAACCTCAAAAAAACTGGCATCTCTAACATCAATCAAACAGATACACTTAAGGCAATACCCTAAGTAACGTGTCGTCAGTAAATCTCAATAGTAACAATAACCTACAAATATTGCAATTATGGAAAAGAGGCGTTACATATGAAAAATAATCTTAGATCTCTACAAGAATATCAGTTCTAAGTAGATTTATGATATATTTAACAGACCAGAAATAGTCTTTTACAACATATCAAATTCAGGGGAATAGTAACGATTTTTCCCATTTTTAACGCTATCTATTCTATAATGATTAATTCATGTTATCACATACCTTAACCCGAAACATCCACACCAAATCTTTTTGAAAACTGTTTAAAGCTTTGTACTTGCTTTCTGAATTCATAGAACTAAACCTTAACCTCATTTGTCATTTCCATAATAAAAATAAGGACATTCCAATAAAGGAAGTCCTTTTTAATACTACTATAAATCAAAGACATTTTCATGATCCATTTTATTCTATAATCATTGACCAAAATATAATTTTTGGTCAAAATTTGGTCAAAATTTGGTCAAAAAAACAAAAAATACTAATTTATTTTTAAAAATGAATTTGTGATGATTGCCTTTAAATAAACACTTTGCATATTCTTTGTCTTTCTTTACATTACTAAAAATGCCGATTGCAGGGATCGAACCTGTGACCTTCGCGTTACGAATGCGGTGCTCTACCAACTGAGCTAAATCGGCGATTCCACTTATAGTATAGCACTATAAGAAAGGATGTCAAGGGATTCTTAACCCATCTTTTTAATCAAAATCTGACAAGGATTTTGAGGCCCCCAAAGTTGTGGAAAAATCTCTAATTTTTTAAAGCCAAGACTTCGATAAAAGACATTTGTTCGATCATAATCTTTATTAGAGCCTTCTGCTACTGTTTTCACTTGTAAATAATCAACGTTTTTGCGTGCTTCACTTTCTAAAGCAGCAAGCAATTGACTCCCAATCCCTCTACCTTGATGAGCTTTTTTTACACCGAGACAATTAATCTCTGCACAATCTTTACTGGAATAGGACAAGCTCACAAAGCCAAGCAAATCACTCTCCTGAAAGGCGGCCCACACTTGCAGGTCCTTGGCTCCTTCGATGTAGGCTTGCGTGCTTTCTGGTATTCCAAACCATTCTGGCAAATCCTTTAAAATCTCAGAAACAACTGCTATTTTTTGATCTTCATACTTGACTTCTTTAATTACAAACATCATAAGTTCCTTTCTTGATTTTAGTCCTACTTTACCTCTTACGAACCAGCACTTTCGTAGGCGTCTAACCCCCTGTCCCAAAGTTTTAGAGAGATGCAAAAGAAGATAAGAGAAATCAGAATCAAACCACCAATATTAAAGAGTCCATCCTTGTCCTGCAAGAAATAGCTGGCAGGATAGTAGGCCGTAAAGGCGAAAGGAACGATAAAGCTAATCAACCATCGAAGAAATGAATTGTAAATGGAAATCGGGTACTTGGCAAAGTCATTAAACATATAGAAAATGTAAATCATAGCACCTGACTGCTTGGTCCAAAAAGCGATGCTGGCTGTTGCAATTTTCAAGGAAGTATAAATCAAGGTCGCAAAAGGAATACAAACTAGAAAAAGCAGGAATTTAGGAAGAGTCCAAGCAATGCTAGTCGCCGTTGTCGCTAGTAAAATTCCACCGACCAAAAGTTCACCCAAGGCATCAATCTGAAAGGTCTCAACGAGGATGTGAAAGAGAGGATTGATAGGACGAGTCAGATACTTGTCAAACTCCCCTTTTCGAACTAGTCGTTGACCTAAAGCCCAGAGATTGTCAAAAAAGAGATGATCTAATCCCTTTGGAATTAAGGAAAATCCATAGATAAAAGCAATTTCTTGAAAGGTCCAACCCTCTAGCGAGGGGATGTGTTGAAAGATGACATTGAGAAACAAGAGGTTTAGTCCTTGAGTCAGAAAGACTCCCAAGACACCAACCACAAAATCGACCTTGTATTCCATGATTTGCTTGATGTATTGTCTGATAAAAATCAGATGCATGCGTTGATATTTTTTCATACTAACCTCCCTGAATGGTGATAAATGACTGGACTCGTTTCCAAATCAACTGAGACAAGCCCACCATCACTATAAGCCAGAAAAGCTGAAGCAAAAGTGCTTGAAGAATCTGACTGGCATCGTATTTCCCAACAATAATCATGACTGGAGTGTAAATCAAGGATGAAAAAGGCAAGAAGGACAGAATATCTGAAACCACCTTTGGAAAAAAAGCCAAGGGAATCAAACTGCCAGACATAAAGGCCACTATTGAAGTCTTGAGTAGATTGGAACCCCATAAGTTTTTAAATACAAAAGCTGAAAACCCAAAGCAGATATTAAAGAAAAAGTTAATCAGATAAGCCAGGGTTAAGCTAAAGAGATAAAGGATGGTTAATCCCAGTACTTCTACAATACCTTGCCCAGACAAGATTTTCATCAAAACAATGACACTTAAAAATGGCAGTCCAACAGAGATAAAAATCAACCACTTGGAACCAAGCTCCGTAAAGAGGTAAGAAGCCGTAAAATGCACTGGTCGCAACAAGCGCATGATAATGGACCCATCCTTGACCTCATCACCAATCATAAAGGAAGAATCCGACCTAGTCAGAAGATTAGTCACAAAACTCATGATGATGTAGAGGGTGATATCCGCCATACTGAAGCCCTGAATCAAAGACTCTTGCGAGGAATCAAAGACAGCCTTCCAGAGATAGAAAGTGACAAAAGCCCCCATGACATCGCCAATCCGATAAAGTAGAAAGTTGACTCGATAGCTAATCAACTCCTGAATCCCTGCATTGATAAAGGGTTTATAACGTCTCCACAATTTGACCATCTTAGAGCTCCTTTCGGTAGAAGCGACGGATAATATCCTCAATATCCGTATCCACCATCTTCAAATCGCGAATCTCAAAATCAGACAGGGTTTGCTTGATAATGTCAGCTGACTGGTAGCGAGAACTATCAAATTCAATGTTGAGAGTATTTCCTTGTCTATCAATTATCATATCAGGCAGACCTTCATATTGAGAGACGAGATGACTTTGACCTGGCACCAGTTCAAAGGAGAGAGTCTTCATCTTGCCAAAGGTCTCCTTGAGCTGGCTCACCGTTCCATCAAAAATCTCCTGCCCCTTATCAATCATAAAAATCCGATCACAGAGTTGCTCAATGTCGCTCAAGTCGTGAGTGGTCAAGAGAATGGTTGTTTCTTCCTCTTGATTGATCTGAGTAATGGCCCGACGAATGTTGTCCTTGACCGACACATCCAAACCAATAGTCGGTTCATCTAAAAAGAGAACCTTGGGATTGTGAAGCAAGGAAGCCGCAATATCCGCCCGCATCCGTTGACCCAGTGAAAGAGTTCGCACGGGATCCTTGATAAATTCCTTCAAATCCAAGACTTCATTCAAAAAGTCCATACGCTTATGGAAGAGCGAGTCTGGCACATCATAAATCTCTTTTAAAACCGTGTAGGTCTCTTGCAGAGCCAAATCCCACCATAGCTGGGTGCGTTGTCCGAAAACGACTCCAATATCCTTGACATAATCTTGGCGATTGTCCTGCGGAATCTTGCCGTTAATCCGACAAAAACCAGATGTCGGTTTCAAAATTCCTGTCAGCATTTTGATGGTGGTTGACTTCCCAGCACCATTTGCCCCGATAAATCCTAAAATCTGCCCTTTTGGAACTTCAAAAGTCAAATCCTTGACCGCTTCAAAGGTCTGCTTTTCAGGATGAACAAAGGAGCGCAAAGCTCCCTTTAACCCCGGCTCCTTAACTGTCTTCACAAAATTTTTCTGAAGATGTTCCACTTCTATCATTGTCATATCTATCTCCCTATCGTAAGAAACAACATTGTATTTTTGACTACAAATATTCTAAATCCTTACTTTCTCCACCTTCTCAATATTATTACAGAAGGATTTATACCAACCTATTATAATCCAATAAAAAAAGGAATGCAAGCGTTTGCTTATAGATTATAAAATTAGAGATTTCTCTTTTAAAATAATACTTTTAATCAAAAATTATGTTTTATAGTTTACTTAAGACACCAAAAAACCTGCCTTCTTTTTCAACATAAGGAAAGAAAGCCCTAATAACACCCTGTTATAGTGCAAATATCTATGGAAAACAAGTGTTAATTTATATCGAAAATTTTTATCCCTAAGAAAAGATAAAAAGGTGATGTTGTACCACCTTCCTCTACCAAGTTAAGTCTTCAATCATGCTTCTTACTTGTAAATCAAGAGTCTTATCCTTCTTCAGTTCTCCAACCAAAGTCTGAATTTTCCGGACTAGATTTGGATCATTGTGATTATAGCATCGATGAAGCATCCAGATGTTATGTACAGTTGGACTTTTTAGAACTGACTCCATCAATAATTCCTCATAGCCTTGATGATAAAATCGCTCCACAAAGTGAACCAACTCACCTGGAGCCCCAAAATCTACTTCTGGATGCTTGGAAATAAAGTCTAAGACGGGGTCAACCAAATCAAAGGGTTGAGGGTAAGCCTCCATGGCATCTACAATCTCGTCTGCCAACTCAAATTCTTGGTCTTCAGTAATTGCATCATGCAAAGCAACTAACATATCATCTTTGGTAAGCATCTGATTCTCCTTTTCAACTTTTCCATATCATTATTCGTTTTTGAACTTCTTCTTCACTCATCAAACCTTGTTCGTAAGTAGTTTTCCAACTCCTTTTGGGATAAATCACTAGGAAGTTCAAACACATACTCATAACCTTCATCACAAAAGGAAACTTTCTCTTCAGGTGGAAACCATTTCCGAAGCCAGATGATATAGGAGGCATAATCTTGTAATCTATTTGTTGAATCAAAGTAATCAATCACAAAAACATTTTTCTTGCTACTTAAAGAACTTTCCAAGGTAAGCTGAGGACTTTGATAATCCCAAGAAAGCGAGTAAGCTTTTTCAGGATTCGTCCTTTCTCTGATCAAAATACCTGGGAATTTTTCTCTCAAAGCAGTACAAAAGGCTTGTAAATCTAGGAATATGGGGTCTTTACTCTCAATAAAGACAAAATCAGCAGTACTCATCAGTCTCTCTCCTTCTTTTTAAAACTGAAAACAGACCTTAACCATCAATGGCAAAATTCTCCAGACTCTCAAATGCCTGACCCTGATAGTCAAAAGAAAAGATATGAATATCATCAAAAGTTTGATCGCAGAAAGTAACGGTTTGTCTTTCTGGCTCGATGATGGGTTTACCCAATTTTTCAGTAGCTTCTTCATCTGTGAAATACCCATAAAATTCTTGTAAATGAGGCAGTATAAAAGCAAGAATACGAGTTCTATTTTTATGGTAATTAGCTGCAAGCAACTGAGCTTCTATCTCAAAATTTCCACTTGGTTTTTCTTCCCAAGCTACAAGAACATCATCTACTTCATGTAGGTAGGCTTGCAAGGACTGATCGAATATCATATCTATTTTTCCTTTCACAAGTACTGTAATCTTCTCACACCTAAACATCGAAAAACCTATAATCGCTAGCAATCCAATGTCAACAAGCTTTCCAAATGAACCTAGTGTAGCTAAAACTGCAATTAAAGAGTCATCAATATATGCTCCGGAGGTTTCATGAATTCCAAACAACTTTGCAAATCAGTTAGAATTTCTGCCGTAAGAAAAGATTTTTCATCCTTATTTATAACCTCCCTTACTTGAATCATTATTCTCCTCCACCATTTCAATCCAAGAATCAAAATACTGCTCCATAAAATAGGTCTGCTCTGCAATCAAACCTTTATTAACCTTCTCATCCAAGGGCGCTAAAACCCACTTGTCTTCTATATCATCACGACGTCGAATGATAGCAACCAACTTTCCAGTAAAGACTTCCAGAGGCTGTTGCTGATCACGGGAAACAATATAAACATCTTGCTCTTCGCCATCTCCCCCCATCAGTTCAGGTATGTAGCCATAGTTAATCGGATAGACATTCCCAAAAGAATCTTCAAACCCCACCGGCCGATCAATGACACCACTAAATATTCTCTCTTTGAATTTCATCTTTTCATTGCCTCCGTATGACATTTCCTAGATTCATTATACAAGAAAAATCCCGCCGTAGCGAGATTTTCTATCTATAGCCTAATTAAGCTTTACCTTCTGAACCGAATACGTCGATACGTTCTTCAACTGATGCTTGGATAGCTTTGACACCGTCAGCCAAGAATTTACGTGGGTCGAAGAGTTTCTTCTTGTCGTATTCTGCTTCGTTTGCTTCGTAGTCACGAGCAAATTTACGAGTTGCGTTAGCGAATGCGATTTGGCATTCAGTGTTAACGTTAACTTTAGCAACACCAAGTTTGATAGCTGCTTGGATTTGATCATCAGGAATACCTGAACCACCGTGCAATACGATTGGGAAGCCTGGTACAGCTTCAGTCAATTTTTGCAAGTGATCAAGGTGAAGACCTTTCCAGTTTTCTGGGTAAGGACCGTGGATGTTACCGATACCAGCTGCCAAGAAGTCGATACCAGTTGCAACCATTGCTTTAGCGTCTTCGATTGGAGCCAATTCACCATCACCGATGATTCCGTCTTCTTCACCACCGATAGTTCCAACTTCAGCTTCTACTGATACACCATTTGCGTGAGCAAATTCTACAACTTTACGAGCTTTTTCAAGGTTTTCTTCAACTGGAAGGTGTGAACCATCAAACATAACTGAAGTATAACCAACTTGAATACACTCAAGTGCATCTTCGTAGTGACCGTGGTCAAGGTGGATAGCTACTGGTACAGTGATACCCATTGATTCAACAAGGTTAGCGATCAAGTTGCGAGCAACTTTGTAACCACCCATGTATTTAGCAGCACCCATTGAAGTTTGGATCAAAACTGGAGCTTTTTTAGCTTCTGCTGCGCGCAAGATAGCTTGAGTCCACTCAAGGTTGTTTGTGTTAAATCCACCAACTGCATAACCGTTGTCACGAGCTGCTTGGACAAATTTTTCTGCTGAAACGATTGCCATTTTATCAGGCCTCCTGTATATTTTTATGGGACATCCCATTTACATTGTTCATTTTATCACTTTTTAGCAAAAAAAGCTAGTTTTTCCCGTAGTTTCGATTGAATTTCTTCTATTTTCAGATATGTAAACCTTTTCCCACTTGGTCTAATCCTTGTTCTCAGGCAAATTCATATAAAATACCAAGTGATCATCATGTCTTTCAAAGCGATAGTCAATTTCTTCGTTTTCCAATAAACTTTTGACGACGAAGAGTCCCAAACCAGCTCCCTTGCTTTGTCGACTAGAGGACGTGAAGGATTGTTCAAATTTATCTTGTTCCTCAGGTGTACAGGCGTTCTCTATAAAGACCCAATCATCTTTTGCTCCAATTTTTAAATAACCACCTTGAACAGAGTGTTTCACAGCATTACTGATAAGATTGGAAAGAATCAGCTTTAGTACTGAAGAATTTAGATAAGTTTGTTGGTCAGTCAGTTGATTTTCTACAGTGATTTTTCTCTCTTTGGCTAATAAATCATAATCCTTTAAGAGAAAATCTGTCATTTCAAGAAGGTTGATTTCTTCTTTCCTATCTCGCAATTCTTGCACTGAAGAAAGAGATAGGATTTGCTGGACATGGTGACTCAAATCATCCACGATACCCAGAGAAACTCCCAGATAATGGTCCCGATCCTTATAGCGTCCAATATTGGCTTTCATATTCTCCAGAAGAATCTTTAGACTAGCTAGAGGTGTTTTCAGTTCGTGGGAAGCACCTCGCAAAAACTCAACCTTCATCTTTTCCAGCTGGAGGATGGCCTCGTTCTTTTCATGCAAGTCTGCAATGACCGTCAAGAGATGCTGATAAAGGCTATTGATTTGTTCTTTGAGATCGCCAATTTCATCCTTAGAATCCACGCGCAACCTCACTTCTGCATCCAAATCCATCATCCGTCGAGTCACTCGTTTGATTTCCAAAATAGGAGCAACAATGGTTCTAGCATAGATAAAGGCGATGAGGAGCGAAATGATGAAAGACGCTAATAAAGTATAAGGCAGAAATTGAAGACTGATGTCTTCTGCTTCTTTCTGCAAATCCATAGATGCCAAGAATTGCAAGGTCATGGTCTGACCATCCTTAGTTTGAACTTCTCTTTCCTCAATAACCAAGGAAGCTGTCTGTCGTTGTTTATCAATGGGAAGATTGTCCTTGACTTCCAACTTATCCTGAGTCATCTCTCCCTTAACAGCTCCCTTAATATCACTGCTTTTAGAATAAAGTTCAAGGACTTCTTGGATAGACTGACTATCCTTTCCTTGGAGGGATTGGGCAATTTCTGTAGACTTTTGCCCGATGCTTTCCTGACGGTGACTGAGATAGGTCAGAGGAAAGAGAAAATAGATGGCCAAATGCAAACAAATGACCAAGGTAGAAAATACCGAGAAGGTATAGATAAAAATCTTTTTAAATAAACCTGAATGTCTCATTTTCTCTCCAATTTATAACCAACATTGCGCACGGTAAAAATACAGTCTAAATCCAATTTTTTCCGTAGTTCCTTGATATAGACATCGATCACTCTGTCAAAAGGGACCTCATCTGTCATCTTCCATACAGCATCGATAATCTGCGACCGAGTTAAGGCCCGTCCTTCATTTTTAACCAGATAATCTAAAATTTCCAGTTCTTTTGCATTCACTGCAACTTCTTGACCAGCTACTTTGGCGCTATAACTGTCAAAGTCTACCTCGGTGTCCCTATAGGTAAAAATACGACCAGTATCATAATAACGTTTAAAGATGGCATCCACTCGTACTTTTAACAAAGATAGAGAAAAAGGCTTTTCCAAATAACCATCTGCTAATGCAGCAAAGGCACTCATCTTATATTCTTCGTCCTGAAAGGCTGTCAACATCAAGACTGGTACTTGACTACTTTTTCGGATTTCTGACAAAACCTCTAAACCATTGAGTTTCGGCATTTGAATATCTAAGAGAACCAAGGCAACTTGGTGATTGGAAAATTGTTCTAAGGCCTCAAGGCCATCTGCTGCCTGAATGGTTTCATAGCCACAATCCGTCAAATAATCACTAATTCCCTCGCGAATCATGTCTTCATCTTCTACAATTAGAATTTTCATATAAATCCTTTTCTATCAAAAATGCTACCTATATTATATCTCATTTGAGTGAGAATAGGTAGCAGGTTTTTTATTCACTATCCAACAAGAGTTCTTTTGGTTGTTTAAAGAGGAGATTGCTTGAAGCAAGTGCCATAACTAGTACCACTAGAACTAATCCAAGTACAAAGATGATAGCAAAGTCAGAAGGTTGAATGGAAATATCCAGACTTGAAAGTGTCTTGCTAAAGCCGTCGACTTCTGCACCACCACCAAGATTAGAGGCTTGGGCTGCCTTACTAGCCTGCTTAGCCACATCTGATGTGACATTTGCAAGAACAGTATTTCCAATGGCACGAGCTGTATAGTTGGCTAAGAAGTAAGCTGAAATAAGTGCTGGAATCGCAATCATAACTGCTTCTGTGATAAATTGTCCTAGAATACTTGCTTGTTTTAGACCAATTGAAAGGAGAATTCCAACCTCTTTACGACGGGCGTTAATCCATAGTGTCAGTAAGAGAGCAAGTAGAAGAACAGAGAAGCTCAAGCTACCCCAGAAAAGCAGATTAGCCATCTTGTACATGCCTGAGATAGATTGTTCAAGGGCAGGATAGTTAGATGAACTCTTAATCAAGCTATACATCTTCCAGTTGATGCCGTTGATAGACCCTAGTTCTTGCATGACAGTATCTAGGTTCTTATCTCCAGCCACAAAGAAGGTAGCATCTCCATAAATAGCTGTATCTTCTGTATAACCATAGAGTTGGGCAGCTGTGTGAATATCTGTGATAGCTGTATTCTCATAGAGTTCTTGTGAGTAGGTTACAGCAGATTTGTTATGTCCATCAAAAAGTCCTTTGATCGTTACCTCTACTGTTTCTTTGGCTCCTTTTTCATTATCTGCATCGTAGATATTGGAGTTCAGTTTGACCTTATCTCCTACCTTCCAGCCATGTTTAGCAGCCAAATCTTTGTGCATGAGAATCTGGTATTTGTCATCGTTTGTTAAATGCTCACCTTCGACTAGTTTGTAAGAGCCTGACACAAACTTGTCTTCTTTAGAAGAGTCATTGACTCCTGTTATCATCAAGCTACTTCCAAAACGTTGAGCTCGATCTGCAGTTAGATTTTTCTTGGTTTCAGGCGTTTCAATCAGTTCATAGCCTGTCAAATCACCGATAGCATTAATCCGTTTGATGTAGGATTCAATAGCCTTATTCTCAGTAATTTTTTTAATATCTTCACCCTTGATATTCCCCGCACCACGTGGAGTTCCTTGATTGACCCTGCGGTTGATTTGCATGGAGAAACTATTGGTGATATTTTTAAAGGTTTCTTGAGAAGCCTTGGCTGTCGCACCCTTGATAGACAAGCCGACCAAACTCAAACTAGCCATCAAGAGAATGATAAGAAAGATCACAATAGACTTAAAGAATTTTCTTGTGACGTAGGCAAATGCGTTGTGTAACATAAGATTCCTTTCTAGATTTACTTCGCTTATATGTTTTTATATTTCTTTATTTCCCTTAAATAGTGCGGACGGGAGCAACTTCATTTTAGAATTTCATCCCTAATTTTTGAGCCATCTGTCTCAAAAATCCCGTCCTAGATAATAACAAAGTTATTATCTAGGATACCACTATAGCGGGAAATAACTGTTTAAGAATCACTTCGTTTATAATTCCTTAATAGTTTACTAAAGCAATTCCAAAAGTTTAAGAAGTAGACTCTATTTTTCAGTCAGTTTCTTGTCCTTCAATTCAAGTGTAATATCTGACGCCTGTGCCACTTCCTTACTGTGGGTCACAACGATCACACACTTGCCTGTTTTCTCAGCGAGAGATTTGAGCAAATCGATGATATCCCCAGCAGTCTTAGGATCCAGGTTTCCTGTTGGTTCATCCGCTAAAATCACTGGCGCCTCAGATACCAGACTACGAGCAATGGCAACACGTTGTTGCTGTCCACCTGATAATTGGAGAACATTCCGCTTGATTTGACTTTCATCTAAACCAAGTTCAAGAAGGGTATCCTTGCTAGCTTTTTTATTAACCAAGCGGATATTTTCCAATGGAGAAAGATAATCAATCAGGTTATAGTTTTGGAATACTAGCGAGATATGGTGCATGCGATGATAAGAATATCCTTGTTCACGAATATCCTTGCCTTTGAATAGGATAGCACCTTCGACTGGGCTATCAAGTCCTGCTAAGAGAGATAAGAGTGTTGACTTCCCAGCTCCTGATTCTCCGATAATACTATAAAACTTACCAGGTTCAAAATCGTAATTGATTTTATATAATACTGCTTCTGCAGTGTTTTTATAACGATAAGTAAGATCTTGTAATTGTAGTAAAGTCATGATTTCTCCTTTATTAACTGATGGATGATAAAATTTCTTTCGGTGATTTTCTAAATAAAAATAGGAAACAAAGTGCAACTGACAAGCAGCTGATGATAAGTAGGAAAATATAAGATTCTCCAAATGATAGAAGACTTGTTGAAAGATTCGTTGCTTTTGCTAGCGTATCTTGTAATGCAGCTTGGTCGCCGCTTGCAAGTACAGTCTTCAAGAGATAGGAAGTAATAGCATTCCCAGCTACAAATGCCGGCAAAATAGATGCCAATGAAACTAGGATGACTTCTAGGCAGAATTGGCTAAAGATTGCTATTTTCCCTTTACCTAGTGCCAATAAAATACCAACCTCGTAGACTCGCTCTCGTAACCAAAGTGACAAGACCAAGATCAGCGCTCCTACACCAGCAATCATAATGCCATAGAGGAAAATCTGTAGGAAGGTTTGGAAGGTCGAAACTGAATCCTTGATTTGTTCAAAGACCTTATTTTCCTTTTCAACTTGGAACCCTTGGTTTCCCAGAGATAGTTTTTCAACCTCTTGAATGATGCCATCCATATCTTTTGGATTTTCGAGATAGAAACGAGCTGCAGTGACTTGATCTTCCTTATTTCTAAGAAGAGTTTGGCTACTTTCGTAGTCTGTATAGACCATATTTTCACTAAAGTCTGATGATAGACCGGTGAATTTCTCTTGCTTCTGACCTGAGAAAATACCTACGATTTCATAGTCTAGCATTTGTCCACTATTTTCTTCTACTTGACCAGGATTTAAGCTAATCTTATCTCCTACTTTTAGATTGTTTTTCTTGGCTAAATCTTCGTGGATTAAGATTTTTTTTCGATCCCCTTTTTCGATATGTCTTCCTTCTTTAAGGGTAAAGGCGGAACTTGTAAAAGAAACATCCTTGGAAGAGTCTTCTAATGCAATCAAACTGATAAGATTTTTTTCAGCCTCTGTCAAATCATCCCTTTGGATACTTTGTTCTCCAGTTACCACTTCTTTGTCAGTTAACTTGGCTATTGTTTCTAGTTCAGGTGAAATCCTCTCAAGCCCTTTTATCTGTTTAAGCTCGTCTAGTTGAGACAATTGAAAAGTCTGATCTGCTTCTATTCTTTTAATAGAAAAAGATGTATTCAATGAGAGATAGAGATTATTTTCTACTGTTTTGTTGGACTTCATAAGCGTCAAACAAGCCGATATTCCTGCCAATAAGACAAATAGAATCAAGAATAATATGAGACTTCTCAGTCGTTTTCTGCTGACGTAAGCCCAGGCTCTTTGAGTGGGATTCATATAGCACCTCCATATTTGTAAGACTATTATAATATCCAAATATGAAATGTTTATGAAATCACAAAAAAAGAGCAAAATCTTTGCCCTTGTTTATATAAAAATAAAGAGCTAGCCGAAGCTAACTCTTTTCCTATGCGGAGAGAGGGACTTGAACCCTCACGACCTAAAGCGGTCACAGGATCCTTAGTCCTGCGCGTCTGCCAATTCCGCCATCCCCGCGTCGATTACTTTACTAGTATATCAACTTTCACAAACTTTGTCAACACTTTTTTCAGATTTTTTCAGTTTTTTTGAATACATTATTCTTTGATTTCAATTAGGTTTTCATCAAGGAGTTTCGCTCCTAATGTATTCTTAAAATGTCCAAGTGCAAACTGATGGTTTTCAGGCCAAATAGATGCGACTGCTGGCTTGACAACTTCTATCTGATACCCAAGATTATAGGCATCGATAGCCGTATGCAATACACAGATGTCTGTAAGAACTCCTGTTAAGATGACTGTATCCACGCGACGCTCTCTCAGTCGGATATCCAAATCTGTGCCAGAAAAAGCTGAATAGTGACGTTTGTCCATCCAGAAAACACGACTATCCTGGGCCTGTTCCTGATAAAATTCAGCTAACTTACCATATAGATTACGCCCGCTAGTCCCAATCAGATTATGAGGGGGAAATAGTTTACTTTCTGGATGAAAGACATCATTTTCCTCATGAGCATCAATGGTAAAGAAAATATAATCTCCACGCTCAAATGCTAATCTAGTCACCTGATTGATCGCTTCTGATATTGCTTGAGCAGGAGCTCCTGCTGTCAATTTCCCATGATCCGCTACAAAATCTTCTGTATAGTCTATCGAAATTAAAGCCTTAGCCATTAATAGTCCCTCTTTTTCACTTCTTCAAAGATATCTGGGATCAAGACCTTAAGATAAGTTCCCTTCATCCCCAGTGAACGACTTTCAATAATTCCTGCTGATTCGAGTTTTCGAAGGGCATTGACAATCACAGAACGCGTAATACCGATACGGTCTGCAATGACTGACGCAGTTAATTGTCCTTCATTGCCATCTAGTTCTGCTAAAATCGCAGAGACTGCACGCAATTCAGAATATGATAGTGTATTGACCGCCATAGTCACTGCTGTGCGACGGCGGATATTTTTCTCATCTTCTTCACGTTGGAAGTTCAAAAGCTGAATACCAACCACAGTGCTAGCAATCTCAACAAGAATCAAATCCTCATCTTCGAATTTCTTATCATTACGCCAGATAATCAAAGATCCCAAACGAATCCCAGAAACATGGATTGGAGCAATGGTTGTCAAACCTTCTGCGAAATCTGCACGACTCTCAACTGGAAAGATGCTTAATTCATGATCTACAGTCAGATTTGCTTCTGTATCGTAAATCATATTTGCACCTTGAATATAGTCCTCAGGAAAAATTTTTGATTGGAAAAATTGCTCTACACGATCATTATTAGTCTTGTAGCGCATAAAATATCCTAAAAGACGTCCCTTACTATTTAGGATACAAGCGTTGCAATCAATAATATCCGCTAATTGGCGTGTGATGGCATTATATGGAAGATCATCTTGTAATTTCTCCTCCGAACGCTTCAGGATAGACGTAATTTTTCTCGTTTTTTCTAATAAATGTGCCATTTTTCACCTCGTATTTAATCGCTCCCATTATATCATAAAATGCCCATTATTTCAATAATTATCTGAAAATTGTTTATTGAATTGCAATTCATGACTGTTCGAAAATTTTTACTAGTTTTTTAAATTTTCTTATTGACAAGTCCCTAAATTTTTGATAATATAATATTACAAGATAACAAATATATAAATCTATTTTCTCGTATGAAACTTTTCTTGACTCTCGGTCTCCTTATATATAAAAGCGTTCCACCTCAGCGAACCGCTTTTTTATTATTTATCACCCTTGTTACGGATTACAAAACCAGTTTTCTTCTCGCTTGAAGTATTGCGTGGTTTTTTATTATCCTTACGGTAACGTTTTTCCTTCTCAAAGCGGTCGTTTTTGCGACTGCCTTTTTTGAAGTCATCTCGACGTTCACCACGTCGATTGTCGCGACGGCGATCTCGATCGCGACGGTCATCTCCACGACGACCTCCCTTACCTTTGCCACCAAAGCCACCACCAGATGGTTTAAATGGTAAAGGTTTTTCACGTGCAATCTCAACCTCAGGAAGACTATCTGGGTCTTGAACAGTTAAGCTGAGGATATACATAGCCAATTCTTCTGGGCTGAATTCTGAGGCTAATTGACGAGCATCCTTGCCAAACTTCTCAAAGTTGCTACGAATCTCCTCATTCGCAAAATCACGTTCAATTTTCTTAAGAGCTACTTGCTTCTTAGCTTGGAAGGCTTCTTCTGCACTTGCAGGTTTGAGACCTTTCATACGTTTCTTAGTCAAGTTCTCAATGATTTGTAGATAACCCATTTCATTAGGTGAAACGAAGGTAATAGACTGACCTGACTTACCTGCACGACCTGTACGACCGATACGGTGAACATAACTCTCAGGATCTTGTGGGATATCATAGTTGTAAACATGAGTTACACCTGAAATATCCAAACCACGAGCAGCCACGTCTGTTGCAACTAAGACATCAAGATTGCCATTTTTAAAATCACGAAGGACACGAAGACGTTTGTTTTGGTCCAAATCTCCATGAATCCCTTCTGCACGGAAACCACGGATTTTAAGCCCACGAGTCAACTCATCCACACGACGTTTAGTACGACCGAAGACGATAGACAACTCAGGTTGATCAACATCCATGAGACGAGTCATGGTATCAAATTTTTCTTGTTCCTTAACGCGGATATAGTACTGGTCTACCAGTTCTGTTGTTAATTCTTTAGCAGCAATTTTCACATGCTCAGGTTCTTTCATGAACTGAACACCAATACGTTTGATAGCATCTGGCATAGTCGCTGAAAAGAGCAAGGTTTGACGATTTTCCGGTACACGAGAGATGATTGCTTCGATGTCTTCAAGGAATCCCATGTTGAGCATCTCATCTGCTTCGTCAAGGATGAGAGTTTCAATGTCCTGCAATTTCAAGGCCTTACGTTTAATCAGGTCAAGAAGTCGTCCTGGTGTTCCTACTACGATATGAGCCCCTGATTTAAGAGCCTTGATTTGTTTTTCAATGCTTGAACCACCGTAGACTGAACGGACTTTGACTCCCTTGCTTCGACCAAAACGGAAGAGTTCTTCCTGGCTTTGAACTGCAAGTTCACGAGTTGGTGCAATCACCAAAGCTTGGATTGTCGCTTCTTCTGTACGAATTTTTTCAAGGGTTGGCAAGCCAAAGGCTGCTGTTTTCCCTGTACCAGTCTGTGCTTGACCGATAACATCTTTTCCCTCAAGAGCCAAAGGAATAGTTTGCTCTTGGATAGGACTTGCTTCTACAAATCCAGCTTTATCAACTTCTGCTAAAAGGTCAGCAGACAAGTTAAATTCATTAAATTTCACGTTTTTCTTCTTTCTAAAGGTGGTGCGAAGCCACCCTATAGCGCTTAGTTTATACTTTTCTTTTCATGACGTATTTTCATATCTTCTATGAAAGATCGTGTTGCTTCTTTTCCACAAAAGAAAAGTACTGCTTTCTTTGCAACTTATCTAGTATAACACAAGAAATGGTTAAAAGATAGTCAGACCATCTGATTAAATCATGTAAACGATTTTTTAGCTTAAGTATTCGTAATATCTTCAATTTGATTAATCAATAACATTCATAAATGACTTGCTCTCAAGGCGGAAGTCTCTTTAATTTTCCGTAGCAGATTTGTGCAAAAGTCTTTTTCTTGTGCTAGAATGAAAATCGAACAGGAGGATTTAAAAATGTTAACATACGATTTAATTGTCATTGGATTTGGTAAGGCAGGTAAAACTCTGGCTTCTAAGCTGGCTTCTGCTGGAAAAAAAGTTGCTCTTATCGAGCGCAACAAGGCTATGTACGGTGGAACTTGTATCAACATTGG
Organism: Streptococcus sp. HMSC061D10; assembly: GCF_001808865.1. NCBI lineage: Bacteria > Bacillati > Bacillota > Bacilli > Lactobacillales > Streptococcaceae > Streptococcus > Streptococcus sp. HMSC061D10. Next base: position 136,323 of record NZ_KV795009.1, on the reverse strand, counting down.
TTGTATTCCAACTAAAACCTTGTTAGTTGCTGCAGAAAAGGACTTGTCATTTACCGAAGTCATGGCAACAAAAAATACGATTACCAGTCGCCTCAATGCTAAAAACTATGCTACAATCGCTGGTACTGGAGTTGATATCATTGATGCCGAAGCCCACTTTGTTTCAAACAAGGTCATCGAAATTCAAGCAGGTGACGAAAAACAAGAACTAACTGCTGAAACAATCGTCATCAACACTGGTGCTGTTTCAAACGTATTGCCAATTCCAGGTCTTGCGACTAGCAAGAATGTCTTTGACTCAACAGGCATCCAAAACTTGGAACAATTGCCTGAAAAACTTGGAATTCTTGGTGGTGGTAATATCGGTCTTGAATTTGCTGGTCTTTACAATAAACTTGGAAGCAAGGTCACAGTCTTAGATGCAATGGACACTTTCTTACCTCGTGCAGAACCTTCCATCGCAGCTCTTGCTAAACAATACATGGAAGAAGACGGCATTGAACTCCTTCAAAATATCCATACTACTGAAATCAAAAACGACGGCGACCAAGTCCTTGTCGTAACTGAAAACGAAACCTACCGTTTCGATGCCCTTCTCTACGCAACTGGACGTAAACCAAACGTAGAGCCACTTCAACTGGAAAATACAGATATTGAACTTACTGAACGTGGGGCTATTAAAGTAGACAAACATTGTCAAACAAACGTTCCTGGTGTCTTTGCAGTTGGAGATGTCAACGGTGGCCTTCAATTTACTTACATTTCACTTGATGACTTCCGTGTTGTCTACAGCTACCTTGCTGGTGATGGCAGCTACACACTTGAAGATCGCCTCAATGTGCCAAACACTATGTTTATCACACCTGCCCTTTCACAAGTTGGTTTGACTGAAAGCCAAGCAGCTGATTTGAAACTTCCATATGCTGTTAAGGAAATTCCTGTCGCTGCTATGCCTCGTGGTCACGTAAACGGAGACCTTCGTGGAGCCTTCAAAGCTGTTGTCAACACTGAAACTAAAGAAATTTTAGGTGCAACTATCTTTTCAGAAGGGTCACAAGAAATCATCAACATCATTACTGTTGCTATGGACAACAAAATCCCATACACTTACTTCACAAAACAAATCTTCACTCACCCAACCTTGGCTGAGAACTTGAATGACTTGTTTGCGATTTAAGTTGAAATTTCATCGCATCGAACAGCCCACCTTGGGCTGTTTTTCTTTTTCTAAAATCTCAAATCTGTCTTTTTCAGCATTTATGATATAATAGAAACATGAAATTAAAAACTACTTTGGGCCTTCTTACTGGGCGTTCTTCTCATTTTATTTTGAGTCGTCTTGGACGTGGAAGTACGCTCCCTGGAAAACTTGCCCTTCAATTTGATAAAGATATTTTACAACATTTAGCGAAGAACTACGAGATTGTTGTGGTAACTGGTACCAATGGAAAAACCTTGACAACCGCTCTCACTGTCGGTATCCTAAAGGAAATTTATGGTCAAGTTTTAACTAATCCTAGTGGTGCCAACATGATAACAGGAATCACGACTACTTTCTTGACTGCAAAATCTTCAAAAACTGGAAAAAATATAGCAGTTCTTGAAATCGACGAAGCTAGTCTCTCACATATCTGTGACTATATCCAGCCTAGTCTTTTCGTTATCACTAATATCTTCCGTGATCAGATGGACCGATACGGTGAGATCTATACGACCTACAACATGATTTTGGACGCTATTCGGAAAGTTCCTACTGCTACTGTTCTGCTGAATGGTGACAGTCCTCTTTTCTACCAACCTACAATTCCAAATCCTGTTCAGTATTTTGGTTTTGATTTGGAAAAAGGTCCAGCAAAGCTTGCTCACTACAATACTGAAGGTATCCTCTGCCCTGAATGTCAAAGTATTTTGAAATATGAGCTAAATACATATGCCAACTTGGGAGCTTATATCTGTGATAATTGTGGATGCAAGCGTCCTGAGCTGGATTATCGTCTGACTAAATTGGTTGAGTTAACCAACAATCGCTCTCGCTTTGTCATCGACGGTCAAGAATACGGTATTCAAATCGGTGGTCTCTACAACATCTACAATGCTCTGGCTGCGGTTGCTATTGCTCGCTTCCTCGGAGCTGAGCCACAACTTATCAAGCAAGGTTTTGACAAGAGCCGTGCTGTCTTTGGACGCCAAGAAACCTTTCAGATTGGTGACAAGGAATGCACACTAGTTCTTATTAAAAATCCTGTTGGTGCTACCCAGGCCATCGAAATGATCAAACTAGCTCCTTACCCATTTAGTCTATCTGTTCTCCTCAATGCCAACTATGCGGACGGGATTGATACCAGCTGGATTTGGGATGCTGACTTTGAGCAAATTACTGATATGGACATTCCTGAAATCAATGCGGGTGGCGTTCGTCATTCTGAAATTGCTCGTCGTCTACGTGTTACTGGCTATCCAGCTGAAAAGATCACTGAAACAAGTAGCCTGGAACAAGTTCTCAAGACGATCGAAGCCCAAGACTGCAAGCATGCCTATATTCTTGCGACTTATACGGCTATGCTAGAATTCCGAGAATTACTAGCCAATCGTCAACTTGTTAGAAAGGAGATGAACTAATGGTTTATACTTCACTTTCCTCAAAAGACGGCATTTATCCTTACCAACTAAATATCGCCCACCTCTATGGGAATCTCATGAACACCTACGGAGATAATGGAAACATCCTCATGCTCAAGTACGTCGCTGAAAAGCTGGGTGCACATGTAACAGTTGATATCGTTTCGCTTCATGATAATTTCGATGAACATCACTACGATATTGCCTTTTTCGGCGGCGGCCAAGACTTTGAACAGAGCATCATTGCTGGTGATTTGCCTGCTAAAAAAGAAAGTATCGACAACTTTATCCAAAATGATGGTGTCGTCCTTGCTATCTGTGGTGGCTTCCAGCTATTAGGCCAATACTATATTGAAGCTTCCGGAAGACGCATCGAAGGTCTAGGTGTCATGGGACATTACACACTCAACCAAACCAATAACCGATTCATTGGTGACATTAAAATTCATAATGAAGAGTTTGATGAAACCTACTATGGCTTTGAAAACCACCAAGGCCGCACCTTCCTCTCAGATGACCAAAAACCATTGGGGCAGGTCGTATACGGAAACGGAAATAATGAAGAGAAAATCGGTGAAGGCGTTCACTATAAAAATGTTTTTGGTTCTTATTTCCACGGGCCTATCTTATCTCGTAACGCCAACCTAGCCTATCGCTTGGTCACTACTGCTCTTAAGAAAAAATATGGTCAGGACATTGTTCTACCAACTTACGAGGATATCCTTAGCCAAGAAGTTGCTGAAGAATACAGCGATGTAAAAAGCAAGGCAGACTTCAATTAATATTTAAATTCCAACATGCTATTAGCTGTTGGAATTTTTTTAGGCTCTTTTCCCCTTCTCCCTTGCATTTTCTACTAATTTTTGCAAAAATAGAGGGATAGAAAGAAGGTAGCATATGTCTAAATTACAACAAATCTTAACTTATCTTGAATCAGAAAAGCTAGACGTCGCTGTCGTATCTGACCCCGTCACTATCAATTACCTCACTGGTTTTTACAGTGATCCACACGAACGCCAAATGTTCCTCTTTGTCCTTGCAGACCAGGAACCACTTCTCTTTGTTCCAGCCCTTGAGGTTGAGCGTGCAACTAGCTCTGTTTCATTCCCAGTAGTTGGTTATGTGGACTCTGAAAATCCTTGGAAGAAAATCCAAAACGCCTTGCCACAGCTTGATTTCAAACGTGTAGCAGTTGAGTTTGACAATCTCATCTTGACCAAATATCACGGTTTGAAAACTGTCTTTGAAAGTGCTGAGTTTGAAAACTTAACTCCATTGATCCAACGCATGCGCTTAATCAAATCTGCAGACGAAGTGCAAAAGATGATGGTAGCGGGTATTTACGCCGACAAGTCTGTTAAAGTTGGTTTTGATAATATCTCTCTTGATAATACGGAAACTGATATCATTGCTCAGATTGACTTTGCCATGAAACGTGAAGGCTATGAAATGAGCTTTGATACCATGGTCTTGACTGGTGATAATGCTGCGAATCCACACGGAATCCCTGGAGCTAACAAGGTTGAAAACAATGCCCTTCTCCTCTTTGACCTCGGTGTGATGGTGAATGGTTATGCATCAGATATGACTCGTACAGTCGCTGTTGGTAAACCTGACCAATTCAAGAAAGATATCTACAACTTGACCCTCGAAGCCCAACAAGCTGCCCTTGACTTTATCAAACCTGGTGTAACAGCTCATGAGGTTGACCGTGCGGCTCGTGAAGTGATCGAAAAAGCTGGCTACGGTGAGTACTTCAACCACCGTCTCGGTCATGGTATTGGTATGGACGTCCACGAATTCCCATCCATCATGGAAGGAAACGATATGGTTATCGAAGAAGGCATGTGCTTCTCAGTTGAGCCTGGTATCTACATCCCTGGTAAAGTTGGTGTCCGCATCGAAGATTGTGGTGTTGTTACCAAAGAGGGTTTCGACCTCTTTACAAGTACCAGCAAAGATTTGCTTTATTTTGATTAAAAAGTATATTACAAAAATAAGATGGAAAAGCTTAACTTTCCATCTTATTTTTTGATTTGATAATAAATTTTATCAGCCTTATAGCCTTTTCGTTCAACTGCATTTGGAATCGTCTTCCAAAAAGTCATACCCGCCTTTTCCATCACACGACCAGATGCTGGGTTTAGACTTACATAGCAAGCATCAACCTCTTCAAATTCAATCTCATCTAGACAGTATGATAAAACTGCTTTCAAGGCTTCTGTCATGAGTCCTCGTCCCCAGTAGTCCATTCCTAAGATATATCCGATCTCACAGCTAAAGTTTTCTTCATCCACACTGACCAGACTAATATCTCCAATGACATAGTCTGGATTTTCTTTGAGACTAATGGCCCATTTGTAGTAATTTGGATCGTCATAGGATTTTACCCAATTGCCAATAGAATTTCGAGTCTGTTCGACATTCAGGTGTGGATTCCAAGTCACATAAGTTAGATTTTCTGAGCGTGAAGCCCAATTATCAAACATGGCTCGAGCATCACCTTCCACAAATCTCCTCAAAATCAATCGTTCAGTTTCTATAGTTTGTGTACCTAGTGCTTTCATAATCGTAACTCGCTTTCTATTTGAATGTTCAAGCTAAAAAGGTCCACTGGACCTTCTTAGCTTTCTCATTTCTAGGTGAGAGGGTAAAAACCTCCTCTGGAGGTTATTCTTGCTTTCTAATTTCTAGGCAAGAAGGTAAAAAGGTTCCCCGGACCTTTTTACTCCCAAAACGTATCAAACACTGTGATTGGTAAATGGCGTTTGTGTTGGCCTTTGTGCCACCATTTTTCAATGATTACTTGGGCTTCTGGGCTGATTGTTTTGCCTTCGAGGTAGTCATCAATCTCTGCGTAGGTTACACCGAGTGCAACTTCATCTGCCAATCCTGGTTTCTCTTCTTCTAGGTCTGCGATTGGTACTTTCTCATAGAGGGCTGGATCAGCTCCAAGTTCCTGCAAGAGTTGTTTTCCTTGACGTTTATTGAGGCGATAGAGAGGAAGAATATCTGCACCGCCGTCACCGAACTTAGTAAAGAAACCTGTGATATTTTCGGCAGCATGGTCAGTACCAATAACTGCTCCACTATGAGCTCCTGCGAGTGCATATTGGGCAATCATCCTGCTTCTAGCCTTGATATTCCCTTTATTAAAGTCTGACATTGGACTACCAGTAGCCTCTACTGCCGCTGCTATTGCATCTACAGATTCCTTGATATTAACGACCAAGCTCACATCTGGTCGGATAAAAGCTAGTGCTTTTTGCGCATCATCCTCGTCAGCTTGCACTCCATACGGCAGGCGAACAGCGATAAATTTATAAGAATCATCTCCAGTTTCTGCTCGCATTTCTTCCATAGCTAGTTGGGCAAGGCGACCAGCTAAAGTCGAGTCTTGACCACCAGAAATGCCCAATACAAAACTTTTAAGGAAGGGATGCTTTTTCAGATATCGCTTTAAAAAATCAACCGAACGACGAATTTCTTCCTGTGGATCAATCACAGGTTTTACTCCTAATTGTTGAATAATACTTTCTTGTAAGGTCATTCTTCTTCTCCTTCACCTAGAGCTTCCTTACGCATCTTATCAATCAAGTCCATCTTATCTTGCCATACATCACGAGCCAAGTCGACAGGATAATGTTGTGGGTTAAGAACACGTTTGTATTCGTCCCAGAGCTTGTCAAATTCCTTACGAGCATAGGCTTGAATTTCAGATAAACTTGGTAAATCATAGACTAGCTTACCTTCCTTGAAAATGTCTACCAAGAGAGGAACAGCATCAAAATTGCGGACAGTTTTCTTGATGTAAGTATAGGTTGGATGGAACATCTTAATCTCCGTCATACTAGTAACATCTACACCATCGTATGTAATGTAGTCACCTTCAGACTTGCCTTTTTCACGGCTGGTGATGCGCCAAACCTGTTTCTTACCTGGTGTTGAAACCTTCTCTGCATTATTTGAAAGTTTGATGGTATTGCGCATCTGACCATTTTCATCTTCAATGGCAACAACCTTATAAACTGCTCCTAGAGCTGGTTGGTCATAGGCTGTAATGAGCTTAGTCCCGACACCCCAGACATCAATCTTAGCTTTTTGCATTTTGAGGTTAAGGATGGTATTTTCATCAAGGTCATTTGATGCATAAATCTTAGCATCAGTAAACCCTGCCTCGTCCAGTTGTTGACGAACTTTTTTAGAAATATAGGCGATATCTCCAGAGTCAATACGAACACCAAGGAAATTAATCTTGTCACCAAGTTCACGCGCAACCTGAATTGCTGCTGGAACACCGATGCGAAGAGTATCGTAGGTATCCACTAGGAAGACACAGTTTTTGTGAGTTGAGGCATAAGCCTTGAAAGCTTGGTAATCATTGCCATAAACTTGAACTAAAGCATGGGCATGAGTCCCTAAAACCGGAATTCCAAAGAGCTTACCAGCACGTACATTACTAGTTCCATTGGCTCCACCAATGACAGCGGCACGAGTTCCCCAGATAGCTGCATCCATCTCTTGCGCACGACGTGTACCAAACTCCATCAAAGGCTCATCTTCAATAACAGAACGAATACGAGCAGCTTTGGTCGCAATCAAGGTTTGAAAGTTGACGATATTTAAAAGTGCTGTTTCAACCAACTGACACTGAGCCAAAGGTCCCTCCACTTGAACAATCGGTTCATTAGCAAATACTAAATCCCCTTCTTGAGCAGAACGTACAGTCAATTCCAACTTGAGATTACGGAGATATTCCAAGAAGGCGCCATGATAACCAAGTGATTCCAAATAAGCTATATCGCTATCTGAGAAACGCAAGTTTTCAAGGTATTTCACAATTCGTTCTAAACCTGCAAATACAGCATAACCATTTTTAAACGGTTGTTGGCGGAAATAAACTTCAAAAACTGCTTTCTTGTTATGAATTCCTTGGTCGAAGTAAACCTGCATCATGTTAATCTGATACAAATCTGTGTGCAATGTTAAACTGTCATCTGGGTACATATACTGTCCTTCTTCCCTATTTGTAAAAAGATGAAAATGTTTCTTCTTTTCTCATAAATTAGTACTATTATAACACATTTTAGGAACATTGAGAAAAGAGGAACAAGCTTTTAGATTTCCTCAAGCTCATCCATATCTTTTTCATACTTCTTCTGAGCCCATTCACCATAACTTTTCAAGCCTAAGTTTCCAATAAAGACCCAAGGAAGATAAAAGATATAAGTAACTACCCATGCATAAATGTACTTAATATGTAGAGGGTTGTGCTGATAAATTTCGATATTAAACTGGTAGTTTTGTAGCATCAAGGTAGCTGTAATCACTAGAGTTAATAACAGGCATCCTAAAATTGTAAAATGAAAGCGACTATAGTAGTTCACACCCAAATCTCGAGCACGGCCGAAAAAGTAAAAAGTTCCAATAATGATAATGATGAGAATCATTCTCGGATTAAAAAGACTTGGTGCTAATACTGCAATCATATAAGATAAAAGCAAGAAAGCTATAGAGATATAGAAACTTTCAGCCCCCGCTTTATTCATCAGTTGTTCTTCTCTTTCGTCTAGTAATTGATAATAATAAAATCTATTTTTCATCTTCTTCCTCCCAAAATAATTGATCTAGAGTTTTCCCTAAGCATCTGCAAATGGATTGGCAAAGTGAAAGCGAAGGATTGTACTTTCCAGCTTCTATCAAGCCGATAGTCTGGCGCGTAACCCCTACAGCTTCTGCCAAGTCACCTTGTGTCATATCAAGCTCTACTCGAGCGAGTTTTAATTTTAAATTCTTAGCCACTTCTTACCTCCTCCTTAATTTTAAAAGTCGCGCTTCTTTTTTCAACTTTATTATATCATATATTTTACATTATGCAATATATATCTTTCTTTTTGTGCGATTTTTTTAACAAAAATTCCCTACCAGCTAAATGATAGAGAGTTTTCCACTTATTCAAATTTTTTCAAAACATCTACGACATCGCTTCTGTGTTTGACTTGATAGGCTTTGATACCTAAACTTTCAGCCATATTAGTATTATCTTTAACATCATCCAGAAAAATACAATTTGCTGGATCCAACTGATATTTACGGAGAATTTCTTCAAACATCTTTGGATCTGGTTTGATGGCCTTGATATCGCAAGAAAGAACGAATCCATCTAAGATTTCATTTAAAGGAGAGAGTTGTTCCTCCAATAATTCATAAAAAACTGGCGATGTATTAGATAGAACAAAAATACGATGACCTTTTTCCTTTAACCCTGTAAGCAGCGGAAAGACTTCCTTGTAAATATCAATGTAAGCAGGCCAATTCCAAATAACTTCTTCTACCTTTTTCTCATAGATATCCCCTAATAAGGAAAGAACTCTATCAACCAGTTCTTCCCGAGTCAAAGTCCCTAAGTCCAATCTTTCCCAGAGCCCCGACTGGAAAATAGCCTTGTCTAAAATTAGATAATCTTTTTCTGTTTTAGCTACAGCTTTCAAAATCTTATCCTTGTTCCATTCCAATAAAACATTACCCATATCTAGTATGATATCCATTAAGCCAACTCCATTATGATGTGTCGATTTCTTCGATCATTCATTTTCTGTTTTCAAATCCTTTTGATAATAGCGCCTTTGTCCAGTGTAGGGATAATCTTTTAAGGTAAAGACTTCCTTGTAGCCCTGCTTTTGATAAAAGGCTGGCGCTTGAAATTGATAAGTATTCACAAAAGCAAAGCGACAGTTTCTCTTTTTAGCTTCACTCTCTGCTTGCTGCAATAGTTGGGAGCCGATTCCTTGTCCTCGCAAATCCTCTTTCACAAATAAATACTCAATTTCTAACCAATTCCCAAAGGTCTCTGCTACTAAACCAGCCATGAGTTGACCGCTATCATCTTCGACATAAAGGTTAAGTGGCTCACTTTCAGCTGCTTCTCTCTTAGAACGATTATAGGAGCGAATCAAATTCCCTATTTCCTGTGATTTCTGAGACTCTGTATTATCCAATCTAATGTGCATCAAAACCTCCTCAAAGACACTCACGCCTTGATTATATTCCTATTTTGAAGAACTGTCAAACTAAAAAAACTCACCAACCTAAGTTGATGAGAGTAAAACTTATTTTCTAAATTTCCATTGGCTATAAATACCAAATGCGACAATCCAGATAGCTGAACCTCTAGCTCCCATTACAGTTGATTCTTGTAAGAAGAGTGTTCCAAATACAAAGATAAAGAAGAGCATGGTCAGAGGATTTAGCAAGCGGTATTGAGGCATGAGATAGCCATTTGCCATAAAGTCTTTAGACTTGCGATACTTGAGATGGGCTACCATAATCAAGATGTAGATAGCGATATAAACACCTGATGAAGAAGCTGTAATCAAAGCAAAGGCATCTGATACGCCAGGAAGTACATTGATGAAGGCTGCAAAACCAATCAATACGGCAGAAGCAATGATTGCATTCTGAGGAACGTTGTGGCGTGAGAGTGTGTCTGCCTTAATAGCTTTCAAGAAACGATTTGGTGAATCATGGGCAATTTGGTACAAGTGACGACCTGTTGAGTAAAGGGTTGAATTCAAGGCTGACGCTGCTGAAGTCAAGACAACAAAGTTAATCAAGGCCGCCGCCCACTTAAGACCAACAAGTTCAAACACTGTCACAAATGGTGAATCTGTCGCAGAAAGCTCACGCCAAGGAATAATAGACATGATGGCTAAGAGTGCTCCACCGTAGAAAAAGATAATTCGCAAAGGAATTTCCTTAACAGCCTTAGGCAATACTTTTCGAGGATCCTTGGTTTCAGATGTTGTAACACCGATAAACTCAATCATCAAGTAAGCAAAGAAAACCATTTGAAAGGCCATGACAAAGTTCATACCTCCATTTGGGAAAAGGGAGAAATGATCACTGATATTGGCAAGGCTTGCTGAACCATAAGGCGTTTCAAAGCCAGTCAAAACTAGAAAAACACCTGTTGCAATCATGGCAAGAATGGCCACAATTTTAATCATAGCAAACCAAAATTCCACCTCACCAAAGATTTTAACAGCAATCAAGTTCACCAAGCCGAGTATTGTCAGAAATACAACCTGAATCAACCAAGAGGGCCAAGATGGAAACCAAAACTGAACATAGTGAGCAATAGCTGTGATCTCAGCCATTCCAATAAAGACTACTGAGAGCCAGTAAGACCAGACTGAGAAGTAACCCCATCCCTGACCAAGATAACGCGTAATAAAGTTGATAAAGGTGTGTTGTTCCGGATCTTGGTACAACATTTCCCCGATAGCGCGCATCATAAGATACATGAAGCCACCCGTAATCATATAGACCAAGACGATTGACGGACCTGTCAAACTAATTGAACGGCCAGCACCTAGAAACAGTCCTGTTCCAATTGTTCCTGCAATGGCCATAACCTGAACATGACGATTGGTTAACCCACGTTCCATTTTATTTTTCTTTTTGTGCTTATTTTCTGAATTCATATAGTCTCCTCTAGTTTTTAGAATTAAGAAAAGGAGTGATGGGAAGCGCTTTCCCTGTATCTACTCCTTCTTTTCATTCCTATTAAACTGTTTTTTCTACTTTTAAGATTTTAACATCATAGCTTCCTACAGGTGTTTCAATCGTAGCAGTATCACCTGTTTTCTTACCAATCAAGGCTTGCCCAATTGGGCTTTCATTTGATACTTTACCTGCAAAGGCATCTGCACCCGCTGATCCCACGATGATATATACTTCTTCGTCGTCTTCACCAATTTCTTGGATAGTGACTGTTTTCCCGATAGCAACTTCATCTTGAGCAACCGCATCGCTATTGACAATTTCAGCATAACGAATTTTTGTTTCCAAGCTAGAGATTTGTCCTTCAACGAAGGCTTGCTCGTCCTTAGCTGCTTCATACTCACTATTTTCTGACAAGTCACCGTATGAACGCGCAATCTTGATGCGTTCTACAACTTCTGGACGACGAACTAGTTTCAACTCTTCTAATTCTTTTTCGAGTTTTTCCTTTTCTTCAAGGGTCATTGGATATGTTTTTTCTGCCATTTTTCTCAACTTTCTTTTGAATAAATTTAAATTTCTTTAGATAGTAAAGCAAAATTATGTGGTAAACCACATAATTTTACAATGAAGACAAAGTCTTTTTAGAACTTTCCTTAAATGATTATAGTCAGTATCGACCTTTTAAAATCTGTGCCTAAACCTAATGATTCTATCACTTCTAGACTCAGGCTCAAATAAGAGGTAAGTTTTTACTTTCGCAATTTCCGAACGCCTAAAACTTATAGATTTCAGGCGTTTCTGACCATAGCGGAAAGACTGGTAGGACTTGCTATTCCCGTAAAAATAAGAGATTCTTTTCTACATTCACGGCTTTAATAGCAAATCTTGTTCTAAGAGTTAGTTTGAACTACTTGATTGTGTCAATTTACTGTTAACATGCTCTGCAACGTTTCGATCATGTTCCTCTCGTGTCGTTGCAAAGTAAACCTTACCATCTTGTACATTGGCTACAAAGTAGAGATAGTCGCTCTTAGTTTGATTGATACTTGCTTCAATTGCATCCAGACTTGGACTGTCTACTGGACCAGGCATTAAGCCAAGGTTTGTATAAACATTATAAGGTGAATTGATTGTTGTATCAATTGATGCATCATCTGCCAAGCTAATATTTTGTCCTAATTTACCTTCTGCATAGAGAATAGCAATATTACTTTGGAGCGGCATGCCAAGGTTCAAACGATTATAGAAAACTCCAGCGATCAGTTTGCGATCGTCAGTTTTCAAACCTTCTTTTTCCACAAGTGATGCAATGGTGAGGAGTTCATTCACTGTCAAGTTCTTTTCTTTGATTGCAGTATAATGTGCTGACAAGTTTTTGTCCATAGCTGCCACCATTTCATCAATCAAGCTTTCAATAGTTGTGCTTTCTTTGATAGCATAAGTTGCTGGGAATAGGTATCCTTCTAGACGATAACGAACACCACTTTCTTTAGTTGGTAGACTTTCGAGAAGGGTTGGGTACTTAGCAACTAATTGAGAGATGAAGGTTTCATCTTGAACTTTTGCCAGGAAGGCATCCGCAGTCAAGGGTTCTTTAAACTCTCCTTGAAGCTGACCAACCGTTTGTGCAATTTGATCAAGGGTATAACCTTCAGGGATTGTAAGATTTGCAAGTGCAACTTCTTGAGGTTGAGGCGTTCCACCCTTTTGCAATTCTTTGATGATATCATCTGTACTCATGCTCTTTTGCAAATTGTAGTAACCAGATTTTAAATCAGAATAGTCTTTATACTTAGCATAAAGGCTAAAGATAAACCCGTGTTTTACCAATCCAGAGTTCTCTAATGTATCACCAATTTGCTGAAGATTAGCTCCTTCTGGAATCTGAACTGTGACATACTGTTTTGAATTTGCATCAACTGGTTGGAGTGCAGATTCGACATAACGGTAACCAAAGAAACCACCCACACCTAGTAAAACCAATAAAACAAATACTGTTACGAAAAATCCTTTCAAGCGTGATTTTTTCTTTTTCTTGATTGGCTTCACTGACTCTTTACGACTTCTTCTAGGAAGTTCAGTTCCAGTTTCAACTGGAGCAACTGGTTCTTGACTTGGAGTTTCTTTTGCAAGAACTGTTGGTTTCTGTTGAGGTTTAATATTCTTTCTAGCAGGACTTGGTTTGGCCTGATTCGTACGATAAGAAACTGGAATCCTTGTCGAAACAGCATTGAAATCTTTCTCTTCTTCTACTGGTTGAGTAGGTTCAAGAGGCTTAACGGGTTCAGCAGGTTCCGTTGATGATAAAGGTTCTGTTGATGGTAGAGGATCTGGAGCTACAGCTGGTTCTGAAGCTACAGAAGTTTCAACTGAATCATCTTGTAAAACTGGACGTGGTGGAACTGCTGGAGCATTAGCAAGCAATTCATCCACTAGTGAAACAGAATTGGCCATCAAGTCTTCTACAGAAGGTTCTTCCACTGGTTTTTCCGCTTCTGAACTATTACTTAAATTTGAAAACAAATCATCGTTGCTACTTTTAGTATTCGCGATGCCATCTTCTCTTTTTAATCTTTCTAAATCTCTTAAAATTTGTTCTTTAAAACTTAACTTTTCTTCTTCTCGAGAATTTTCGCTCAAAGGTGTTACCTCCTTGTTGATAATCCATAATATTATATCTTAAAAACTAAAGAAAAGCAACCATAGATGCCTTTCTGATGCCTAATTCGTGTTTTCCCAGATCATATCATACCATTCTTCCCCAGCAAAAGTCGACTTAGATTTTCCTTCATTCACAAAACCATGTTTCTCATAATAACCAATGAGATAGTCATGACAGGTCAGATTGATTCCCTCACGCTCATGCTCAAGAGCGATCTCTTTTAAGGCGGTCAATAATTTTCGTCCGATACCTAAAGCTTGAGCTTTCTTAGCAATGGATAGACAAGTCACAGAGATATAGCCACCTTTTTGATGGCTATAATCTTTAATGTCTTCTGTAAAGGACTGGTCTTGTAAATGTCTATGAGGGACTACTGGTCCCTCAATATAGCCTAGTATTTCCCCCTCTTTTTCAGCCACTAAAAAACTAGTCTTAATTTCCTTCAGATGAGCTTCAAAAACAGGGCGAGGAATGGCTTCTTCAATTGAAAAGTTCTCTAGTTCAATTTCAAAGATACGATCTAAATCTGTCAATCTCGCTGGTCTAATAATCATATTTCCTCCTGAAAATAGGGATTCTGCCAACGCATGAGAAAGGCAACTTCACTGCCCCTTTCTCCATCTACGATCCCCTGTTCTACAAATCCATTCATTTCAAAGTAGGCCAGCAACTCATCCTCACAAAGCAGATAAATACCTGGTCTATCTTGCTGACGAGTAACTTCCTTCAAAGCTGCTAGCAACAAGGTTCCAAACCCTTGCCTCTGATAATTCGGATGAACAGATAAAGCATCAATAACGAGATTTCTATTACTAATAGCTTCTCCATCTGCCATCTCTACTATCCATCTACTTACTGAGGATGTAGCAAAATCTGTCGCTAAAATATAAGCAATCACCTGATCATCCAGGCTAGCTAAGAGAAACGTACCCGCATGGTTGCGGATACGTTCTTCTATTATTTCTTTATTCATTATTTCTAGGGAGCTTGAAATACTTTCTTGTATCAAGCAAATCTGATCAATATCTGATTGCTGAGCTTCCCTGATTTTAATTGGAAATTCCATGATCTTCCTTACTGAACATTGCTTGTCAAATTAGACAAGAGACGTTCGAATGAATATTCATACGTTTGGATGTCGCCAGCTCCCATGAAGACATAGACAGCATTGTCATGGTCTAGGAGTGGAGAAACATTTTCAACTGTGATAACTTGATGTTTCTTGTTGATTTTATTGGCAAGGTCTTCTACTTTGACATCACCATGGTCCACCTCACGAGCAGATCCATAGATTTGTGCTAGATAAACTGCATCAGCCTGATTCAAGGCTTGGGCAAAATCGTCCAACAAGGCGATTGTACGAGTAAAAGTATGCGGTTGGAAGATAGCCACGATTTCCTTGCTTGGATATTTCTGACGTGCAGCATCAAGAGTCGCTACGATTTCAGTTGGGTGATGCGCAAAGTCATCGATGATAACCGTGTTATTGACAATCTTTTCTGTAAAGCGACGTTTCACTCCTCCAAAAGTCTTCAAGTGTTCACGCACCAAATTCAAATCAAAGCCAGCAGTATAAAGCAAACCAATTACTGCAGTGGCATTCATGATATTGTGACGGCCGAAAGTTGGAATGTGGAATTGGCCCAACTCTTGACCACGGAAGTGAATGGTGAAGGTTGAACCTGTACTAGAACGAAGTAAATCGCTGGCTACAAAGTCATTGTTGTCTGCTTCAAAACCGTAATAATAGATTGGGGCATTTGCTGTAATCTTACGCAACTCAGCATCTTCACCATAGACAAACAAACCTTTGGTAATTTGTTTAGCATAATCATTGAAGGCGTTGAAGACATCTTCCAAGCTTGTGAAATAGTCAGGATGGTCAAAGTCAATGTTCGTAATAATAGAATATTCTGGGTGATACGGCATGAAATGGCGCTCATACTCGTCTGATTCAAAGACAAAATACTTGGCATTTTCAGAACCACGACCTGTACCATCTCCGATCAAGTAGCTTGTATCAGTGATGTGTGACAAGACGTGAGAAAGCATCCCTGTCGTTGACGTCTTACCGTGTGCACCTGCAACTCCCATACTGATAAAGTCACGCATAAAGCTACCAAGAAACTCATGGTAACGTTTGTAGCTGATACCATTTTGGTCTGCATAAGCAATTTCAACATTGTTATCTGGACGGAAGGCATTACCAGCGATAATTTCTAAATCACCTTGAAGATTTTTTTCATCAAAAGGTAAAATTGTAATTCCTGCTTGCTCTAGTCCACGTTGTGTAAAGTAGTACTTTTCAACATCAGAACCTTGCACCTTGTGCCCCATTTGATGCAACATCAAAGCCAAGGCACTCATACCTGATCCTTTGATTCCGATAAAATGATAGGTTTTTGCCATTTTCTTCCCCTCTATTCGCTCATTCTAGTCAAGTTAAGCTCTTGGGCCACTTGACGTTCTTGTTCTTTTTGTTTACTTTTTTTGTTATAAATTTGACTTTTCTTTAAAAAGTCATAATTGTTTTTCTTGGAACGACTTGTTTCACCGTCTGAAATTGGATGTTCCACTTGAGAAACTGTTTCTGCCAAAATATAGTGAGATTGACCTAACTTCTGACTATATTTCGCAAATTCTCCTGGATTTTCTTTTTGAAAAGGTGCTGTCGGTTGATTTGCTGAACGCACCTGGCTTGTTTTCGTTTGACGTCTCGTATGACTCACATCCTGAGTCAAATATCGAGCCGAGCGCTTCTTTTTCAAATCCGCACGAGCTTCTTCACGCGCTAATTCAGCATAGGATTTTTCTTTTTTCTCAATCGGTTTTACAAGAGGCTTGGCTTTCTCTTGCTTTTTTTCTTCAGTGATTGGAGACCATTCTAAGTAGTTTTTATCTTGATAATCACCTTTGATATTACTGATGAAATCAGACTCATCGTAGAGATTCATAACTGGCATTTCTGTCAACATGACTTCATCATCTGCCACTATTGGAAATCGTTTTTGTGTCATATTTATTTCCTTTCAATACTCCATTATAGCGTAATGTCTTGATTTTTCAAGTATAGGCTCATGAAATCCCTAAAATTTCTCGTATTTCAGCTAGACTCAGACTTCCTCGAGACTCTGTTCCATCCAAGATTTCAGAAACAAGATTTTTCTTTTTCTCTTGTAATTCTTGAATCTTTTCTTCAATTGTACCTCGAGTCACAAGGCGATAAACTTCAACAGCCTGCTCTTGTCCCATACGATGAGCTCGACCGATAGCCTGAGATTCAACTGCAGGATTCCACCATAAGTCTACTAGAATGACCGTATCCGCACCAGTGAGATTTAGTCCAACCCCACCAGCTTTTAGAGAAATCAAGAATACATCGCGCTCTCCTTGGTTAAAAGCCTTAGTCATTTCCTGACGTTCTTGAGAAGGAGTTGAGCCCGTAATTTTAAAGGAAGTCAAGCCTAAGTCAGGTAGCTCTTGCTCAATCCGATCCAACATACCTCTAAATTGTGAGAAGATAAGTACACGGTGTCTACCTTCAGCAATCTGAACCAGCAAATCTCGTAAACTATCCAGCTTCCCGCTCTCTCCTTGGTAGTCATCCATAAAGAGCGCAGGTGTATCACAAATCTGACGCAGACGCATGAGACCAGTCAAAATTTCGACGCGATTTCGTTGAAATTCCGAATCGCTTACCTGTCCCAGACGCTCCTGCATCTGTTGCAGTTGAGCAAGATAGATAGCTTTTTGTTGATCCTCCAGTTCATTCTTATAGACGACTTCAATCAAGTCAGGCAACTCTGTCAAAACCTCTTCTTTCTTGCGTCTCATGACAAAGGGTTTGATAAATTGAGCCACTCTCTCAGTTGATAGTTTCATAAACTCCTTCTTAGCAGGTAAGAGGCCTGGTAAGACAATCTGAAAAATCGACCATAGTTCTCCCAGATGGTTTTCAATCGGTGTTCCTGATAGTGCAAAGACAGATGGAACCACAAATCGTCGCAAACTTTGAGCAATCTTCGTTTGTGCATTTTTCATCACTTGAGCTTCATCTAGAAAAAGAAAATCAAAAGATAGGTTTCGATAAATCTCACTGTCCTGACGGAAAGTTGCATAGCTTGTAACATAAATCTGATGATTTTCTGCCAAAATTGACTCTCGATGAGATTTTAAGCCATGCACAACCGCTACATCCAAATCTGGAGCAAACTTTTGAAATTCATCAGCCCAGTTATAGATTAAGCCAGATGGAGCAAGGATCAGGACACTAGTATCTGTTTGAACCTGACTACTTAAAAAGGCGATGGTTTGCAAGGTCTTCCCAAGTCCCATATCGTCTGCTAAAATCCCACCAAATCCATAATGGTGAAGCATCTGAAACCACTGAATTCCCTTTTTCTGATAATCCCTGAGATCTGCTTTGATATTCAGCACTTTCATCGGAAAATCTTCTGGATGCGTCAAATCATGGGCCAAATTGCGAAATTCTTCGGTGAAAGAAATTTGATCCTGGTCCTTAAATAGATGAGATAGGGTATAAGCTAGGGATTTACGAGCTCGAAAAGCTCCATCTTGTAGGTCCTCTATCCCTAATTCTTCTAAATCCTGACGGATACGCTTGGTCTGATCATCAAAATAGTAAACCTGGTTAGAGGACGAAATATAATAATCCTGCTTCTCAACTAGCGCTTTCATCGCTCGATCGATTTCTTCTTGATCTATATCTTGAAAATCAAATTGAATTTCTAATAGGCTTCCCTTGGATGAGATGTGAACTTGAGGCTTCTGAACCTGATAAAGGTCTTGCAAGCTTTCAGAAATCTTTAATTCTCCAAGTGCTGCAAAGGCTGGCAAAACTTCATGGAAGAAGGCATGGACTGCATCAGCTTTCAAACTTTGACGCCATGAACGAAAATCTGCTTCAAATCCAGCTGATAGAGCTAGTTGAAAAATCTCTTTCTCTAGTTGAATATCGCTAGCAAAAGGAAGATTCTCTAGTTCATTACGATTCCTTACTAGGCAAGTTTCATACTGAAACTGCATATCCAAGCGAATAGAGCCATCCTCTTCTCCTTCCATGTAGAAAGAAGGACGGAAAGACTGAATTCGAAGCCCATCAGGAGCCTCTACATTTCCTACGTTTTTGAACTGGGATAAGGTCGAAGCTAGAAGATCTCGATCACTGGTATCAAATTGTAAAATCTTTCTACCACTTTTATCGATAGTTACTTTTTTTAATTTTTCTATAAGTCTAGCTTGTTCTTTAGACAGAAGATAAAATGTACCTTTAGTAAACAAGACTTGCCCCTTATAAAACGAATTAAGCCCTACCTGTTGAACAATTTCCATCTCAAAATAGTTGGACTTTTCTTCAATTTGAAAGGTAAACAAACCTGCTTGACCATCAAAATCTTGAAATACAAGGTGGTGATAATTCGAAATCTGATGGTCAAATTGAAATGCATCTAAGCCCATCAGCAGACTAACACCCTGCTCAAAAAAAGACAGCGGGAAATAGAGATGACGACCTTGATTTTGGAAAAAGAGGGCATTTTCAGACTCATCTTCTACAATTCCTTGAAGGAAATTCAGAACAAATTGGCTACTTTCATCAAACTGACTAAGCTTCAAGGAAGTTTCATATAACTTCCCAATCATATAGGGTTTGCTAGTTTCTAAAACCTTCAGAAAAAGGGGTATATCTCGGATTACATAGAATTTCTGTGTCTGAATAAGACCGACTCTCAAAGTCCAAATAATACGATTAGTCCCTGCTTCAACCTGCCCTTGAGCAGACAACTGATAGATTTCAGAAAGTTTCGGAATTTGAATGGATTCTAAAAACTTTCCTCCAAAAGTAACCTGAGTTTCAACTTCTTCTTTCTTTTCGTGCACATTTTCCAGATTGCCTAAGAGTTCCTGGCCAATCGGATCATTTTTAAGGTAATGTTCTAGTGCTGCCAAATGCACACAAAACCCTCTTTTTTGGAAAAAATCACAAGCACAAAAAACCAAATCATCATCCAGGCTATAGCGAATTTCTTCATCTGCTACACGCGCATAGAGACGATGCTCTTTCTCTTTGATAATTTCAATCTGACTAGTTTCGTAGAGTTGAGCTCCCTCCATCCGAAGTTTCCCTGGAATCAATTTAGCCATAGTTTCCCCTTTTCTTTATCTCCTAATTATACCATATTTCTGCCTATGAAAATAGCCTTCTAGGGTACTTTTCCCCCAGAAGGCTAGCTTGTTAAAGGTTAGCGAAAGTGGTTAGGATTCGTTGACAAACTTCTTCCAAGACAGATGTCGGCATGGCTACATTTAAGCGAGCATGTAGAGCTCCTTCTTCACCAAAGTCTAAGCCTCTATTAAGGATAACCTTGGCTTCGTCTCTTAAGAGGCTTTTTAATTCTTCATCGCTAATATCATAGGCTGAAAAATCAAGCCAAATGAGATAGGTCCCTTGAGGTTTCATGACCTTGATTTTAGTTTCTTTGCCAAATACATCCACTACATAATTGATGTGTTTCTCAATCAGTTCTTTGAGTTCTGTCAACCAATCTTCACCATAGCGAAAGGCAGTTTCTGTTGCTAAATATCCCAAACCTGAGATTTCATGTTGATTATTAGCAAGCTGGCGCTTCTGGAAAGTAAGTCTCAACTTAGGATTTTCGATAATAGCATAAGAATTTTTCGTCCCAGCAATGTTAAAGGTCTTGGTAGCACTGCTTAAAATCAGTGAAAATTCTTTAAAATCTTCATTTACCGTATTGAATGGCTGGTGTTTATTTCCAAACAAGGCTAAATCTTGGTGAATCTCATCAGATACTAGCAAAACTCCATGTTTTTGACACAGTTGTCCAATCTTTTCCAAGACTTCTTTCTCCCAAACACGTCCACCAGGATTATGAGGATTACAAAGAACATAGAGTTTCACATCTTCTTCGACAAAGTCTTTTTCTAGTTGGACAAAGTCAATCTCAAAAAGTCCATCTTTTTCTACTAGAGAGTTGGTGATTAATCGACGATTGTTGAGCTTAATGCTCCGAGCAAAAGGTGGATATACCGGTGTGTTAATGAGCACTGCTTCACCCTCTTTGGTAAAAGCTTGAATGGCTGTTGAAATAGCAGGTACTACTCCCTCGATAAAGACTAGAGCATCCTTATCAAAGCGATAACCATGGTGTTTTTCCTCCCAGTTTTGAACGGCTTCAATCAATCCATCACTAGCATAGGTATAGCCATAGACTAATTGCTCAGCATAGTCATGGACAGTCTGACGAATCTCAGGTAAGACTTCAAAGTCCATATCAGCAATCCAGGCTGGCAATACTTGACGGTCAGTCTCTGCTTCTTTCCATTTGTAGGTATGATGTCCAAAACGATTGGGCAAAGTCGTAAAATCATATTTTCCCATAGTCTTATCCTTCCAAAGCTTGACGCAAATCTTCAATCAAGTCCCTTGCATCCTCAATTCCAATAGACAAGCGCAAGAGGTCATCAGTCAGTCCATAAGAATGACGAACCTCTGCAGGAATGTCTGCATGGGTTTGAGTGGTTGGGTATGTAATTAGACTTTCAACACCACCCAGGCTTTCAGCAAAAGAGAATACTTTTAAGGTATTCAAGATATGAGGGATTCGTTTTTCATCCGCCACTTTAAAGGAAATCATCCCTCCACGACCTGTATACAAGACTTCTTTGACTGCAGGTGATTGTTCCAAAAAGGCTACGATTTCTTGAGCATTAGCTGTTGAGCGCTCCATACGAAGTGACAATGTTTTAAGACCACGAATCAATTGATAACTATCAAATGGTGACAAAACAGCCCCAGTCGTATTGAGATTATAAAAGAGTTTTTCGTATAAATCAGCATTATCTGTCACAACTACACCAGCTAGAACATCATTATGGCCTGCAAGGTATTTTGTCGCTGAATGAAGGACAATATCTGCTCCATCTTCAATTGGACGTTGGTAAATCGGGCTATAGAAGGTATTGTCGACGACAACTGTCGCTCCTTTAGCATGAGCTAATTTTGACAATTTTTCAATATCAAATTCCAACATCAAAGGGTTGGTTGGTGTTTCGATATAAAGTACATCCACATCCTTTTCTAGCTCGGCAATTAGCTCTTCTTCTGTGTTGGCATAGGTAAAGTGGAAACGTCCTTCTTGCTCTACTTGATTGAACCAGCGGAAAGAACCACCATAAAGGTCACGGACAGCCAAAACCTTGCTTCCTACTGGAAAAACGCTAAAGGCTAACACAATCGCAGACATACCTGAACTAGTTGCTAGAGCATAGTGGGCTGATTCAATAGCTGCCAAGACTTCTTCTGCCTTGCTACGAGTTGGGTTTTTGGTGCGGGTATAGTCAAATCCAGTTGATTGACCAAATTCTGGATGCTGATAAGTCGTTGAAAAGTGAATAGGTGTAACCAAAGCACCTGTTGCTTCATCAGACTTAATCCCTGCTTGTGCTAAAATTGTGTTGATGTGAAATGATTTACTCATACAATACCTCCAAATCTATAGTAACTATTGTACCACTTATTTTGGATCCTTCGTTTTCTTGTTTTCAAGAGCTAGTTATAGTTTCGAACTATATAAAAAAACGATAACCTTTTCTAGAGTTATCGTTTTTTTGTTAAAAATCATCATTTAACGTGTTTAGCAAGATCTTCTTGAGCTTTTTTGTTAGATTCTTCTTTTTCTTTTAGCCATTTTTGTCTAGCTTGTTCATACTCAGCTGTTGTGACAATCTTATCTTGCAACTTGAGATATTTGTATGATTCGACACCCTTATTTCCTGCTTGTGAGAATGGCGATGAGAATGGAACTGTCTTTCTCAAGGTCGGTGTTCCACCAAGAGAAACGTTTGGAATTGCAAGGGCGCTATCAACGAGCCAAGCTTGAACTTCAGCATATTTTTCATAACGTTTTGCTGGTTCTTGCTCCTTGTTCGCTTCTTCTAGCATTTGAGTGTAAGTATCGAGTCCAACTGCCTTAGCCTTGTCATTTACCTCACCTGGTTCTAGACCAATGTTTTGCAACATACCCCCATTATTAACATTTAGGATATCAAGATAACTTGATGGATCCAAGTAGTCAGCACTCCAACCACTATTATAAATATCAAAATCCTTTTGAGCTGCGGTTTGAGCTAGGTAGCTAGAGTTATCAAAGTCGTCTGTTGATAATTGTTGAATATCGATAACCACATTCTCAGCCCCTAAGACAGATTCGATGGATTGTTTCAAAGAACTTGCTTCAAGTACACCTTTTTTAGCTGATTGGTCAACTGATACATCCAAGTGAATTGGGAACTGCACACCCTTAGCTTCCAATTCTTTCTTGGCTTCCGCAAATTTAGCCTTAGCTTTATCAGGATTGTAGTATGGGTCTTGTGCATCTGCAAAGTTGATTCCTTGCCATTCTTGGCCATAGTTGACCATCTTTTCTGAAACAACATCTCCAAAGTCTTTCCCGTTGATGGTTACAAATGTAGGGGGTACAACTAGGTTACGAATAATCTTCGT
This sequence comes from Streptococcus sp. HMSC061D10, assembly GCF_001808865.1. Taxonomy (NCBI): domain Bacteria; kingdom Bacillati; phylum Bacillota; class Bacilli; order Lactobacillales; family Streptococcaceae; genus Streptococcus; species Streptococcus sp. HMSC061D10. The sequence continues at coordinate 112,993 of NZ_KV795009.1, read as the reverse complement.
TGCTCCGTCTTCCCCTTGAGATTGAGCTCCATAGGCTGTACGGTTATAAGCATAGTTGAAGGCTTGACGGAAGTTTTTATTCAGAACTGCTTCTTGAGTTGATTTCTTTTCGATATCTGAGGATTTAGACGTGAAGTTATAAGATTTTCTGTCCAAGTTGAAGTTCAAGTAATAAGAAGTTGCGGTTTGCATACTATAGATGATGTTATCCTTGTTCTTCTCTTTAATTCCTTCAAAGCTTGAGCTATTTGGATAGAGACGTGCGTAGCTGTAAACTCCTTCTACAAAGTTACGAGCCAGTGCATCTTGGTCACTACCATCATAATAGGCCAATTTCACATCATCTACAAAGACATTTTTTTCATCCCAGTAGTTCGGATTTTTCTTGAATTCGATGACAGATTTTGAAACAAAGGATTTCATCAAGAAAGGTCCATTGTACAAAATGCTAGAAGGATCCACCTTACCAAAATCATCCCCTTTTGATTTCAGGAAGTCTGCATTGACAGGGAAGAGAATGGTTGATGTTGTTTTAGAATTCCAATAAGATTCTGGTCGTGTCAAAGTGTACTGAACTGTTTGGTCGTCAATCGCCTTAACACCGACAGTTGAAAAGTCAGTTGTTTTACCGTTGATATAGTCATCCAAACCTGCTACAGAATCTTGAACCAGGTACAAAGCTTCGGATTTTTTATCAGCAGCATATTTCAAACCAGTTACAAAATCTTGGGCAGTTACTGGAGCATATTCTTCACCTTCAGAGGTATACCACTTAGCATCTTTACGAAGTTTATAAGTGTATATCAAACCGTCCTGAGAAACACTCCAATCCTCTGCTAAGGATGGAACGTAGTTACCGTATTGGTCATTTTCCATCAACCCATCTACCAAATTGGTAACGATGTCATTGGTTGTTGCACGGTTTTCTGCAAGATAGTTCAAACTAGACGGATCGCTAGAATAGACATAGTTGTATGTTTTAGTTGAACTAGCTGAGTTGCTACAAGCCGCCAATAGTAGACCGGCACTTAGGGCAAGGCCTGCCAGCGTCAGATATTTTGCCTTAGACTTTTTCATTTCCAGAACCTCCAAATTTAAATATTTGTATCATTATACAGCTATTGTTTTTTTTAGTCAAGCAATTTTATCTAATTTTTACCAAATTATAGATTTTTTTCTACTAATTTTATATTTTATCCTATTTTTTAAATAAAAAAATGAACAATTTAAACTTTTTCGGATAGAAAAGTTCAAATTATTCGTTTTATTTATAAATTTTTATGATAGTTTTAAACGTGCCCGTAGACGATCTGCTTGAGCCTGTCCAATAACCTTATCTAAGAGTCGAATTCGAAGAGTCATAATACCGTAGAGACCTCCACCTATAGCTCCGATTAGAAGCACGTAAAGGAAACTCCAGAAACGACCTGATGGTTGGAAGACAAAGCCAATCATCCATTGTAAGAAGCCTACAAGGATAAACATAACTAGAGTCAAAATAGTAACTAAGATTGTTCTCTTCAGAATAATCTTTCGACGTGCACCTGTCACCTCACAGATATCTCGGTACATCAAGACATTTGGAATGATGAGACCGATAGTCGTTGAAATGAGAGGACCATAACTATGGAAAATCGCTATCGATGGTAATTGTAAAACAATCTTAGCAATTGAGCCATAAACAAAATACAAGACTGCCTTTCGGTTACGGAACATAGCCTGAAGCATTGGTGACAAGACCATGTACAAGCCTAGAATTGTTGATTGCAAGACCGCAAAGATAAATAAGCCCATAGCCAAGCCATCTGGCTTACCGTAAAAGACTGTATAGAGTGGTTCACCTACCATGACTACTCCAACCGTTGCAGGTAAGAGGAATAGGAAAAGCATGGTAATACTATCTTGCACTAAACGAGAAGCTGCTGGTAAATCCCCCTTGACATAGTTCTCCGTCAAGAGAGGCAGACCAACGCTACCAATCGAAACTCCAACAGAAATGAGAATCATGGTGATTTTATTAGGATTGGCAGAGAAATAAGAAAACATGACAACTAAATCTTCATTATTGTAGTTGGTAAACCACTTCATGCTATTGATAAAGGTCATTTGGTCCAAAATTTGGAAAAGCTGAATAGCTGAACCTGTTATGATAAAAGGAATAGCTTCCTTAATCGTATCCATTAACAGATGTTTGCTATCAATCTTATCTCGCGTTTCAAAGACTTTTTGAAGCATTCCTTCTTTATAGAGGAAATAAAGCAAGACTGCGAAACTAGCTACCATTCCCACAAAGGCCGCAAAGGTAGACTGGGTGACTGCTGCTAGATAGTCTCCTGAACCAAGCTTCATGATGATAAAGGTTGCTAAGAGCATCCAAATAACTCGGATAACTTGCTCAGCGATTTGACTCATGGCATAAGGTTTGAGATTATTCATCCCTTGGAAAAATCCACGGATAACACTCATAGACGGGAAAATCAAGACAGCCCAAGCTAGACTCTGCATAATGGGAATCAAGTCCTTACCGACACCAGAAAGATCTGCCAACCAAGGCGCAAAGAGATATAAGACCAAAGCAAAGACAAGACCTAGTCCAGTCATAAAGCCTAGGAAACTGCGAATCAGAGCAAAACTATGCTCTTCCTCATTCATGGTATTATACTTGGCAACCTGTTTAGCGACCGCCACAGGGATACCTGCTGTCGAAATCAACAAGAACCAAGCATAGATATTGTAACCCATAGTAAAGAGACCATTAGCCTTAGCAGCATAAGTCCCCATCCAGATATACCAAGGGATGATGTAAATGGCCCCAAGCAGGCGACTGATAAAGTTACTAGCCGTTAGCCAGGCAGTTCCGCGTAACATCTGGGCCTGCTGATGATTATTTTCGTTAGACATAACTTCCTCATTTAATTTTAATAACGGAAATGTTCCTTATCTTCCATTATAAACTTTTCCTTGTTACTTGTAAAATTCAGACTTTCGGTTTACAATAGAAAGTATGATAAAGATTGAAACTATATTAGATATTTTAAAGAAAGATGGTCTCTTCCGTGAGATTATCGACCAAGGACATTACCACTACAACTACAACGATGTTATTTTTGACAGCATCAGTTACGATAGCCGAACAACCAAAGAAAATACTCTATTTTTTGCAAAAGGAGCTGCCTTTAAAAAAGAATATCTATTTTCAGCTATCGCACAAGGGCTTAATTGGTACGTGGCTGAACAGGATTATGAAGTTGGTATTCCTGTTATTGTTGTTAACAATATCAAAAAGGCCATGAGTTTGATTGCCATGGAATTTTATGGCAACCCTCAGGAGAAACTGAAAATCCTTGCTTTCACTGGCACTAAAGGAAAAACAACAGCGGCTTACTTTGCCTATCATATCTTGTCCCAACGCTACCCAACAGCCCTCTTATCGACAATGAATACCACTTTAGATGGCAAGACTTTCTTCAAATCTTCCTTCTCAACACCTGAAAATATCGACCTCTTTGATATGATGGCTCAAGCAGTTAAGAATGGAAGAACCCATCTGGTAATGGAAGTTTCCAGCCAAGCATATCTGGTAAATCGAGTGTATGGTTTAACTTTCGACGTGGGAGTTTTTCTCAACATCACACCAGACCATATTGGTCCTATTGAACATCCGACTTTTGAAGATTACTTCTATCATAAACGCCTCTTAATGAAAAATAGCCGAGCAGTTGTCATTAATAGCGATATGGACCACTTCTCTATTCTGAAAGAACAAGTTGTGAACCAAGAGCATGACTTCTACGGTAGCCAGTCAAATAACCAGATTGAAAACTCCAAAGCCTTTAACTTCTCAGCTACTGGTAAATTAGCAGGAGATTATGACATCCAACTAATTGGACATTTCAACCAAGAGAATGCTGTTGCTGCAGGACTTGCTTGTCTTCGTCTAGGTGCTAGTCTTGAAGACATCAAAAAAGGGATTGCGACTACTCGCGTACCTGGTCGTATGGAAGTTCTCACTCAGAAAAATGGTGCAAAAGTTTTCATCGACTACGCCCACAATGGTGACAGTCTTAAAAAACTTATTTCTGTCGTTGAAACTCATCAAACTGGAAAGATTGCTTTAGTACTTGGTTCAACTGGAAACAAGGGAGAAAGCCGTCGTAAGGACTTCGGACTTCTCCTCGATCAACATCCTGAAATTCAAGTCTTTCTAACAGCTGATGATCCAAACTATGAAGATCCGATGGCCATTGCAGATGAAATCAGTAGCTATATCCATCATCCTGTTGAAAAGATTGCTGACCGTGAGCAAGCTATCAAGGCTGCGATGTCTGTTACAGATCAAGAACTGGATGCTGTCATTATCGCTGGTAAAGGAGCTGACTGCTACCAAATCATCCAAGGTAAGAAAGAAGACTATCCAGGTGATGCAGCCATCGCTAAACGTTATCTATAGTATATTTAAAGAAGGCTAGGAAATTTCCTAGTCTTCTTCTATTGTTTTATAAAGATGAGTCTTTCTTTATCAAATTCTACAGTCAACTCATATTTTCCATCTTCATTTTGAACGATGTAGCCTAATAAGACTAAACTATCAACAAAGATATCACGTCGTTTCTGCATGAGTTGATCTTTCTTAAGAAACTTGAGTAAAAAAGTAGTCATGTACTTAAGGGCATACTCAGGATTGACATCCCCTAAAATTTCATACAGTCTCTGCTGTTCTTCCGTCAGTGGATACTGGAACTTGACCTTGTAGAAGTAATTAGACAAGGTCATCTTTTCCCTTGCAAAATCGGTGTGTTCTTTTAAGATAGCTGCATTGGTTTGATTGCGCAATTCGGTCTGAAAATGTTTCCCCAGGATTTCTTGATAGATTTGACTATCATCACTCACATAAACTTCCTGGTCTAGTTCAAGAGATTCTGTAGACTTTAGAAAAGGGAGATTGAGATAATAACGTTTGTTCTCTCTCAAAATCAAGCCCACTTTAATGTATTCCTCCAAATACTTGTCAACTGGAACCTCTGAAAACTGAGCCTTGATTTCACGGAGGATAACATCATCATGCTGATCAAGATAGTCTACCAAATCTCTAAAGAATGGTTGTCGCGTCAAACGAGATGGATTAAAAATCTGAATCATGAAGATTCCTTTCTTTACAAACTAAAAGTGGTGATGCTGCTAATTGACTCGGGTTAGTGCCAGGCTGATTCAGAGGTACAGGAAGCCCCAAATCTCGATAATATTCTCTCCAGAAATCACTGATTTCCTGTGTATCATCACCAAACTTCATGGGAATAGTCTCAAAAATAGGTAGAATATCTGCTACAAACTGAGAACAGTAAAAACCAGCTCCGTCGGGATAAAAGGAAGCATTGTAGGGAGCCCCTAAAAGGCTCTCTGCCAGCTTTTTGACTTCTTTTTGATCCATTTTTGGATAGCGATAAAGGTCATATACTTTCCCGTCTTCAAAGAAATCTTCAGGGGACTGGGCAATGACACCACCTTCAACCGTTGCATGATAAACCTGTCCGTCCAAAAAGATGGCCACATGGCTATAGTGACCAGTAGATTCCTGGATGGCCTGTCCTATATCCGAATCATCTTTCACAAAAATCAAATCCCCATTTTCTAACATACTTCTCTCCTAGCAAAAAAGGAGCCGAGACTCCTTTTTACAATGGGTATCCCCATTTTCGTTTTACAATTAAGCATTAAAGCTTTCTGTCAATTGTGGCACCACTTGTTTCTTACGTGAAACGGCACCTGGAAGGAAGGCATGGTTGTTTTCAAGTTTGAAGTTAAAGGCTGCTTCCACCTTGTCCATGTTGGCACCAAGTGCAAGAATTTCTGAGTTTGAGTTGACGATGTCTGTAATCATCAAGACAAAGTCAGAGTAGCCATTTGCTGTATTTGCGGCTTGGATGGCTGCTTCGATTTCAGCTTGGCGTTCCAAAACTTCAGCGATATCAACTGTATTGACTTGGGCAACACGTACGTTGTTACCGTTCAATTCAAAAGTCTTTGCATCGATGTCGATCAATTCTTCTGCTGACTTGCTTGCCAAATTTGTACCAGCCTTGAGCATTGCAAGACCGTATTCTTCCAAGTTCACACCGGCCAATTCAGCCAATTCAGGCGCAATCACCTTATCTGATGGGTGAGTTGTTGGAGATTTCAAAAGAAGGGTATCTGAAATCAAACCTGAAAGCATCAAACCTGCAATTTCTTTTGGAACAGCTACACCGTGTTCTTTGAACATACGGTAAACGATAGATGATGCTGATCCAACTGGTTCCAAACGCATGTAAAGTGGGCTTGCAGTTTCAAAGTTAGCCACACGGTGGTGGTCCAAAACACCGTAAACTTCTACTTCAGCAATATCTGAAACTGATTGTTGGAATTCATTGTGGTCAGTCAAGATAACTTGTTCTGCACCTTCCGCTTTAGCAGATGTGATCACGCGCGGTGCTTCCACACCAAAATAGTTCAATACGAAAGCTGTTTCTTCATTTGGAGTTCCTAGAGCCACCGCTTCTGTATCCAAACCATAAGCTTCTTTTGCAAGATAAGCAAAGGCTACAGATGAACCAATAGCATCTGAATCTGGATTTTGGTGTCCAAATACTAGAATCTTAGACATGATAATACCTCGTTTCTTTATTCACTCTATTGTAGCATTTTTTTCAATTTTTGACAAAAGTAAGAGGAGTCAAAGAACTCCCCTCTACTCTTCAAAATGACTGATTAAATTTTTTTCTTGGTTGTCAGATAAAAATCTTTCCTTCTGTGGCCTCTTCTTACGTTTTAGAAGTGCTTCGGCTGACATGGCTTCTTCTTTACTATCGAAACCTTCTACATAGATAAGTTTTACTGGCAACCGAGCTCGTGTGTACTTGGCTCCCTTACCACTATTGTGAACGGCGATTCTTTTTTTGACATCCGTTGTATAGCCAGTATAGTAGGTACCATCACAACACTCTACCACATACATATAAGCCTTATGATCCATAGTAAATCTCTTGAATTTCTGGAGTATAGGAACCATCATCATTATGAACAATGAGTGGTGGCAGAACCTTAAAACCACTAGTGGAGCCGTCCTTGATAGCCTCGATCAAAAGCATATTGGCTTCTTTCTCCCGTTTAGGGTAAACAAATTGCAGACGCTTTGGAGCTAGATTATGCTGTTGAAGCGTGTCTAAAATATCTAACAATCGATCAGGACGATGGACCATGGCCAAACGCCCATTGGATTTGAGAATGCTTTGGGCACTACGGCAGATTTCCTTAAGATTGGTCGTAATTTCGTGCCGAGCCAACAAATAGTGCTCACTCTCGTTCAGATTAGAATTTGGGTCCACCTTAAAATAGGGAGGGTTGCATAAAATCAAATCAACCTTACTCCCCTGAATGTAAGCAGGCATATTTTTCAAATCATCACAAATGACCTGCATCTGTTCTTCTAAGCCATTTAATCGGACTGACCGGTCTGCCATATCCGCCAATCGTTCCTGGATTTCAACAGACAGAATTTTCGCCTTAGTACGACTACTGGCAAAAAGTCCAACAGCTCCATTACCCGCACAAAAATCCACTATCAAGCCATTTTTAGGAAAGCGAGGAAAGCGTGACAAAAGTACACTATCCACCGAATAGCTGAAAACCTCTCTATTTTGAATAATCTTGATATCTGTAGAAAAGAGCTGATTGATTCTCTCTCCTGATTTTAATAATTCTTCTACCATACTTCTATTATAACAAACTATATTAACATTTCAAGAGAGAAAAATCAATTAAGACTTTTTCTTATTTAGATTAGAGATAGCTTCCTTGGTCCAGATAGGCATCATGCGAGCCAAAGGAGCAAATCCGTATTTGACACGGTCACTTGAAAAACGTCTCCGTCTCGGTAATTGATGTTTCTCTTCTTCCAAAGTCCGAATAGAAAGACTTGCTTTCCCTGTATATTCGTCCAAATCGACAACCTGGACTTGAACTTCTTCACCGATTTTCAGTACATCATAGATATTCTCAATAAATCCTGTACGAATTTCAGAAATATGAATCAAGCCCGTGATACCAGTCTCTAACTCCACAAAGGCTCCATAAGACTGAATCCCTGTAATTCGCCCTGTTAGCTTATCACCTATTTTCATTTTAGTCCTCGATTTCAATCGTTTCGATGACGACATCTTCAACTGGTTTGTCCATTACACCTGTTTCTACACCTGCAATTGCATCCAGAACTTCATAAGAAGCTTCATCCGCAAGCTGTCCAAAAACTGTGTGACGACGATCAAGGTGAGGAGTTCCACCTTGATCCGCATAAATTTCCGCAATTGGTTCTGGCCAACCACCACGAGCAATTTCTTTCTTAGAATATGGCAAGTGTTGATTTTGCACGATAAAGAACTGGCTACCATTTGTATTTGGCCCAGCATTAGCCATAGAAAGGGCTCCACGGACATTGTAAAGTTCTTCTGAAAACTCATCCTCAAAAGATTCTCCATAGATTGACTCGCCACCCATACCAGTTCCAGTTGGGTCTCCACCTTGAATCATAAAGTCCTTGATAATACGATGGAAAATGACACCATCATAGTAACCATCTTTAGACAGAGCAATAAAGTTGGCAACTGTTTTTGGTGCATGCTCAGGGAAAAGCTTAATACGCAAGTCTCCATGATTTGTCTTAATAGTCGCAATCGGACCTTCTACTGCTTCAATGTCTACTTGTGGAAACTGTAATTCTTTTTCTACCATACCAAATCCTTCTAAGGCATCGAAAATGCCATCCTCTTCTAATGTTTTTGTAATATAATCTGCTTTTTCTTTGATTTTGTCATGAGAAACACCCATAGCGACACTAATGCCTGCATAATCAAAGAGCTCTAAATCGTTAAGTCCGTCCCCAAAAACCATCACGTTCTCAGGTTTAAGACCTAAATGTTCTACAACTTTTGCTACACCAGCTGCTTTTGAACCTGAAATTGGTACCACATCTGACGAATGTTCATGCCAGCGTACCATACGCAAAGTCGATGCTAAACTTTCAGGCAAAGTCAGGTCATCTCCCTGATCCTCAAAAGTCCACATCTGATAGATGTCTTCTTTTTCATAAAAATCTGGATCTACATCTAAGTCGGGATAAATTGGATCAATGGCCTCACTAATCAACTCAGTTCTAGTGGAGAGTTTAGCAGTATGACTACCAACTAAACCATAGTCAATCCCCACTTCCTTAGTCCAAGCAATATAGCTTTCAACCTTATCTTTAGAGATTTTGTTACTATCAATCACATTGCCTTTTTTATCCTCAATATAGGCACCATTCAGAGTAACAAAAAAGTCATGTTTAAGCTCGCGAATCTCTGGCACGACACCGAAAATCCCACGACCAGTCGCAATCCCAGTCAAAATACCTTTTTCACGTAATTGTTGAAATACTGTTGGAATTGCGGTTGGGATAAAACCAGTCTTTGAGTCTCTCAAAGTATCATCAATATCAAAAAAAACAATCTTTATCTTTTTCGCCTTATATCTTAATTTCGCATCCATCTCATTACCTCCTTCAATTCACTCTTTCCATTATACCATAAAGTAGAGGAATCCCACATCCCCAATAAAATCCTTGTCTCTTATCCGAATTCCTTTACTAGATACAAAACCAAATCATCATTATTTTGGCTAGTTGCATTCATTTCTAAGGGTTGATTTCGATACCAGACACCTGTCCCATCTGGAATGTAGCCCCGTCTGATATACAATCTCTGGGCAGGGCCATAGCCTAAGTGCAAACCTACACCAAGAGTGACCTTACTCGAAACAAACTTGACTCGTTTTTCTGCTTCTTCTAGCAGTTGATTCCCAATCCCTTGATTTCGAAAAGGCTCAAACACATTAAAATCTGATAATTCTGGATAGACTTCTGCAAAAGGACCATGTTTAGCAGAGGGCAAAATGGTAACGTAGCCCGCTACAACACCATCAATCTCTGCAACTAAGACTTCTCTCTCCCCACTTTCCTGTTCCAGAAAATATCTAGCCAAAATTTCCTCTCTACCAGACCAACCTTGATTCATAAATCCATGAGATAAGGATTCAATATCAGACTTAATCATATTTCTAATCGTACAATTCATCTTTGACTTACCCATCTTTACTCTTTCTATTACCATTATAGCACGCCAAGATCAGAAAAAAACTATCTCGTGAAAAAAGACCCGTTGGGGTCCTAATTTGCTTCCTTATTTTCAATCTCATGAAAAAGAGGTCCACTGAACCCAAACTCGCTCTCTCATTTCAAATCTCGTGAAAAAAAGACCCGTCGGGGTCTTAATTCGCTTTCTTGTTTTCAAGCTCATGAAAAAGAGGTCCACTGGACCCCTTTTTTTAATCTTCGTTTACGAAAGGCATCAAAGCCATTACGCGAGCGCGTTTGATAGCTGTTGTTACTTTACGTTGGTTTTTAGCTGAAGTTCCAGTTACACGACGAGGAAGGATTTTCCCACGTTCTGAAACGAAACGGCTAAGAAGCTCAGTATCTTTGTAATCAACATATTCAATTTTGTTTGCTGCGATGTAATCAACTTTTTTACGGCGTTTGAATCCGCCACGACGTTGTTGAGCCATGTTTTTTTCTCCTTTATAGTATTAATTGTCCATTAGAATGGTAAATCATCATCTGAAATATCCAAAGGATTTGTTGTTCCGAATGGATTTTCATCACGTGAAAAGTCAGGCACTGATTGAGTAGGTGCTGAATAGTTTGAACTTGGTGCAGAATAAGCTCCACCAGTATGTCCTTCACGCACACTACGGCTTTCCAACATTTGGAAATTCTCAGCCACGACTTCCGTCACGTAGACACGTTGTCCTTGCTGGTTATCGTAACTACGAGTCTGAATACGGCCTGTCACCCCGATAAGTGAGCCTTTTTTAGCCCAATTAGCAAGATTTTCAGCCTGTTGGCGCCACATAACGACATTGATAAAATCAGCCTCACGTTCGCCATTTTGACTCTTAAATGTACGGTTTACTGCAAGAGTAAAAGTCGCAACTGCTACATTTGATGGGGTATAACGCAACTCAGCGTCACGAGTCATACGCCCTACAAGTACAACATTGTTAATCATAATCTACCTTCTTACGCGTCAGTTTTGACGATCATGTGACGAAGAATGTCAGCGTTGATTTTTGAAAGACGGTCAAACTCTTTAAGAGCTGCATCATCATTTGCTTCAACGTTAACGATGTGGTAAAGTCCTTCGCGGAAATCTTGGATTTCGTATGCAAGACGACGTTTTTCCCATGTTTTTGATTCAACAACAGTTGCACCGTTGTCAGTCAAGATAGAGTCAAAACGTGCTACCAAAGCGTTTTTCGCTTCTTCTTCAATGTTTGGACGAATGATATAAAGAATTTCGTATTTAGCCATTGATATGTTCCTCCTTTTGGTCTAATGACCCCAAGACTTTGCAAGGGGTAAGTGAGGTTTGCTCACAATAAATTATTATACTAGAAAAAAATTTTTTTCGCAAGTAAAAAATGCTTCTATTTTATTTTTTACAGTTTTTTTGCAGAAGTTTGTGTAATTTCTTCAACCTGAATATTCTCAGATTCAAATTTCTGTTTAAAGGTAGCTAGATCAATCGTTCCCTCAATTTGAACTTCGATAACAATCTTACCATCTTTACGTGGAATATTAACAGTATGAGAGATATTAAGATTTTCCTCAACGATTAAAGAAACAATCTTACCAAGTACCCCAACTTCATTTTCTGTGATAAAACGAACACGGATTCCCTCTTCGCCATAACCAGAAATTTCAAGAAATGCTCTGAATACATCACGGTCAGTAATAACACCATAGACTTGTTCGTTATCAATAACTGGCAAGATTCCAATCTTATTTTTCAGCATAAGATAGGTTGCATCTTCCAAACTTGCATAACCGGAGACAGTTACAACATTACGAATCATGACGTCTTTTACTTTTGTTTTATTAAGCAAGTAATTCATCTCAAAGATTGAAAGACTCGTTGCTTTTGATGGACTGGCTTCAGCAATTGTTCCTTCTGTTACTAGACCAACTAATTTATCATTTTCAATAACAGGAAGACGATGCAAACCTTGTTCGCGCATCAAGTCTGCTGCATGTGCTACAGTCGTATCTGGGCTAATATATACGACCTTTCGTGTCATAAAATCTTTAACTGCCATAGGAACTCTCCTTTATGTTTATAGCTTTATTATACACTTTTTACGAAAATCAATCAAACGCTTTCATCTCTTTTTCAAGATTCTGAAAACTCTGAAATACTATAAAAAGAGCCCTATATTAGGGCCCTCAATCTTATGATTATGTAATTTGTTTGGCAATCTTTCCCGCCGACTAAGATAATCTTTACCCGCCGACTAAAACAATCCACTGGTTCTGATGATTACCAAGCAATCTCTATCCGCCGACTAAAAAGGTCCCCCGGACTAATGTGGATTGCTTTGCAATCTTTATCTGCCGACTAAAACAATCCACTGGATTGTTTTAGCCACCTAGATATGCTTTTCTGACTTCGTCTGATGCTGCGAGCTCTTTACCTGTTCCTGATAGGACAATCTTTCCTGTTTCAAGAACATAGCCTCGATCTGCGATGGCAAGTGCCTTATTGGCATTTTGCTCGATCAAAAGAACGGTCGTACCTTGTTTTTGAATATCTTGGATGATATCAAAAATTTCTTGGATAAAAATTGGAGCAAGCCCCATTGATGGTTCATCTAAGAGAAGAAGTTTAGGCGTTGACATAAGCGCACGTCCCATAGCAAGCATCTGCTGTTCACCACCTGATAGAGTAGCTGCATCTTGGTTTTTACGTTCTTCTAAACGCGGGAAACGTGAAAATACTTTTTTCAGATTTGCTTGATTTTCTTCACGATTTTTCTTAAGGAAGGCTCCCATTTCCAAGTTTTCCATAACTGTCAAACCAGGGAAGACGTGACGTCCTTCTGGTACTTGAGAAAGTCCTGATGCCACAATTTTTTGTGCAGGCATCTTTTGGATTTCTTGTCCCAAAAATTCAATTCGACCAGAACTTGGACGAACAAGGCCTGATAAGGTACGAAGGATGGTTGTTTTACCAGCACCGTTTGCACCGATAAGGGAAACAACTTCCCCTTCATTTACTTCAAAGCTCACATCACGTACAGCTTGAATCATACCATAGTGTACTGAGAGGTTTTCAACTTTTAACATAGACATTAGGCTTCACCTCCAAGATAAGCTTCGATAACACGTTTATTACTCTTGATTTCATCTGGTGTCCCGTGAGCAATCAAACGACCGTACTCAAGAACATAGATACGCTCCGTAACTTCCATAACCAAGTTCATATCATGTTCAATCAGCATGATAGTAATCTTGAATTCATCCTTAATACGACGAATCAACTCAGTCAATTCTGCAGTTTCTTGTGGATTCATACCCGCTGCAGGCTCATCCAAGAAGAGGATTTTAGGTTCTGTAGCAAGAGCACGAACAATCTCTAAGCGACGTTGTTGACCATAGGCTAAATTTTTAGCTAGAGTTTCAGCATCTCCATCCAAATCAAAGATTTTTAGTAATTCTAAGGCTTTAGCTTTCAATTCTTTTTCATTTTTATAAAAAGCTGGTAAGCGCAAGAAACTTGCAAAAACATGTTGTTTATGATGGTTACTAAATGCAATCAGAACGTTATCCAAAACTGTCAAGTCTTTAAAGAGGCGGATGTTTTGGAAGGTACGCCCTAAACCAAGAGCAGCAATTTTATAGGGTTGCTTGCCATTTAACAAGTGGCCATCCAAGGTTACTGTTCCTTCGCTTGGTTCATAAACTCCAGTCAGCAAGTTGAAAAGAGTTGTTTTCCCAGCACCATTCGGTCCAATCAAACCAACAAGTTCACCTTCGTTCAATTCGAGAGTGACGTCCCCAACGGCTGTCAGACCACCAAAATGTTTGGTTAAATTTTTTACTTCAAGCAATGCCATTAGTTTTGTCCCTCCTTCTTACCTTTTTTAAAGAGACGTGATAGGCTCAATTCCCAAGTCCCAAGAAGACCACCTGGTCTGAAGATCATAACGAGTACTAAGGCCAAAGCATAGATAATCATACGAACGCTGGCCACATCTTGAAGGAGCATGTTCAAGATTCCAAGCACGATTGCAGCAACAATTGCCCCTGTAATGGATCCTAAACCACCAAATACAACGATAATCAATACATTGATAGAGTTGATGAACGTATAATCTTTTGGTACGACTGATCCGATAAATCCTGACTGAAGAGTACCAGCGATACTTGCAGTAACAGCACCAAAAACAAAAGCGATGATTTTAATTTTTGTAGTATTTACCCCTACTGACTCAGCAGCAATCTCATCTTCACGAACAGATAAAGTTAAACGCCCGATAGGACTACGAAGGAAATTGAGAGTAGCAATCGTTGTAATCACAGCAAAGAAATATACCATTTGCCAAGTTGTAAAGTTAGGAATCCCCAAAATACCAGCAGCACCGTTTGTAAGGCTTCCACCATTAATAATGAAGATACGAATAATTTCAGCAACACCAAGTGTCGCAACCGCAAGATAATCCCCTTTCAAACGTAGGGTAGGAATTCCAACGACCAAGGCAACCAGACCAGCAATGATTGCACCGAGCAACATAGCTCCAAAGAATGCACCATAGGTTGGAGATTTTGATCCGATAATGGCTGCTGCATAGGCACCAATAGCCATAAATCCAGCATGTCCAAGTGAAAACTGACCAGAGAACCCAACGATAAGGTTAAGACCTACTGCTAGAATAATGTTGATACCGATTTGTTCAATAATCTGAATATGGAAAAGGTTCAAGACTCCTATAGAAACCAATAGGCTAATCAAACCATATCCAAGCAACAAAAGGAATAACCATAGAATATTAACTTTTAAATTTTCTTTCATTGTTTACACCTTCTCTTTCACATTCTTACCGAGGATACCAGCTGGGCGAACAATCAAGATTAAGAGTAAGATTCCATACACGATGGCATCACGGAAATCTGACATTCCGAAGGCGGTAGCAAATGTCTCCAAAAGACCAATAACAAAGCCACCCAGAGCTGCACCAGGGATAATTCCGATACCACCAAGAACGGCAGCCACGAATGATTTTATACCTGGAGTCATTCCCATCAATGGTTCAAGAGAGTTATAGTAAAGCGCAATCAAGACACCCGCTGCACCAGCTAGAGCTGAACCCAATGCAAAGGTGAAGCTGATTGTACGGTTCACGTTAATCCCCATCAGCTGAGCAGCATCACTATCTACAGAAACAGCACGCATGGCTTTCCCCATCTTGGTTTTTTGTACGATGAGTTGTAGAAGAACCATCAAAACAAGTGAGACAGTCAAAATCAACAATTGAATATTTGTTAGACTGATTGGTCCTAAGTCATAACGCACTGTTTGGATTGCTTGAGGAAAGGCACGTGTGTTGGCACCTACCAGATAGACCATTCCATACTCCAGTAAGAAGGATACCCCGATAGCTGTAATCAATACAGAGATTCGAGTTGAATGACGTAATGGACGATAAGCTAGGAACTCAATGATAACACCGAGAATCGCTGTACCGATCATCGATAAGATCAAGGCAACAAAGAAATTTAATTGCAAGGAATTAATCAAGAAATAACCCATGAAAGCACCCATCATGTAAATATCACCATGGGCAAAGTTAATGAGCTTGATAATTCCATAAACCATAGTATAACCTAGGGCTAGTAGCGCATAGACACTACCCAAGATTAGACCATTGACAAGTTGTTGAAGCATATGGTTCACTCTTTCTAATTATTATTTTTAGGATTTTTTTTAAAAAAAATAATCCTTTCATAAATACCGAAACAGGGAGTGAGTAAAAGCTCATTCCCCATTTCCTGTATCTATAATTATGGTTTTACGACTTCTGCCGCTTCTACTTTACCATTATTCATGGTCATCATGAAGGCTGTTTTCACAGTGTTGTGATCTGCATCAAAGCTTGTTTGACCTGTAACACCTTCGAAGTTTTGTGTTTTAGCAAGATTGTTCTTGATATCAACTGAAGTTTTTGCACCTTTTGCTGCATTAGCTACAAGGTAAACTGAGTCATAAGCAAGAGCTGCAAATGTTGAAGGATCTTCGTTGTATTTTGCACGGTAGGCTTCAAGGAAGGCTTTTGCCTTATCTGAAACATCTACAGTAGTTGAGAAACCTGAGATGAAGTAGATATTTGATGCGCGTTCGGCTGTTGCTTGTTGAACAAATTCTGCACCGTTGAATCCATCACCACCGATGATTGGTTTATCAATTCCCATACCACGAGCTTGGTTTACAATCTTACCAGCTTCTGTATAGTAACCTGGCAATACGATTGCATCAAAGTCTTTATCTTTGATTTTTGTCAAAGCTGCTTGGAAGTCAGTGTCACCTGATACAAATGTTTCATCTGCTACGATTTCGCCTGAGAATGAATCACGGAATGATTTTGCAATTCCTTTAGCGTAGTCACTTGAGTTATCTGTATATAAGACTACTTTCTTAGCGTTCAACTTGTTTGTAACATAGTTAGAAATGATTTTCCCTTGGAAGCTATCTTGGAATGTTCCGATGAAAAGGAAATCTTGACCTTTTGTCAAACCATCTTGAGTAGCACTTGGAGAAATCAATGGAACTCCAGCTTGTGTAGCATTTGCTACTGCTGCTGCAGTTGCACCTGAAGTTGCAGGTCCTACGATAGCTGCTACTTTAGATTGAGTAACAAGGTTTGTTGAAACTGAAGCAGCTTCAGCAGTTTCAGATTTGTTATCTTTGTCTACTACTTCGATTTGTTTTCCATCGATACCACCTGCTGCGTTAATTTCATCAACTGCAAGTTGGGCACCTTTTTGTTCAGATGTACCGTAAGATGCTACAGCACCAGTTTCTTCAAAGTTGAAACCAATTTTAACGACTTTCTCATCCACTGGGTTACCAGTTGAGTTTGAAGCTCCTGACTTCACTTCTCCACAAGCTGCTAAAACAGCCACACTTGCAAGAGCTACAAGTGACAAGGCAAATTTTTTCTTCATGTTTATCTCCTTTTAATTTCTTAATTTAAATTACATGTTAAGAATATACCGAATTATCAGAAAATTGTCAACACATTTATCTGAATTTTTACATGATAACGTTTTCGTTATTTCTGTAGAGACTACCAACAAAGGGAGTTTCCAATTCTTGGATATGACATCGTCTCACTTTTTTGACAAATTTCTCTTTTCCTAAACGGCTAACCAGTTCTTCCACTTCTTCTGTTGGGACATAAAGTTGCAGATAACGGTGTTTTTTTGAGTGGTAACAAATATCACCATAATTATCGATTTTTTTTGCATCACGATTATAGTATAGGTAGATAATCAGACCAGACCGATTCTCTTTTTGAAACATATTACAACTTCCTTCTAACAATCTTCTTACTATTATATCAAAAAAAGCAAGCTCAGTCGAGCTTGCTTTAGTAGTTTAATTCAAAGAATTATTAGCCATGATTTCATCAATGAAACCATATTCAAGTGTTTCTTGAGCGCTCATCCAGTAATCACGTTCAGCATCTGCATGGATTTGCTCAACTGATTTACCAGAATTATCTGCAAGAATTTGCTCCAAAGTTTTACGAGTTTTAAGCAAGTGTTCAGCAGCAATCGCCATATCTGTTTGCTGTGTACCACCACCTGTACCACCCATCGGTTGGTGAATCATGTACTCGGCATTTGGAAGCATAAAACGCTTGCCTTTTGCTCCACTTGAAGCAATGATTGTTCCCATTGAAGCAGCCATCCCCATAACAATGGTTTGGACATCTGCCTTGATAAAGTTCATAGTATCAACGATTGCCAAACCAGCTGATACAGAACCACCTGGAGTATTTACATAAAGGTAGATATCTTTTGTACTATCTTGGGCATCCAAAAAAAGCAATTGGGCGATAACTGAATTGGCCATATTGTCTTCGACTGGTCCAGTCAACATAATGATACGATCTTTTAAAAGACGTGAGTAAATGTCATATGAACGTTCTCCACGACTTGTTTGTTCAATAACTACAGGAATCATTCATTTCTCCTTCTGATTTCTAAATTTCCTAGTCAAGCGACTTGATACAGGACTATTATATCTTTTTGGTCAAAAAAGGTCAAATTTTTGCTCTATCCTAAAAACAGACACAAAAATTTAACCTCCTTTCTAGACTAAAACTAATGAACAGTTTTAGGGTAAGCTTAGAATTTTACTTAGTTCCGAACAAACGGTCTCCAGCGTCACCAAGACCTGGAACAATATAGCCATGTTCGTTCAAGCGTTCATCCAAAGCTGCTGTAAAGATTTCTACATCTGGGTGAGCTTCTTGAAGAGCTTTTACACCTTCTGGAGCAGATACAAGGCAGACAAATTTGATGTTTGATGCTCCACGTTTTTTGAGGGAATCAACAGCCAAGATTGCAGAACCACCTGTTGCAAGCATAGGGTCAACCACAAAAATTTGACGTTGGTCGATATCTTCAGGTAATTTAACCAAGTATTCTACTGGTTGAAGAGTTTCTTCGTCACGGTACATACCAATATGTCCAACTTTGGCTGCTGGAACCAAGCTCAACAGCCCATCGACCATCCCGATACCTGCACGCAAGATTGGAACAATTGCCAATTTTTTACCAGCCAATTGTTTTTGGACTGTTTTTGTGATAGGTGTTTCGATTTCAACGTCTTCAAGCGGAAGATCACGAAGCACTTCATAGCCCATCAACATAGCGATTTCATCAACTAATTCACGAAATGCTTTAGTAGAAGTGTCTGTGCGACGCAAGATTGACAATTTATGTTGGATTAGTGGATGATCGATAACTTCAATTTTTCCCATTTTCTGAATTCCTTCTTTCAATTTATTCTTCTTATTATATCAAAAATTGGTTTAAAAATCCTTCTAAACCATCTTTTTTTTAATTTTTAAATCAAGTTAGCTTCTTGAAGAGCTGCTTGTACTGTCTCAAGTGGTAAATGGGTCAACTCTGTCCCTTTTTCACTATAGAGATACTGGGCGTAGTCGTCCATACGGTACTGGTTAATATAAACAACACGCTCACAACCTACCTGAAGCAATTGCTTGGTACAGTTGAGGCATGGAAAATGTGTAACGTAGGCTGTAAATCCTTTTGGAACGCCACGCTCTGACCCTTGTAAGATAGCATTCACTTCTGCATGAAGGGTACGAACACAGTGGCCCTCAATCACCAGACAGTCATGGTCAATACAATGCTCCGTTCCTGATACAGAACCATTGTATCCCGTTGAAATCACCTTATTATCCTTGACTAAAACAGCTCCTACCTTAGCGCGTTTACAGGTTGAACGATTGGCAATCAATAGAGCTTGAGCAGCAAAATACTCATCCCAAGCCAGTCTTTTTTCTGTCATATCTTCTCTCCTCTTGGTTTATTTTTTGAAAAATGGTAGGCGTAAATCTGCAATTTTTTCAGCAGGAACCTTCATTCCATCCTTAATCCATTTAAGCAAAACTGATACGATGGCAGAACTCCAAAAAGAATGCAGGTAAGAGCTGACTCCTTTTGATTTTCCATAGTATTTTTCTAAAAATTCTTGCATGGCTTGCACAAAGATTTTTTCCAAGTGGTAGTCCAAGGCAAGCTGAATGACCTTAGCCTCTTTCTTGGCTTCTCTAAAGAGGCGAACCCAAACCAGATAGAGGTCCGTTTTAACATCGTAATGGCTCAATTGCTCCATAATGTTATGGACGCTTCGTTTAAAGACACTTTCTAAAATCTCTTCTTTGGAGTCATAGTTTCGATAAAAGGCTGCACGGGAAACACCAGCACGTTTGACCAACTCAGAAATGCTAATCTTTGTCAATTCCTTTTTCTCCAAAAGTTGCAAGAGAGCTGTTTCGATAGCTTCTCTGGTCAGTAAATTGGATTCTTGATTGGATTTTCTGAGATTTTCAAGTGAATTTTCGGAAATTCTTCGTTCGGCCATAACACTTCCTTTCTACTTGTGACAACAGAGTGACGAGACTTTTGTTTTAAGCACTTTCATGATATAATTGTAGAAAAAGACAGAACCTTTGTCAATGTATAAGTGACAAAGATGGAGAATTTCTATGACTTGGAAGATTGTGGCAGATTCTGGTTGTGATTATCGTCAATTACCTACTCCTGCGATTGACACTGAATTTGTAAGTGTTCCTTTAACCATTCAAGTGGCTGATCAAGTCTTTATTGACGATGCTAGTCTTGATATTGACAAAATGATGGAAACCATGTATGCAACTTCTGAAGCTTCAAAATCAGCTTGTCCTAGCCCTGATGATTACTTGCGAGCATTTGAAGGGGCAAAACATATTTTTGTAGTGACCATTACAGGAACTCTTTCTGGTAGTCAAAACAGCGCTCAATTAGCTAAGAATCTCTATCTCGAAGAACATCCTGATACTCAGATTCATGTTATTGACAGCTTGTCTGCTGGTGGGGAAGTTGATCTAATCGTTGAGAAAATCAATGATTTGATTGACCAAGGACTTTCCTTTGAAGAAGTGGTTAATGCTATTACTGCTTACCAAGAAAAAACTAAGTTATTGTTCGTTCTCGCTAAGGTTGATAATCTGGTTAAGAATGGTCGCTTGAGTAAACTGATCGGTACAGTTGTTGGGCTCCTCAATATTCGTATGGTTGGGGAAGCAAGTGAAACTGGAACCTTGGAACTCCTCCAAAAGGCTCGTGGTGCTAAAAAATCTCTTCAAGCTACCTATGAAGAATTAATTAAAGCTGGCTATGCTGGTGGACGTATCGTCATGGCTCACCGCAGTAATGATAAATTCTGCCAACAGCTTTCTGAACGTGTGCGTGAAACATTCCCACAAGCTGATATTAAGGTTCTCCCAACTTCTGGACTTTGTAGTTTCTATGCAGAAGAGGGTGGACTTCTCATGGGATATGAAATTGACTAATAAATCAAACAGGAGATGACTTATCATCTCTTGTTTTTTTATGGTACAATACTTTTATGAAACATTTTGACACTATTGTAATTGGGGGGGGCCCTGCTGGTATGATGGCTACCATTTCCAGTAGCTTTTATGGGCAGAAAACCCTCCTCATCGAAAAAAATCGAAAACTTGGAAAAAAATTAGCTGGTACTGGTGGTGGTCGCTGCAACGTGACCAACAACGGAACTCTAGATGACCTATTAGCTGGCATACCTGGAAATGGACGCTTCCTATACAGTGTCTTTTCCCAGTTTGATAACCATGATATCATCAACTTTTTTACTGAAAATGGCGTAAAACTCAAGGTCGAAGACCATGGCCGCGTCTTTCCAGCCAGTGACAAATCTCGGACCATTATCGAAGCTTTGGAAAAGAAAATCATGGAGCTAGGTGGGCAAGTTGCCACTCAAACAGAGATTGTTTCTGTTAAAAAGATAGACGACAAATTTGTCCTTAAGTCCGCAGACCAAACCTTCACTTGTGATAAACTCATCGTCACAACTGGTGGAAAATCCTATCCTTCCACTGGGTCAACTGGTTTTGGCCATGAGATTGCTCGCCACTTCAAACACACCATTACCGAGCTTGAGGCTGCTGAAAGTCCATTGTTGACTGATTTCCCGCATAAGGCCTTGCAGGGAATTTCCCTAGACGATGTGACCCTAAGCTATGGCAAGCATGTCATCACTCATGACCTACTCTTTACCCACTTTGGTTTGTCAGGTCCTGCTGCGCTACGCATGTCTAGCTTTGTCAAAGGTGGGGAAATTCTCTCTCTAGATGCCTTGCCACAACTTTCAGAAGGTGACTTAGTTGACTTTTTAGAAGAGAACCGTGAAAAGTCCTTGAAAAATGCCTTAAAAACTTTACTCCCTGAACGCTTGGCAGAATTTTTTGTCCAAGGATATCCTGAAAAAGTCAAACAACTAACTGAAAGAGAACGCGATCAACTTCTCCAGTCTATCAAGGCACTCAAAATCCCTGTGACAGGAAAAATGTCCTTGGCTAAATCCTTTGTTACCAAAGGAGGTGTTAGTCTCAAGGAAATCAATCCTAAAACGCTGGAAAGCAAACTGGTTCCTGGCCTTCACTTTGCAGGAGAGGTACTGGATATCAACGCCCACACAGGTGGCTTTAACATCACTTCTGCCCTCTGTACTGGCTGGGTGGCAGGCTCAAACTAGAACTATAAATGATATAGTATCTAAAGATATTGGATAAGAAAGGAGCTATTTTGGAACATATTATTTTACTGAGAGGTGTTACACCGAATGGACAAAATGCTATCCCAAAAATGTCTTATCTAGTAGATATCTTAACAGAGGTTGGTTTTCAACACGTTCGAACTTATATTCAAAGTGGAAATATTATTCTTGAAAGCGACTTAGCCATAGAAGAAATACGAGAACAAGTCCATACTCTAATAAAAGAAAAAATCGGAGCCGACTTGAAAATGGTTATTAAAAATAAGAGTGATTTTACAAAAATTGTCCAAGAAAATCCGTTTGGAGAACACTATCTTTATGACCGTATACATATAATTCTTTTCCAGAATGCTATCCAAAGTCTACCATTAGAAAAATTGAATATTGACTATGGTGAAGAAGAAATTTGTATCGGCAACCATTGTCTTTACCTCTATCTCCCTAGAACTGCAAAACGAAAAAAGCTTAATACCAACTATCTCGAAAAGCTGTTCGGCGTTGATCTGACCATGCGAAAGTTAAACGTGGTAGAAAAATTACTAACAAAATAGGAAAAATAAGATGAACAGAAGAGAATCAGTCGAATTTGTCAACATGTGCTTGATTAAAAATGGGGACAAGGTCCTAGTTCAAGACCGAGTTAGTCCTAACTGGCCTGGCATTACTTTTCCTGGTGGCCATGTTGAACGTGGCGAATCCTTTGTTGATGCTGTCATTCGCGAAGTGAAGGAAGAAACTGGTCTGACCATTTCTAAACCCCAACTCTGCGGTATCAAAGATTGGTATGATGATGCAGATTATCGCTATGTTGTCCTCTTTTACAAAACTGAACACTTTACTGGTGAGCTCCAATCTTCAGACGAAGGAAAAGTCTGGTGGGAGGATTTTGAAAATCTATCTCATCTAAAATTAGCTACTGAGGATATGTCTGACATGCTTCGTGTTTTTCTCGAAGAGGACCTCAGTGAATTCTTTTACTACAAGGATGGAGAAGACTGGTCTTACCAACTCAAATAACAGTAAATCGGCAGAGGTCACTCCGCCGATTTTATCTTATCTAATCTTCAAGCTAGGTCTGTATCCTACTACTAATACTTAATGAAAATCAAAGAGCAAACTAGAAAGCT